>CAZSAD010000001.1:0-30452 GCA_964604995.1 uncultured Methanosarcinales archaeon
ATAAGCAAAAACTTTAGTATCTGGCTGTAAATTTTGTTGCATCCAAATATAAGTATTCAATTCTTCTTGTGAAGTCCAACCTTGTCCAAAACCCCACATTGCAGTATTAACACTATACTTTTGAACTCCAGATGTAAAAATAACACCTGCAATCACTAATACTAAAACAACAATTAAAGGTATTTCAATTTTTTTTGTAAATTCTTTTAATAACCACATTCCTTCAGCAGCAAGTAATGCAGCAGGTATTGCAAATACCATCCAAAATCTAAAACTATAAAGTCCAAAGGGTAAATTAAATGTCATTGTATTAAATCCTAAGAATGCATAAATTCCCCACAAACTTAATATTAACATGTAACTATATTCTTTTTTTAGAATTTTTTTATACATAACAATAGTTGCAATAAGTCCTAAAACAATAAGGATGCAAACAACCCACCCTATACCAATTGGATTATTTATCATATTTTGACTTTTTGCAAAAACTATTTCATCAAAACTATAAGGTCTTGTTGCACTTCCTGAAGAGGCAGGAAATGCTTTTTGCAACATATGGAAAGCTTTAACGAATATATTTGGGTCAGTTCCTGCATTAATTAATGGATTTGCATTTTGTCCAGCAGGACCTGTAAATAACATTTGTTTCCATCTTGTTGCCCACCACACTAATGAAAGTAAATATCCTCCAACAATACCCCTAGTAAGGTGCCAATTTATTTTTTTCTCACTAATCCATTTTATTGTTATAAAAAATAAGTAAATAAACAAGAATTTTATTGGCTTAGTTGGTTGTGTTAAACAAATAGCAGCAATTGATATTGCAAGAACGTAAGCATAATCTTTATTTTCATTAATCATTTCAATACAATATATCGAAACCAAAAAAAGAGTCATTGATAAACTATGTGACCAAATAAAATGACTAAGATAACTAGGTATACAAGCAAAAACAAATGTTGCAAATAATGCTTTGTAAATATCTTTTAAAAATCTTTTCGCAAAGAAATAGAAAAATAATATTCCAAGTGATACTATAAGTGAATTAAAAAATTTTAGTGTCCAAAACAAGGAGGAGGAAGTTTGATGCATTATTCCCATAATCAAATCATATCCTGGAGGATAAGGATTAAGATACATAAAATCTCCTTCAGGTGCAAATACTGTTTTTTCAACAGCAATAAACTTAGCAGAAGAGGCATGATGCCAAGGATCATCATCTTCAAGCCAAGGATAAGCAAATGCTCCTGTTGTGTACATATATAATGTAAAAGCAAAAATAATAAGCACGATTCCTA
Organism: uncultured Methanosarcinales archaeon; assembly: GCA_964604995.1. Lineage (GTDB taxonomy): Archaea > Nanobdellota > Nanobdellia > Woesearchaeales > JABMPP01 > JAGVYD01. The sequence goes on from CAZSAD010000001.1 coordinate 1,299, forward strand.
ATATCAAATTTGATTTAGTAAACTTCAATTCAATCTTTGGGAATTTTCTTTTTGTTGCTAAATTATATATTAAATCATAAAATGGTAATATTAAAGACAATATTAAAAATATCCACCAATTTAAAGGTATTTTAATAAGACTAAGAAGAATTCCAATTAAAGGAATAGTAGCAAGACCAAACCCAATTCTCATTATATTTCTTTCAAAGAAATTGTCAATTTGTTTTAGCCATCTTGTAATACTATAACCAAATCCCCAAGTATAAATAAAAAATAGTAATATTGTAAGCCAACTCATATTATCCCCCATTATTCCTACCTATAATTTTTAGAAACTTATTTAAATAGCTTCGCCTTTTTTTACTACATGAAAGATGCAATAGCAAAAACAATAACAAAACAACTAAAAGTTTTCGTTACAATACCTGCTTACAATGAGGAGAAAAGCATTGGTGATGTAATTGATGATGTAAAAAAAGTAATGGATAAAACCAATTACCATTTTGGTGTTATGGTTTTAGATGATGGTTCATCTGATAATACAGCAAAAGTTGCAAAAAAATATGGTGCAATAGTTTATTCTCATCCAAGAAATATGGGGCTAGCTGAAGTTTTTAGAACTGAGATGGAAAAATGCTTAGAACATGGTGCAGATGTGATTATTCATATTGATGCAGATAGACAATACCGCGCATCAGATATTCCTAAGTTACTAAAAGAAATTGAAAATGGCAATGATTTTGTTTTAGGAAGTAGATTTTTAGGGAATATTGAAAGCATGCCATTTATTAAAAAAATAGGCAATAAAGCTTTTTCAAGAGTAATATCAAAAATTACAAAATGTCATATTACTGACGGTCAAACAGGAATGCGTGCATTTACAAAAGAAGTTGCAAGTCAAATTAAAATTATATCTAACCATACATACACTCAAGAACAAATAATAAGGGTTGCAAAAGCAAAATTCAAAATAAAAGAAGTGCCAGTTTATTTTGATAAAAGAAAAGATGGAAACAGTAGGCTTATGAGTAATCCATTTAACTATGCAATAAGGGCGTGGGTGAATTTATTTAGAATTTATAGGGATTACGAGCCATTAAAATTTTTTGGTTATTTTGGATCGCTTTTTTTCCTGCCAGGATTTTTAGTTGGACTTTGGGTATTACACACTTTTTTTACAACAGGTCTTGTTGGAGCTCTTCCAAGAGTTCTTCTTAGTGTTCTTTTTATTAGTATAGGTGTTCAAATTTGGCTTTTTGGTTTTTTGGCAGATATGAACAGAAAATAAATTGTTAAACAATTTTTCATTAAAATTTTAAATCAGCTTTTTAAATCGAGCTAAATATTGAAAATTACTTTATAGCAACTTAGTAAATTAAAATGATAAAAAACAAATCAAATAAATCCAATCTAAAAAATATTATTAACCTCTTAAAACTAGTTCTTGGAGTTTTGATAATTTATTATCTTGTTTCAAAAATAGGGGTTCAAACAATTAAAGATACTTTTATTAGTATGCATCCAACTTATTTAATATTAATAATTCTAAGTTATATTGTGAGTTTTACTTTAGGTGGACTTAACCTAAGACTTCTTTTAACTCCTCTTAAGCATAAAGCAACTTTATTAGACCTTACAAAATTTAATATCATTTCTTGGGCAGTAGGAATGGTATCCCCCGGAAAAATTGGTGAATTTACACAGGTTGTTTTTTTAAAGAAAAAAGGTGTCCCATACGATCGAGGATTTGCACTTTCAATAATCGATAAAGTAATTACCTTTATAGTTTTTGCATTAATTGCAACAGCAGGTTTTTTTATTTTCTTAACTACACAAAAAGCAATAACTTTAACAATATTAACAATACTATTTTCAATATTTTTGGTGTATATTCTTGCTTTTTCCTATCCAGCTAATTTAATAATTAAAATTCTTCCAAAAAAATTAAGAAATATAACAACAAAATATCATTCATCAATAAAATATTATTTTATAAATCAAAAAAAATTGCTTTTTCTTAATGCGTTATATACTCTTGCAAAACTATTTATTATGTCAATTGTAATTTGGTTTGCATTCAAAGGATTTGACTGGGATGTAAATTTATTTTTAATTCTTGTTGTAAATGCAACATCTATCATAATTAGTTTAATTCCAATTACCATTTCAGGTTTAGGGATTAGTCAAGCAATTTTAGTTTATTTATTTAGTTTAGTTGGAATCCCAGAAAGTATATCAATTAGTGTTGCAATACTTCTTCTCATCATAAATTATGGAATAGCATTCTTATCAATCATACTTTTCAAAATGGAAAAATGAAGAAATTAAATTCTAATTTATTTCAAAACGTTTTCAAAATTTCTAAATACTTTTCTTGTTAAAAGTTTGAACATTTTTTCGACATAATAATTTTCATACTAAAATGTACAAAACCTTAATTCCATAACAAGATTTATAAATTGTATAATCTTCTTTTAAATAAATGGAACCTCTAAAAGAAGTTACTATAACAGCTGTAGAAAAAAAGAATATTGCAGTATTAGGTGCAGGATTTTTTGGGATAATGGCTGCTATTAAATTGGCAGAGAGGGGATTTATAGTTACAATTTTTGACAAGAATAAAGATATAATGCTTGGTGCAAGTTACATAAATCAAAATCGGATTCACTTGGGATATCATTACCCCCGAAGTGAAGAAACAGCTAAATCAAGTTTCATTTATCAAAAGGCGTTTTGCAATCTATTCAAGGACTGTGTTGTTACAAATTTTGATCATTATTATTGTGTTGCAAAAAAAAATAGTTTGGTCAATGGTCAACAATACAAAGATTTTTGTAAAAAATTAGATCTTCCTTTTATAGAGGAATTTCCACAAAATATCACTTGTTCAAAAGAAGAAATAGAAACTTGTTTAAAAGTTCCAGAACATATTTACGATGCTAATAAACTTAGGGAATTATTAAGGACTCAAATTTTAAATGAAGATACAATTATATTAACACTTTCTACTGAAGTTACTGCAATTAAAAATGGCGGAAAAGGTTTTGAAATAACTTCTACAAAAGATGGTAAAATACAAAAATCTAAATTTGATGCAATAGTGAATGCTACATACTCTAATATAAATAAAATGGCACTTATGGCAGGTTTTAGTGTTAAAGATTATCAATATGAACTATGTGAGGTTCCTATTGTTAAAGTGCCCTGGGAAATTAGAACAGGATGTGGAATAATGGATGGACCATTTTTTGGTATACTTCCCTTTGGATTTTCTAATAACTACATGCTTTACGACGTTGAAATTTCTGTAATTGAAAGATTTGTTGGTAAACTCCCAACATTTAAACATAGTATCTCTTATTATGATGAAACACCAAGAAAAGAAGAACGAATTAAAACATACTTAAACAAAGCAAAAAAATATATTAAAGAAATGGATAAATGTAAATATTTATACTCTGCTTATATAACTAGAATAGTTCTACCAAATAGGGATAAAGATGATGCAAGACCCACCGAGATAGTATTTCATGGTCAGGGATTTTGGTCAATATTTTCTGGAAAATTAAGCGCTGCGATTCCAGCTTCTGAAAAAATTACAGAAGAAGCAGAATTATTCTTCAATAATCAACAATAATTTATAATCAATAAGTAAATTTAAATGTTATAAATAATAAATTGGATTGATTTATCATGAAAAACAAAAAAGTTGAAATCACTCTTATTGGCGGAGGCAAATATGCTTTAAATTTGATATTTAATGAATATCAACTTAATAAAAAATGTTCAATAAAATCAGTAATTAGTCCACATTTATCAGAAGCATTAAAAAATAAACATCGGTTATCCGGTTTACCAATTTTACCAAATATCATAGAATGGAAAAAAAAATTCGGACTTCCAACTAATTACGATATTTTTGATCTTTGTGTACATTGTCACCTTTTGCCACAAATAATAGAAGAATTCGCTAATAACGGAGTTAAAAATTTTATCTTACCAAAACCTATAGCTACTCGTAAAAAAGAATTTAAAAAAATATTAAAACTCCAAAAAAAATTTAATCTTAATTGTGTTGTGGCTTCTCAATGGTATTACTCATCACTAATTTCTAAAGCAAAAAAGATTATAAATGGCAACGTAAAAAAGAAAAATATATCGAAGATCATAATTGAGTTCTCTCAATTTTTTTCAGCTGAACAATTAAAAAATTATTCTGTAATAACTGCTCTTCTCCCGCATATGCTCCAAATAATCCATTCAATGGATATAGATATTTCACACATGAATGGGAAAATAAATTCTTTAAAAGTTTCAAATAATCATATCGAAGTAGAATATTTTGCAAAAAATTTTACACATGTTCCAATTAAATTGATTACTGATATAAAATCACATAACACAAAACGAAATTTTATCGCTTATGATATTAATAATAAACCTATCATATCAATAGATTTTACAACTGAATTTAAAAATGGTAAAATCCTAAAATACCCTTCTATTAAATATAATGGGCAAAAAATAGTAATCAAAGAACGAGATTTAGGGATAATGGTTAAAAAGGAAATAGAATTTTTTTCCAATAAAAAAAATAAAAATTTAATAGATGTGCTTACATTAGAAAAATATTTTCCAATTGAAAAAAATTTAATAGAAATAAATAATCAACACCAAAAATTGATAAGAAAAAGATTCTCTGCTATTTAGTGTTTAATACTTACTGCAACCAAATACATTTTTTTATACATTTCTGAGATATTTTCAGCTGAATAATCTTTGGATCGTTTGATAGCATTTAATTTTATTTTTTTCATAAGTATTTTATTAGTAATTAAACTTTGTAATATTTTAGAAAGTTCTTTTGTATCTTTTCCTTTGTATAAAAAACCATCTTTATTATTTGTAATAACTTCATCATTGCCGCACCCATCTGTGGCGATCATCACACAACCTGCAGCCATTGCTTCTATTGTAATCGTTGCCATACTTTCTTGAATACTAGGATTAACCATTATATCAATTTTTGAAAAATATTTTGGAATCTGATCATGATTTACCATCCCTAAAAATTTAATTTTATCTTTGCATCCGAGTTTATTACTCATCTTTTGTAAATCATCCATTTCAGGACCATCACCTAATATCCACAGTTCAGAATTATTTACAATTTCCTCTTTTAAGTAAGAATAAGCGATTATCAAATCCTGAACACGTTTTTCGGGTACTAATCTTCTTGCTGTTCCAATAATGATTTTATTAGTTTTCTTTCTTTTCAATGAAAACATTTTAAGATCAGTACTGTTTGGAATAATTTGCATTTTTTGAGTATTTAGTCCATATAACACTGCTCTTTCTTTCATGTATTCTGCAGGTGTTATAACAATATCACTTTTATTATTAACATAGTTCAATAACATATTAACAAATAAATTGGGTTTTAGGTGTAATTCAGCACCCCATACAGTTGTTATAATCGGTTTATTAATCTGATTTTTTACAAGGCAAGCAAGAAATCCTGAAGGAATAAGCCAGTGTGCATGTATCACATCATAATCTTTAGCAATTTTTTTTAAGTACTTTATTGTATTAATTGTGTAACCAATCAGCTCCATTTTTGGAACAATCCCTTTTTTTACAGACGGAATTAATCCCCTCCCTTTATGGAGCATGGGCGTAAATAATTTGGTATAAGGGTACTCATAAATTGTAGCGCCATCTTGTTTATATTCCTTGTATTTTTTATCTGTCGAAAAAATCATAACACCCACTTGGACATTTTTTTTAACAAGAGCCTTTACAATATTTCTAATAAATGGTCCAAGATTTGAACCTTTTATTGGATAAGAAGACGTAAGCATCAAAACTCTTAATTTTTTTTCACTTTTATTTTTCTTTGCTACTGTTTGCTTTCTCATTTTTATTAAATCATATATTTTAAATCTGCGTCTTAAAATATTCAACTGTTTTTTTCAATCCATCATCTAACCTTACTTTAGGTTCCCAATTCAAGAATTGTTTAGCTAAGGTGATGTCTGGTTTTCTTTGCTTAGGATCATCCTGTGGCAATGGCTCAAAAATTATCTTTGATTTTGATTTGGTCATTTTAATTATTTTTTCTGCTAGTTCCATTATTGTAAATTCGCCGGGATTTCCAATATTTACAGGTCCAGTTGTTTTTTCATTGTTCATAAGTTTATACAATCCTTCAACCATATCAGATACATAGCAAAAACTTCTTGTTTGGTTCCCTTTTCCATAAACTGAAATATCTTTTCCTTCCAAAGCTTGTACTACAAAATTACTAACAACTCTGCCATCATCTTTTGCCATTTTAGGACCATATGTATTAAAAATTCTTGCAACTCTTATGTCTACTTTATTTTGGCGATGATAATCAAACATTAATGTTTCAGCAACTCTTTTGCCTTCATCATAACATGAACGAATTCCAATTGTATTCACATTTCCCCAATATGTTTCCTTTTGTGGATGCTCTGATGGGTCACCATAAACTTCGCTTGTAGAAGCTTGCAGTATTCTTGCTTTGTGTTTTTTTGCCATGCCAAGCATATTAGTTGTTCCAAGTACATTTGCTTTTATTGTTCTAATAGGATTAAATTGATAATGAACTGGACTTGCTGGACATGCTAAGTTATATATCTGGTCCACTTTTTTTTCAATGAAAAGTGGTGTGATAATGTCATGTTCAATTAATTCAAAATTTTTTTCTTTTAGAAGTTCTTTGATATTTTCTTTTTTTCCTGTAAAAAAATTATCTACACAAATAACATGATTTTTTTGTCTAACTAAATATTCACATAAATGACTTCCAATAAATCCAGCGCCACCAGTTACGACAATTCTCATATTATTTTACCAATCCTTTACTCAAAAAATACTAAGTTTAACTTTAAATAAAAAATAAAATTTTAAATAAAACAAAATAATCAAATGTTTACACCACAGCTTTTCTTCCAATGCTATAATATTTAAAACCTAATTTTTTCATTTCTAATGGGTCATATACATTTCTTCCATCAAATATCAAATTTGCTTTCATTAGTTTTTTTATTTTTGAAAAATCAGGGCTTCTAAATTCATCCCATTCAGTGCATATCACAAGCGCATCAGCATCTTTAAGTGCATCATATGGGGTTTTTACATAGGTAATATCGTTTAATTCTTTTTGTGCAGTTTCTTCTGCAACAGGATCAAAAGCCGCAATTGTTGCACCCATTTTTTGAAGTTCATTAATTATTACAATTGAAGGAGCTTCTCTCATATCATCAGTTTTTGGTTTAAATGCTAGGCCCCAAACTGCAAATTTCTTGCCTTTCAAATCCTTCATTTCGGTTTTTATTTTTTCAACAATATTTCTTTTCTGCTTTTTATTAACAGCTTCAACAGCATCAAGTATTTCAGCGCTGCAGCCATGTTCTTTTAAAGTATGGATTATAGCTTGCACATCCTTTGGAAAGCAGCTTCCGCCATAGCCAACACCTGCTTGCAAAAATCTTGGTCCTATTCTATCATCTAAACCCATTCCTTTAGCAACGAGTTTTATGTCAGCTCCAATTTTTTCGCAAAGAGGTGACAACTGATTCATAAATGAAATTCTTGTTGCAAGCATTGCATTACTTGCATATTTTATAAGTTCAGCACTTTTTACATCCGTAACTAAAATAGGTCTTCCTGTTCTTTCAATGCCTTGATACACCAAAGTCATAACTTCTTTTGCTTTTTGTGAATCAACACCAATTACAACTCTGTCCGGTACCATAAAATCACTAATAGCTTCACCTTCTCTTAAAAATTCAGGATTTGATACAACATCAAATTTTTGGTCTTTATTTTTGAGATTGGCTTTAATTACTTCTTTTACTTTGTCAGCTGTTCCAACAGGAACTGTGCTTTTATCAACAATTACTTTATAACCATTCATGTGCTCTCCAATGCTTTTCGCAACTTCTAAGACATAGCCTAAAAATGCTTGACCATCATCACCTTGTGGAGTTCCAACAGCAATAAATATTACTTCAGAATTTTCAATTGCAAATTTGCTATCAGTTGTAAAATTTAGTCTTTCTTCTTTTGAGTTAATTTTGATTAATTCACTCAAACCTGGTTCAAAAATTGGAACAATTCCCACTTTTAAATTGTCTATCTTTTTTTTGTCTCTACCCACACAAATAATATCATTACCAAGACTAGCTAAACATGCTGCTGCTACAAGCCCAACATAACCTGGACCAAATACTGCGATTTTCATAGGTTTCAATCCCCCTTTCTTTAAATAATATAAACTAAGATAAATTTACACTAAGATAGATTTACGAATAAATCTATTGTTTATATAGTTTTTGGAGATATAAAAGCTGATTATATGAAAATAAATAGCTTTATAAAGCTTATAAATTTACTCAATTTTAGACGGCCAAAGGGGCTTGGTTCTACCCGATCCCATTTCGAACTCGGAAGTCAAGCAAGCCTCCGTTCCAAGTTGTACTATCCTCAGGATGGGAACCTTGGAAAGCTGTCACCTTAATCTTTAATTATCTTAAAATTACAAATCAATTTATATCCAATTATATCATCACATAATTATATCTAATTACAATCAAATCATAATTTAGATTATGGGTGAAAAAATGTCATTCATGAATCAATTTAAAACAGCAATTCTTTTAGGGTTACTTACAGGTATACTTTTATTAGTTGGCAGTTTTTGGGGTGCAACTGGTTTAACTATTGCATTTATTTTTGTGCTTTTAATGAATGGTCTATCTTATTTTTTCTCAGATAAATTAGTCTTATGGATTTACAAAGCAAAAGAAGTAAGTAAAAAAGAAGAACCACTTATCCACAAAATAGTCGAACAAGTATCGCATTTAGCAGGCATTCCAAAGCCAAAAGTTTATTTAATTCCAAGCGAGCAGCCAAATGCATTTGCAACTGGAAGAAATCCCAAGCATGCATCAGTTGCATTTACAAAAGGAATAATCGGGCTTTTAACAGAAGAAGAGTTAAAAGGAGTTACTGCACACGAAATTAGCCATGTTAAAAATAGAGATGTTCTAATAGGTACAATTGCAGCAACTATTGCTGGAGTCATTGGTTATGTTGCAGCAATGGCAAGATGGGGGGCAATTTTTGGAGGTTTTGGTGGCAGAGATGATGATAATGGTGGTGGTCTTATTCAGTTAATTGTTATTGGGATATTAATGCCTATTTTAGCAACACTAATCCAACTTGCAATCTCAAGAAGCAGGGAGTATCTTGCAGATGAAACTGGCTCAAGATTATTAAAAGATTCAAAGCATTTGGCATCAGCTCTAAGAAAGCTTGAAGATTACGGTAAGAATAAACCCTTAGGATTTGGAACACCAGAAACAGCAAATCTTTTCATTGTTAATCCATTTAAAATGTCAGGAATAATGAGTTTACTTTCAACCCATCCTCCAATGGATGAAAGAATCAAAAAATTAAATCAAATAAAATTTTAAAATTTCTTTAATTTTATTACGTATAAACTACCCAAAATCAATACATTTTTATATAATTAATGCATAAATTCTAAAAATTATATATATATATAAATATAATTTTTATGGGATTTGGAGGTAATAAAAAATGGAAGCAGACAGTAAATCAGGTTTATACATTACAGCAATAGTTGCAATTGTTGCAATTGTTGGGATAACATTTTTAACTATTGGGTCACAAAGACAACAAATGGTTCCAACATACTTACCATTAAATTCACAAGCAGCAGTTGGAATTTCTTCAAATGGTTTTGAAGACACAACTGAAGTTGTAGGTCAAGCATATAGAGTTGTACAACAACCCACTGGTTATTTATCTGGAAATTGGAATTGTTACACTTTAGGTAATTCTACTTTTCCAACAATTAATTATGTTGCTTATAACTCAACTACTTGCTGGTCGACAGCTAGTTGGAGATCATTTTCAGCACAGACTTGTTACAATAGTTATGGTCCAAATTCAACTGCAATAAATTTAAGTTTAAGTCGCAATTGTAATGTGTTAATAGTGGCAGATTAATTTTAATTATTTTATTTTTTTTCTCTTAATTATTTTTAGCATTATCATTAATCTATCAATATCAAAATCCCCAACAAAATAATACATTTATTTAATATTCTTTTAGAAATTATCTAAATTTAAAGATTAGTCTTGTATGTTCTCTTCTTCTAGCGAAGTTTTATAAATAGTATACAATTTATTTCAATATATAATATAATATTTACAAGTCTTATTCAAAATTTGTAATCAATAATATTAAAAAACTAATCTGAAAAAATTCACATAATTAATTTTGGGGTGGTTAAAATCAGAGCGCTTATAACAGGAATAACTGGATTTGTCGGAAGCCATATGGCTGAATTTTTGCTTAGTAAAAAAATTGAAGTTTATGGTACTTTTAGATGGAGAAGTCCAACTGAAAATATTGACCATATTAAAGATAAAATCAAACTTGTGAATTGTGAATTGCTTGATTCAAAATCAACATATGAAGCTATCAAAAAAGCAATGCCTGATAAGATATTTCATCTTGCTGCACAATCTTATGTACCTGTTAGTTTTGAAGAACCAACTTATACATTGCAAGCTAATATTATTGGAACATTGAATATTTTAGAAGCAATAAGAAAATTAAGAGAAGAAAATAAAGGATTTGATCCAGTTATCCATATATGCTCATCATCTGAAGTTTATGGACAAGTTAAGCCTGATGAAGTTCCAATTACCGAGAAGAATTCTTTAAGACCTGCAAGTCCCTATGCAGTTAGTAAAGTGGGCGAAGATTATATTGCTTTACAATATTTCTTATCTTACGGAATAAAAATTATTAGAACAAGAATGTTCACACATACTGGTCCAAGAAGAGGAAGCGTTTTTGCAGAATCTGCTTTTGCAAAACAAATTGCCGAAATTGAACTCGGAATCAAAAAAGATGATACTATTTATGTTGGAAATTTAGATTCAATTAGAACATTCGCTGATGTGAGAGATGCAGTCAAAGCTTATTTTTTGTTAACTGAAAAATGCATTCCAGGTGATGTTTATAACATTGGCGGAAACAGAACAATGAAAGTTGGCGAAATGCTTGATTATTTAATTAGTCAATCTACTAAAAAAGAACAAATTAAAATCAAAGTTGACCCAATGCTTTTAAGACCATCTGATGTAACATTACAAATTCCATCAATAGATAAATTTGTTGCACAAACTGGATGGAAGCCTGAAATTACATTTGAAAAAACAATGAATGATTTATTAGATTATTGGCGTTTGACATTAAAAAGAAAAATGCAAAATTAAATATTTTATTGCAATTCACTTATTTTTTTAATTTTATTTTTTACATTTTTTATTCATAACTTCTTATTATCTGGTTTTCTTGCAATACAAACAACACTCACTCCAAATGGAAATTTTATAAATCTAAGTAAGAATGCTTCTAAACTAAAAACCTCCTTAAGAATTATATTTATGATATTGCTTGTTTTACCAACATTACTTTTCGGTTCTTTATTTTTATTAAACCTATTGTCAAATTTTCGAACAAGATAAACCAACGGAAATAAAAAGAAATTATAATAACTAAGTTTTTCGACAGTAAATTGGGCTTTTTGTAGTTTATCTCTAATTTCATTTGTTGTGTATCTATGTCTTGCATGAACCATAACATCATGCCTGCTCCAAAGAGACATATTTGCAGAATCTGTTAATATAATTATCCCTCCAGGTTTAAGTATTCTCCATATATCTCTCATAACTTTTTCATCATCTTTTATCTCTTTATGATATAATACATCAAAAATTCCCACAACATCAAAACTATTTTTTTTAAATTTCAAATTGTTGGCATTTCCCTTTGAAACATTCTTAAGGCCTCTTTTCTTACAGAAATTTATTGCATAGTCTGAAAAATCAACACCGTAAGCTGTACCATATTTTGAAAACTCTTTGAGGATAATACCTGTTCCACATCCAATATCTAACAATTTTATATCATTTTGATTTTTTAATATATCAGCGCTCTCTTCTTTACCAATATATTTTTTTAAAAGTGAAAATATTACTTTTCTTTTACCAAAAAACCACCAATGATTTTCTTCTAACTCAAAAATTTTTGAATATTCTTTTTTTCTCATTTTGGGTTAAGTTTTATTCTTCAAATATGTCCTTATTTTTACTATCAAATGGCTCACTAAGAAGTATTGCAAAAGTAGTGTCTTTAGTATATTCAAAATTATGCATCTCAAATGGTTCAACAATAAACAATTCATTCTTTTTGAAATTATATTTTTTTTCTTTTCCATCTTTTACATTTTTGATAAGAACTGAACATTCCCCATCAATCACATAAAACAGTTCCTTTGTTTTTTTATGGTAATGGTTTCCAGAGTTTACTCCTTTGTATCTTATTGCATAATTGAGCTCTTTCCACTCATCTCCTCTTATTATCTCCTTAAAAATACCCCTAGAATCCTCAAATTCAAAATTTGGTTTTTTTATAATCATAGTATCACATCACTTTTTGTACTTTTAATTTTTACATAACTATTTTTATATTATTGATCTAAATATAATATTAAATCTCATTATTTTTCAATTCTAATCTTAATTACTTTTACACCATATTTTAGACCATATTTTAAAAGTGTAAAAATATCATTAGCTGTTTTGCTTTCCCCTTTTATTCTATCTACATTGTTGTATCCACTTTCCACAATTTTGAATCCTTTTTTTGCTGCTTTATACACAAACTCAATAAAATATTCACCATATCCCTGAGCTGGAAATTTTACTTTTTTAAACACATTTCTTTTTACAGCAATAAATCCTGAATCATAATCTTTGATACCATATCCTAAAATCATCTTGGCATAAATATTAAATGCATGACTTGTTGATTTTCTAATAAAAGGTCTTGAATCCTTTCCACCTTCAACATATCTTGAGCCAATTGCAATATCGTATCCTTCATCAAGTTTTTGTAAAAGTTCAGGTACTTTTTTAGGAGGCATTGACATATCGCAATCCATCCAAACAATATATTCTCCTTTTGATTCTGTTATCCCCCTATAAATAGCAGATGCAATTCCTCTTTCACCTACTCTTCTAACAATCTTAACATTGTGTAATCTTCTAGAAATTTTAGAAACAACCTGCCAAGTTTTATCTGGCGAATCATCATCAACAACAATAATTTCAATATTATAAGGATAATTTTTCATTACATCAATTATGTTATCAATTAATGTTGTTATATTTTCTTTCTCATCATATGTTGGCAGTACAAATGATACTTTCTTTGCTTTTAGGGTTATTTTGCTTGTTTTTATCATTCACATCAACATTTTTCTATCCTGCAGTAATACAAAAAAATTCATTCTAAATATTTGTAATTAATTTTTTTTATTTTCTTCCCATACTTCTTTTACTTTACCAATAACTATATTCATCTCTTCTTTTGTTAAATGTGAACTCGATGGTAAATACAATCCATTTTTCTCTAAAATTTCAGATTGTGGATACTTTCCAGAACAATCTGGCCATCTATCATCATTACCCCAATATAATGGTTGTTTATGCATTGGTATAAAAAAACTTCTTGTATCAATACCTTTTTCCAAGAGCTTTTTCATAAGCTCATCTTTTTCAACACCACCTTTTGCAAAATCAGATAATATTCCATACATCCAATACACATTTTTTGCCCAATCTTTTTTTGGAGGAAGTGTCAAACCAGGTAAGCTTCCTAAATATTTATTATAATATTGCGCATTTTTTATTCTGTTTTCTACAAATTTATTTATATGTTCCATTTGTGCAACACCTATTGCAGCTTGGAGATTTGTAAGTCTATAATTAAATCCAAATTCTTCATGTAAAAATCTTTTCTTCTTTGAAAATGAATGGTCTCTCATACTTTTGACTTTATCAATTACTTTTTCGTCGTTACTAACAACCATGCCCCCTTCACCTGTTGTTATTATTTTGTTAGCATAAAAACTAAAACATGCAACATCACTAAGGTTTCCAACTTTTCTTCCTTTATATTCTCCACCATGCGCTTCTGCAGCATCTTCAATTACATAAAGTCCATATTTCTTGGCAAGTTTATTTACAAGGTCCATATCAACAGGATGTCCATAAGTATGTACGACCATTATTGCCTTTGTTTTTTTTGTAATTTTTTCTTCAATTTTATTTACATCCATATTCCACGTTTCAAGTTCAGAATCAACAAGAACAGGTTTTGCTTGTGCATACGCAACAGCATTAGAAGTTGCAATCATTGTAAATGTTGGAATGATTACTTCATCTCCTTTTCCAATTCCTAATGCTTCCAAAGCAATGTGGATTGCAGTTGTTCCATTGCTCACAGCAGCTGCATGTTTAACTTCACAAAATTCACTGAATTTTTCTTCAAATTTGTTTATGAATTTTCCTTTTGAAGAAATCCATCCTGTTTTTACACACTCTTCAACATACTTTAATTCGTTCCCATTTAATGTTGGCTCACAAACTGGTATCATATATTTCTCACCCAAATTTTTTACTCATTTTTAATTTAAAGTAACAATCTTAATTTTTTTCTCTTACTTAATTCTTATCTTATTTTCTTCTTAATTCCTTATCATGATTTTTTATTTTAGTTATTTTATATTATTAAATCCCTCTTACTAATTAGTCAGTACATAAGATTTAAAAAGTAGATACTTTATAAAGATTTGGTTAGGGTGACAAATTGGAAGATTTAAATAATTTACATAATATTTCATCAAATAAGAAGGAAAAAATTATTGATTTCAAAAATATTGATTATATACTTCTTACAATCTTATTTTGTATAGCATTTTATCTTTATACAATTCCTTTTCAGAATAATCCTTCGCCATTTGGTGAAGGTGATTCAGCATGGCATTTTGCAAATGCCGATTACATGGTAACGCAGGACGAATCCTTGCAAGTTGATGAGTTACCTGAATACATTCATTTTTGGTATTATAAATATGGATTTGATACGGGCACAACAAAAGGTGCTTTGCAATACCCCCCTTCTGCTAATTTATTGCAATCGATGTTTCAAATTTGGTCAAATGATAGATTTGTTGCATACAGAATTGAAACTGCAATAATGATTTTTCTTGCAATTTTTTCAGTTTATTTTCTTTTATACAAACTTTATAAAAATACATTAGTATCATCGCTAGCATCTTTCGGATTAATATTTTCAGTGCGAGCACATTTACCCTATCTTTTTGGTCAGCAGGCAACATACACTTCAATTATATTTTTTCCTTTAGTAATATATTTTACTGTCACTTTTTTTGATTCAGTTTTTGATGGAAATCCAAACAATTATCACTTATACATTTTAGTACTACTACTTTTATCCCAATTTTTATTTCATCTTATAGGGATTCTTCCATCTTTAATTTTCATAATTTTATATTTTATCTACTCTTTAATTATTCACAAAAATAAATCGCATTTTTTTGCTTTTATAAAAAGTAAATCTACTTTTACAAATGTTATAATATTACTTTTAATATTGGCATTTTTCATTGTTCCAATATCTAAAATTTATACTGGTGCATTTGCAACAGAATATCTTTCAACATCCAATCCAGTTTCAGGAACTTTTAATATCTCAAGACTACTGACTTGGAGCATTGAATCAAAAGATTCAGCATTCCAATTTACCAATTTCAATGAAGTTTATCCTGGAACAATTTTTGCAATATTACTCTTTTTAGGAATTGTTGCATTATTTGTCAGAAGATCAAAAAGTGATAAAATAATTTTGATTTGGGGAGGAGCATTATATCTATTCTTTCATTTGGATATGATAGGTGTTGGAGTTGGAAGAATATCTAGACTTTTAGATCTCGAAGTATATTTATTTATGAGTATTGCAGTGCTTGGTCTTTTTGGTTTAATCTCCCTAATAAAAATAGAGCAGTCAAAAAAGCGTTTGCTTGATTTCGCAATTGCGATATTCTTTGTTATATTAGTAATTACCACAACAGCAAAATCTTCTTTTATTAGAATGGACAATGCTTATCCTGGAGTTGCAAGGCTAACTCAGTCTCAATTAAACGCATGCGATTGGATGAAATCCAGTCAGATTGAAAAAGATGCAATTGTTTTTGATATTGGTACAATTTCTTATGCAAAAGTTAGATGGAAACTTGCAGCATGTCAACGTTTTGTGCAGCAATATACTCCAGAACAAATCCAAGTTATACAAGATAACAAAATTCCAATAACTTCTACTTACATCATGTTTGATTATTCTGATTTTAAATTAATGGGCAATATGAATGCAATAAATCAATTAACTTCAACTGAAAAGAGTTTTTTAAATCAAACAAATAACCAGTTTCCATTATACAATGATGGGGATATAAAGGTGTATAAACTTGTCAACCAATAAACACAAAAACCAAATCTTGAATGATGAATCTTTAGAATCAAATAACTCTAATACTAATTCAAATCTACCAAAAAAATCATTAAATATACTTAATTGGTTTGAAGAATCATCCTCTCCAATCTTTTTATTTTTTATATTCTTAATTGTAATTTCACTCTTTTCACTGATAATTTTGGGAGTAACAGGTTTTCGAGCAATTCTTGGTTTTTTTATTTTCATTATCATTCCAACTTATTTAATATTATACTCTCTTAAATTGGACAATTCTGAGAAATTTATTTTATCCCTATTTTTGGGAACAGCTTTAATACCTGCTCTTTTGTGGTATGTTAACAGAATAATTCCTTCTTTGAAAGTATCTTTAATTGTAACTTTTATTCTTTTTATTATCGCAGGATATATATTATCTAAAAAAGTTAATGGTAAAGGATAAGAGCTAATAATAAAAGATACTCGTTAATAATAAAAGATAATCTCAATTAAACATATTTTCTTTAGAAAGATATTTTTTTAGGTAAATTATGATTACTATAAATCAATTTTTAGTAGGCCTTTTTCATTTAATAATTCTTTTGCGGCATTGAACACTTGAACAGCTGTTATTCTATTCATGCATGTTTTCTTAAATTCACATTTATGTTTATAACATGCAAAACAAGACATGTTGGTTTGGACTTTTTTTCCATTACCATAAAGTTCAATTTCACTTGCAATCACATTTCCAAAAATTAGTACTACTGGTACATTTAATGCAGCAGCAAGGTGACCACCTAATGTATCCCCACTCACAACAAGATTGCTTCTTTTAATTAAAGCAGCAAATAGTTCTATGGTATTATCATTGCCAGAGTTTATTATTGGCACAGTAGAAATTTTTGCAATCTCTTGATTTCTCTCAATTTCACCTGGTCCACCCAAGAGTACAATTTTAGCGCCGAGTAAATTATAAAGTAAAGCTGCAAGTTCAGCATACCCTTCAATAGTCCATTTTCTATCAACAAAAAGTCTATTCGAGCATCCAGTATTAAAACTTACAATAAAATCTTTTTCGCCCACTCCATTTTTTTTAAGTAATTCATTTGCAAGTATTTTTGACTCTTCATCTATTACATATATAGATTTTTCATGATTATAATTAAAGTTAGCTATCTCAAAAACAATTTGTTGCTGGGTTTTTTGACTCAATCTTTTCAGTTTATCACTAAGTCCAATATCCATAAAATATCTTGCAGCTTCACAAAGGGGGATTATCATCCCATCTTTACCCAATGTGAAACCTTTTTTCTCTTTGGATCTTATTTTAGACATTAATGCACACGCTTCATGGGCTTTGTCAAAATTATATACAATATCAAATTCTTCAATATCTAGTTGTAACGCTGTTTCAAATGACATGAACATAATCCTATCGATAAAATCATTTCCTTTTAAAATTCCTGCAGCTTTTTGATTAGTAACCCAGGTTACTTGTGAATTAGGATATTTGTTTTTTATAGGGTGCAAAACAGATGTTGTTCTAAGTACATCTCCAATGGCTTCAAGATTAATTATCAATATTCTATGGCTAATTTTTTCATAATAAGGGCAACTCTTACAATGGACCCCGTATTTCTTATGTGGTTTACAAGGTTTATAATCTAGAAAATGCTTACAATCTCTATTTATGAATAATGAGCCAGCCTTATCTTGTTTATTTTCAGTTTTAAGTTTATTCAAGTTATTGTTCATGTTATTCTACTGTTTTTTGTAAATTTTTTGGGGATATTTTATAATGATTTTTCAATGATTAAAATGTTTATTATTTCATCCTTCTTAGTGTAAAACCCATATTTAAAATATTTATGTTCTTTTGTTTAGATTTATGCTCTTTGGTTTATAAGTCTTTTTATGAATTTTAGAATTTAAATCCTAAAAAATCAGTGTACTACAAGAGCAAAGAAATTAAATCATTGCTTACTATTATCAAAAAGCTTAAATTCTACAGTATACATTTGATTTATGTTGAAGCTCATGATTAACTCAAAATCTCTCAAAATCAAAAATCCAGGCAAAATCCTAGTTATACGCTCTGGTGCAATTGGGGATGTAATAATGACAACCCCCTTTCTTACAAATTTGAGATTGGCATATCCTAACGCGTCAATTTCTTATCTTGTTGGAGATTGGTCAAAAAGCGTTTTAGATAATAACCCTAACGTCGATGAAATTCTTTCTTTTAATGATGAAATCATAACAAAAAAGAAACTTGTTAAAGTTTTAAAATTAGCAAAGAACTTAAGAAAAAAACAATTTGATTTGTGCTTTATTTTAGATAAAAGTTGGATGTGGGGTTTATTTGCTAAAGTTGCAGGAATAAAACTAAGAATCGGTTTTAGTAGGGGTAATGAAGGTAGATTCCATACTTTATCCATCCCTTTTGATGGAAGCAAAAATGAAATTGACTACAATTTAAAACTTTTAAAGAAAATAGGGGTCAAAATTAAACAAGTTTCACCCTCTCTTTATAGTACATCACAAGATAAAATTTATGCTAAAAAGTTTATTGGGAGTCATTCAAAATTATTAAAACCTTTAAATAGAAAAATAAGAAAAAAAATAGTGGGAATTGCTCCGGGCGGTGCTAGTAATCCTGGACAAATTGCAGCAATTAAAAGATGGCCACTTGATAAATACATAGATTTGTTAAATCTGCTCCAGACCAAAAAAGAAATTAGGGTATTAATTCTTGGATCTAAAGATGAAAATATGCTAGCAAACCAAATCCTCTCTTTAACTAAAAATAAACAGATTTTAAATGCAACAGCTTTTACAATACAACAAACAAAAGAGCTTATGGAATTGTGTGATGTAATTGTAACTCATGATTCAGGTGCTTTACACATAGCATCAACTACACATTCAAAAATTATTGCATTATTTGGTCCAACTCCCTCAAAAAGATTTGCACCAAAAAAATCAATTGTATTAAAATCCAAAAAAGGGCCTTACTATGATATCTATGGTAAATTTAATAATGCAAACCAAGATTGCATGGTTTACCTTTCTGCAAAAGAAGTTGAAAAAATGGTTTCTAAGTATTTAAATAAATAATTTGGGAATAAGTTTAAATAATCCCTTTTTATTCATATCTTTATGAAAGCATTAATAACAGGTATTACTGGTCAAGACGGATCTTATTTAGCAGAATATCTTTTAAGCTTAGGCTATGAAGTATGCGGAATCTATAGGAGAAGTAGTGTTGAAACATTTGAGAGGATAAATCACATCAAAAACAAAATCACGCTTATTTGTGCGGATTTAACTGATTTTTCTTCTTTATATGACGCAATCAATGATTTTAAACCAGATGAAGTCTATAATTTGGGCGCGCAATCTTTTGTTCCAGCATCATGGTCACAGCCAATTTTAACAACTGAAATAAACACAGTTGGTACAATGAATCTTTTAGAAGTAATAAGAAAAATTAATCCTAAAATTAAATTTTATCAAGCCTCATCTTCTGAAATGTTTGGTAAAGTTCAAGAAGTTCCACAAACAGAAACTACTCCTTTTTATCCAAGAAGTCCATATGGTATAACCAAAGTTTTTTGTTATTGGGCAACAATAAACTACAGAGAAAGTTATGGTATGTTTTGTTCAAATGGTATTCTTTTTAATCATGAATCTCCAAGAAGAGGCAAGCAATTTGTAACAAAAAAGATAACTGAATCAGTTGCTAAAATAAAATTAGGTTTACAAGATTATTTTGAACTAGGGAATTTGGACGCAAAAAGGGATTGGGGCTATGCAAAAGATTATGTAAAAGCAATGCACCTTATGCTTCAGAGCAAAAAAGCAGATGATTTTGTAATTGCAACAAATGAAACCCACACAGTTCGCGAATTTACAACAGAAGCATTTAAAGCAGCAGGAATGGATATAATCTGGCAAGGCAAAGGTATAAATGAAGTTGGAAAAGTTAATGATAAAATTGTTGTCAAAGTAAACAAAAAATTCTTTAGGCCAGCTGAAGTTGATCTTTTAATTGGCAATTCCACTAAAGCTAAAAAACAGCTTGGTTGGCAGCCCTCAACAAAATTTCATGAACTAGTAAAAATCATGGTTGAGGCAGATATTAAAATCTTGTCTTCAAAATAAATAATGAAAAAAGAAAATTAATAAAATAAATAATACAAAACCTCTTTATTTTTTTACGTTTTCAAATAATCCTGGTGTAAAATGTCAAAAAAAATAATTAAAGACAAAATTACCAAAAATATACAATCAAACAAACCCAAAGTTGCCCTAATAACCGGCAGTTCTGGTTTTGTCGGAAAACATCTTTCTACTTATCTTCAAAGCCAAAATCTTAAAGTTTATGGCATCGAAAGAAATTTTCCTTTTGGCGGATTTGATGCTTTTGAATGTGATATTTTAGATGTTTCAAGATTAAAAGAAGTTCTAAAAGAAATAAAACCTGATTACATTTTTCATCTTGCAGCACAATCTTCAGTAGAAAGTAGCTGGAAAGATCCTGTTGGAACTTTTAGGATAAATGTCGAAGGCACAGACAATTTAATTAATTGTGTTGAAGAATTAAAACTAAATTCGATAATTTTGATTGCAAGTTCAGGAGAAGTTTACGGCACAGCAAAATCCTATCCCTTTACAGAACAAACAATACCTGAGCCAAATAGTCCTTATTCAAAATCAAAGCTTGCCCAAGAAGAAATTGCACTGGAGCATTTCAAGAAAAATGGCACTAAAATTATAATTAGTCGAAGTTTTCCACACAATGGACCTAACCAATCAGAAAATTTTGCATGTTCTAGTTTTGCAAAACAAATTGTTCAAATTGAAAAAGGTGAAATGGATAATATTATCGTTGGAAATTTAGACGCAAGCAGGGACTATACAGATGTTCGTGACATTGTAAAAGCATATTATTTAGCAGTCCAAAAATGTAAATCTGGTGAAATTTATAATATCTGTAGTGGAAAAGCTTACACCATCAAAGAAATTTTAGATAATTTAATTAATTTATCAACTAAAAAAATAATAACAAAATCTGATAAAAAAAAGCTTAGGCCGTCAGATATACCTCTTCTTTTAGGGGATAATAAAAAATTCTGTACTATAACTAACTGGAAACCCTATTTTACACTCAATCAAACATTAAAGGACACTTTAGATTTTTGGAGAAATAACCTAATTAAATAAGTTTAATGCAATCATACCACACAATGCATTAATTTATTCATTAAATTTATATATTGTGTAATACTCTTCTCGACAAGTAAGCATTAAGTTAAACACTAATATAAATGTCAACTTTAAGGTGATTTTAATGAACAAAAAACTTTTCGAAAACATTATTCTTTCATTACCAAAAAAAGCCAAAGTTTTAGATGCAGGATGCGGATCTGGCAATAACTCTAGATATATTCATGATTTAAGAGCTGATCTTGAAATAATTGGAATTGATATTTCCTTAGACATAAAAAAACATCTTCCTAAATACTTAAAATTTAAACAACTCTCAGTTGAAGATTTATCAACTTTTAAAGAAGGTACTTTTGATTGTATACTTTGTTTTCATGTCTTAGAGCATGTAAAAGACACGTCTAAAGCAGCATCTGAATTTTTAAGAGTATTAAAAAAAGGAGGTTATATTTTTGCCGAAAGTCCACATTGGATTTCAACAATAACTCCAATTGGGTTTAATTTTTATGACGATCCAACACACATTAGACCCTTTAATACTCAAAGTTTTTCAAGACTTTTTAGTGATTTTACAATTGATTACCTTAAATTTGAAACGGCTATTTTTTTCTATCTTGATGAATTATACCAACTCAATAAATTTTCATTATGGTTTTTAATAAGAAAATTGCTTAAGATTTTAGGAATTTATAAAACTGCAATATTTATTATTGCAAAAAAGAAACAATAACAAGTTTAGATATCAAATGAAAATTGGCATGATTGCTCCACAGCTGGACGAGGAATGCGGAGTTGCACTCTACACTTCTAATTTAAGTAAATCCCTCTCTAAACTTGGTTGTAAAGTTGTATCAATTGGAAGATTGGGATCTCTAGCTGATATTCAAGTTGATTTTGAATCAATTTTTCTTAAGAAAAAATTAAGGGAAATAATAAAAGAGCATAATATTGATGTTATTCACATTCAATATAATTTTGTCTTATTTGGGAAATTTCATTTAAATACTGGTCTTCTTGCAGCTCTTAGTTTGTCTAAAGAATTACCTGTTATTGTTACTTTGCATGAAGTGCAATATCCAGATAATAGTTTAAAAACAAAAATTTTGAGTTTTGTTGAATCAAAAATTGTTGAAAAAGCAAGTGCAATTATAACTCATACTCCTCAGCAGGCAAGCTTTCTAAACAATAAAAGCAAAAGAAAAAATGCTCAAAAAAATGTGCATTGTATTTATATGGGACTCGATGTAAAAAATAATATCCCCAAAAAAGGAAATAATATTTTATTTTTTGGATTAGTTGGAGAAGGAAAAGGAGTTATTAATCTTGTTTTGGCTAAAGATTACCTTCCTGATTTTAATATCACAATTGCAGGCAAACCAGTAACTGAGCAATATAAAAATCAACTTGAAACTTTGGCAAAAGACAAAGAGATTAATCTTAAATTCAACTGGATTTCTGAGCAGCAAAAAGATAAATTATACAAATGGGCAAACATTGTTGTTTTGCCGTATAGGTGGGCACCTTATCAATCTGCAGTTTTACACGATGCTTTATCTTACTCGCTTCCTGTTGTTGTAACAAAAACTGGTGCAGTATGGGAATTAGTTGAAGAATTTAAACTTGGTGAGATTGTGCAACCAAACAATCCTAAAAAATTGGCAGAAGGGATAAAAAAAGTTTACTCTAAATATTCTTCTTATGCTAAAGGTATCATTAAATATCAGCAAAATGCGAAATGGGAGCAAGTTGGTAAAAAAACATTTGAGGTATATTCTTTTCTTAAATAAATACATTAAATTCCTATAATCAAAAATTGAAAAATATTTAATCATTTCTCTTTAATTTTAGAAAATCATTTATTCTTTATTTTATAATAAATGATTAAAGTACTTACTGTCATTGTTAAAATAGGGATTAATATTCCATGGTATCTTGTATGTAATTCAGCTATCCCTAAATAATACCCCATTATTCCTAATATAGCAGCTCCAATAGCAAAACTAATGGCGAATCTTTCAAAAGAATTTATATTATGCAAAAAAATATAACTTACAAAAATCCCAGGTAAAACAAATAGCCAAAAAAAGGACATAACTGTTTTTATTATCACAAAAAAATTCTCATTGTAAAATGCAATTTTCATTCCAAAAATTACCAATATCAGTATAATCAATGACGATTTAGTTACTTCTTTTGTATCATTTATTAAATATTCAAAATTAAATTTATTTTTTGTATTCTTTTCATTGATTTGTTTATCTACTTTATTCATTTTAATCACTCATTCAATTATTAACAATCATTGATTCATTAAAACAATTTTCATTTTCTTTTACTTTCTTTAAAATTAAAACTTCATCATTGTAATAAGACGGAATAAAATAACTCCCTTCTATCATGTTTTTTGCAATAATCATATTATACTGAGCTAAAATTGGTTGTCTAGAAGCTCTGTCAAATATGACATAATCAAATTGACAAATATTTCTTGGTTTGATAGCATAATTATCGCTGTATTCTAAAATATAATATCCTACTTTCAAAAAACTTTTCCAATATACTAAATTTGTTTCAGTTGGTCCACTCATATAGCTATTAAAATATTTTGTAACTGATCCATTTTTTATTTTTTCAATAAAATCATTATCCTGTATTTTATAAGTGATTCTCATAGTGTTCCAAATTATACCTTCTTGATTGTAAATATCACCATACATAAAAAGTATTTTTGTTTCACTATCCGTATTTTGTTTTATCCAATTTATAGAATCCCAATGAGGTTTATCAATCAATCCTTCATTGCCTAAAGGTTTGTAATAATTATATATAAAAATCATCATTAAAATGATAGCTACAAAAACAGATATTGTTCTTTTGTTTAAATGCAAAACTTGTAATAACATAAAAATTGCAAATCCAAAAAATACTGCAAGGTACAATGGCCAAGTATATCTTATTTGAGTTGTGCGCACAAATGACAAATTAAAAATATTTAATCCCAAAAATAACATAGTTGCGCCGGCGATAGTTACAATTTTACTTGTTTGATTAAAAAAAATCAAAGACAAAGCAATACCAATTATAATCACATATTGTATCCACAAAAAATGAGAGAATACAGGGTCATACCATTGTAAACTTAAAGGTCCACCAACAATCTTAGTATCTGAGTATGTAACTAAAAAAATGACCAAATAATATGAACTTAAAACTATAGTTAAAATACCAGTTTTTAATGAAAATAGGATTATATCCCACTCTATTTTTTTTGATATGAATGCTTTAATTCCTATAAAAACATAAAGGATAATAAGGGCATATGCCATTTCTGATACATGGATAAGAAACATTGCAGCAAGCAATATTGCTATAACTACCCAATAATCTTCCACTTTTTTTTCAGAGGTATCAGTTAAACTAATTAAAAAAATTAAACCTGCAATAAAAACAGTAGTTTCAATTACATCAAAATATCCCCACATAATCCCAATATTAAATTGTGGTTGAAAAAGAAATAACATCAACGGAAGCGATAATATTGCTACTTGTTTATTGGTTCGTCTAATCGCAAGATATATTATTATACATGCAATATAAAGAAACATTCCTGCAAAAAATTGATTGACATCATATGGTTCCAAACCAGATGTAAATGAGAATATTGCTTGTAATTGTTGGGATATCGAAGGAATAAATCCTATACAGTTGGTAAAACCACCACATTGACTTTCATACAAATATTTAAAATCCCCTCTCAGTTTTATTCCTTCTACAAAAGAGATTTCACCTGCAGCATCGCTTGCTAAAATATTATAAGGAGAATCGTGTACTAATTTATGTCCCAACATATTGGAAATTCCAACATAAATAAACAATATTGAGAAAATAGTAATAACTATTCCTTCCATCCATTTTCCATCTATCTTGAACTTTATTTGCATTTTTTAATCAATTAAATTTATTTAAAATCAATTTATTTTTCAAAAATTACATCTCTCATCATGTTATAAAAATCTTTAACAACATTTAGTTTTGATGCTCCTCCTCTTCTAAAATAATCCATCTCAACAATCATAAATTTAATTCTCCTACTTGCAATCCTTTTACTCATTGCAGTTATAAGATTTAACCCATTTGGCAAAGTTTCAAAATCAATCTTTTTTAGCATTTCTTTTTTAAAAACTCTTTCACCACATGCAACATCGCCCACCTTTTTTAATGTGAAAACACTAAATGTTACCGCAATTATTCTATTCCCAATTTTTCTTAGAAGTGGCATTTCATTTTTCTTTCCACCAAATCTGTTCCCCCAAACAATATCTAGTTTATTTTTCTTTAAAATTTTTAAGAATATGGGAAGATAGGAGGGTTTGTATGTAAGATCTGCATCAAGAAAGGCAATATACTTTGTTTTTGCAGCTTTCCATCCAGTTTTAAGTGCGCCACCATATCCTTTATTTTTTGTATGTTTAATAACTGTCACTTTTTCTTTTTTTGCAAGTAAAAAAGTTTTGTCTTTGGAACAATCATCAACAATTATTATTTCACAATTAGGTACTTCTTTTTTTATTTTTTTGATAGTCTCAACAATTCCTTCTTGTTCATTATAAGCAGGTACAACAACAGTCAATTCCTTCAAATTTCTCACCTTCTATTAAACTAATTTTTTATAATTTTTATTTTTTAAAATTCAAAAGCAAATTTTAAACATTATTTTAATAAATTTTGGATCTATTTTCATTTATTTTTATAATCTTAATCACAAACTCATTCTATTTTATAATTCTATATAAATCTATTTGTAACTTAATACGTCCTTAATAAACCTAGTTACATTATTTAACTCTTTTTATTAGTATTTAATAATACTTATTCTATCTTATATTTCAACAAATAATAAACAGCTTTAATTCCATCTTTCCATGATATTTTTTTTCCTTCACTATAATCCCTGCACTCATAAGAAATTGGTACTTCAAAAATACTAATCTTATTTTTTAGCAACTTTGCAGTTATTTCAGGTTCTAATTCAAATCCTTTAGATTTTAAATTCATTTTTTTTAATATGTCAGTTCTTACAAGTTTATAGCATGTTTCCATGTCCGTAATTTTAGAAAAATAAATGAAATTTGTAATTTTTACTAAAAACTTATTTCCAAAATATAAAAAACGATACTTAGGTTTATGTTTTTTCAAAAATCTTGAACCAAAAACTGCATCAGCTTTTTTCTTTCTAACTTTATCCACTAATAATTTTATATCTCTTGGATCGTATTCTAAATCTGCATCTTGGATAACGCAATAATCTCCACTTGAATTAAATATCGCAGTTCTAATTGCACTTCCCTTTCCTTGGTTTTGTTTATGAAATATTATTTTCATAAATTTAGGTGCATTTTTTTTAATATTATTTAATATTTCTCTTGTACTATCCACAGATCCATCATCTACTACAATAATCTCTTTTTGAATATTTCCTAAATCTAATTTTATTATTTTATTAATTATTTTACGAATAAATTTTTTCTCATTATAAACAGGTATTAGAATTGAAAGTTTCATTGTTAATTATTATCTCTTATTTTCTTTCTTTATATTGTTTTTATTTTCTTTCGAATATATTATAATTATTTTTTTTATTATATCTGTTGTTGAAAATCCTTCTAATTTTGGGATCATATATAACTTTGCTCTAATTTTTGCAAGAGCTTTTGCTTCAATACAATTTTTTCCATATTCTGCTCCATTTACATGAACATTCGGTTTAACCATTTCTATTAATGGAATAGCAATTTCAGCTTCATTCATTAAAACAATATAATTAGTACATTCCAATGCAGCAAGACTTTCTGCTCTAAATTTCTCTCCAATTATTGGTCTATCCAAACTTTTGTACTTATGTATTGATTCATCACTATTAAGTCCAACAATAAGCACATCTGCTTGCCCTTTGGCTTTTGTTAAAAACTGAATATGGCCCCAATGCAATAAATCAAAACTTCCATTACATGTGGCAATTGTTTTTCCATTTTTGTGAAGTTCTTTAGCTATTTTTTCAATTTCAGATTTTGATTTTATTTTTTTAGTAATATTGTTCATATTATCAATCCTTTTCATGCTTTTTATTGTTTTAGATATCTTCTCAATAAAAATGGTTTATTTTTATAACTTACCTTATTATCCTGAATTATTATTTATATTATATCTATATCACTAAACTTTTAACATTTACTAATTATTTTTCATTTTTTTTATTATTTTAACAGCTTCAAGTAAATTATTGACAATAAAATCCGGTTTATATTTCATAGAATTATAATATAAATCATCTCTAATTCCACTTTTTACAAGAATTGTTTTGCATCCAAGATTTATGCCAGCACCAATATCAGTTTCTTGGTCGCCAACAACCCAACTTTTACCAATATCAATATTAAAATCATTTGCAGCATCAAGATACATTTTAGTTCCTGGTTTTCTACATTCACATTTTTTTGTGTACTCTTTTAAAATTCCTTGTTCGTGATGTGGACAAAAATATACTTTATGTAATTCAACACCTTGTTTTTTTAATTCATTTACCATAAAATCATTTATTTTTTCAATTTCTTTAATAGTCGATATTCCTTTTGCAATTCCTCCTTGATTAGTTATTACAATTAATTTGTAATTTGTTTTTGAAAGCAATTTTAGTGCTTCAACACTTTGCGACAAAAATTTAAAGTCTTCAATTTTTTTTACATAATTATTAACTTCAACATTAATAGTTCCATCTCTATCTAAAAAAACAGCGCCTGTTTTTCCTTCTGTTTTTCCAATATTTTGTTTAATCATTTTTTTTGTTACCATTATTTTCAAAATCCCTTTTTATTACTTGAATTAGTTCATTTGAATTTACAGTTGAAGTTCCTATTTTTCCAACAACTATTCCTGCTGCAAAGTTTGCAATAATTGCAGCTTCTTGTAAGTTTGCACCAGCGCAAATACTAAGTGCCAAAGTTGCAATAACTGTATCACCAGCTCCTGTTACATCATAAACTTCTTTTGCTTTAGTTGGGATATGTTCATCTTTTCCATCTTTTGGAAAAAGGGACATTCCTCTTTCTCCACGAGTAACTAGCATATCACATTTATATTTTGAAACAAGTGATTTTCCAACTTTCATAAAATCTTTCCATTGCTCCTCTTCAAGCATTGACATTCTGCACGCTTCATCGTAATTAGGAGTCATAAGATCGCAGCCGTAATAATACTCCCTATGCATAGGCTTTGGATCAACTATGATATACTTTTTAGACTCCTTTGCAATTTTTACAATTTCAGAAAACAAATTTTTGGTAATTAATCCTTTCCCATAATCTGATACTATTATAATATCCATCTTTTTTATTGCATTTTTCATCTCTTCAAGAATCTTTTTTTCATGCAAACTATCAATATTATGAATTTTTTCATGATCTATTCTAAGCAATTGT
>CAZSAD010000001.1:30462-41478 GCA_964604995.1 uncultured Methanosarcinales archaeon
ATTGTTGGCTTCTTGCAATTACTCTTGTTTTTGTAATTGTGGGCCTGGTATTATCCTTAACTAAATAATTTGTATTAATATTTCTTTTTTTCAATTCTGATAAAAGAACAAGACTCATCTCATCAACACCAACAGTGCCAACAATATACACTTCTCCACCTAGAACTGCAATATTGTTTGCAACATTAGCAGCTCCGCCTGGAACATATTCTTCTTTTTCAACATTTAAAACTTGAACAGGCGCTTCCGGTGATATTCTTGAAACATCTCCTATTATTGATTTGTCTAGCATAACATCTCCAATAACCAAAACTTTCTTATTTTTGAACGCATCAATTATTTTATTTGCCAAGTTTAAATTAATTTTTATCATTTTTAATTCCCTCAAATATCCATATTACTCATTCATAATTGTTAAAACTAATTTTTATTAAACATATTTAATTGTTAAATCCCTCTCAAATTGATTTTTTTCCAAACATATCTTGTTCAACAAGTTCGCAAACAATATGCATTACACTCATTTGTGCTTCTTGTATTCTTGGTGTTTCATCAGATGGTACAATTATTTCTAAATCTGCAAGTCCTTTAATTAATCCACCACCTTTACCTAAAAGTGCAATTGTTTTAATTTTCATTTCTTTAGCTTTTTTTAAAGCTTCAATTAAATTTTTTGAATTGCCACTTGTTGTGATTATAACAAGAACATCTCCTTCTTTACCAAATGCTTCAACTTGTCTTGAAAAAACTGTATCATATCCTATATCATTTGACCAACAAGTTAAAACTGAAGTATCAGTTGTTAATGCTATTGCAGGAAGAGCTCTCCTATTTTTTTTGTATCTAGCTACAAATTCTGAAGCAAAA
This sequence comes from uncultured Methanosarcinales archaeon, assembly GCA_964604995.1. GTDB lineage: Archaea > Nanobdellota > Nanobdellia > Woesearchaeales > JABMPP01 > JAGVYD01. The sequence goes on from CAZSAD010000001.1 coordinate 31,330, forward strand.
TGCTGAGCATCTGCAGCACTTCCACCATTACCGCAAACTAAAATCTTATTTCCTTTTTTGAAGCAATCAATAACTATTTTTCCAAATTTTTCTATGTGGTGTGCAAAATTCTCAGCCATCACTGTTTTTAATGATGCACTTTCAAATAGCATTTGTTTTATTTCATATTGCATGTTCTCACCTTATCCATATTTTTCTCTTCTAACTTTAAATTAAATTAATTATAAGATAATAAATCAAATAATAAAGTATGACTAATTCATACTAAATATGTTCTAGTTCTTTATATATCTATCGTTTTTTAGCAATAAAAAGATTTAAATAGTCATACTTTTTACTACTTTAAGTATGAAAAGCATTAAAAATAAAATAGCCATCTCAATCGACTCAGGTCTTTTGCATTTAATAGATTCAAAAATAGATGGTAGTGTGGTTAGATCAAGAAGTCAGGCAATAGAATTATTTTTAAGAAAAGGAATTGAAGAAAAAACAGTCGATACTGCAATAATCCTTTTACACAAAGATCAACATTCTTTGGCATTAACTAAAATCAAAGGTACAACACTTCTCGAAAATCAAATCTCTTTTTTTGAACAGAATGGAATTCGAAAAGTAATAATTATTACACAGCATGGTAAAGATACAAATGCTTTAATCCAAGCAATTTCACATTCAAAAATAGAAGTTAAAATTCTAGAAAAAGAAGCAAGGGGAAATGCGCAAGCACTAAGTGTAATAAAAGGGCAAATGCATAACAATTTTGTTGTTATGAGTGGAGATACATTAAATAGTTTTAATCTAATAAGCATGATAAAAAAACACGTTGATTCTTCAAAATTAGTAACTATGGGTATAATGAGTATTGATAAATTAGGTAAGCATGGCACTGCAATTCTAGACGGTGATTTGATTGTTGATTTTGAAGAAAAACCCAAACATGCAAAAACTCACATTGTAAATACCGGAATTTATGTCTTTAAACCTGAAGTCTTAGAACTTTGTGATAACTATACCACTTCTCTTGAAAATGATTTATTTCCAAAAATTGCACGAATAAAACAATTAGTCGGATTTTTTACTTTGGGAGAGTATGAACATTACGGATAATCTTAAATTATTTTTTCATTTTATCTTTATTTGTAACTATTTCTTATCAACAATTCTAGAAAAAGCAATCATTACATTATCAACAGTTATTGCTTTCATGCATTTTTGGTAATCTTCTGATTTTTTAGAATACAAACAATTGGGTACTTCTCCTTTATGGGTATTAATACAAGGGGAATATTTGCAGCTATTTTTCATATAAACAAATGCATTCCCTTTTCCAAATGGTTCCCATCTAACTGGTGTATTTGGTCCAAATAATCCTAAGGTTTTAACACCTTGTGCTGCAGCAATATGCATTGGACCAGAATCATTACCAATAAACCCATCACATTTTTTTATAAGGCAAAATGTCTCTCTTAATATAAACATTCCCGCTGAATTATAAACTCTTTTTTTATTTAGCATACCTATCATAATCTCATCAATCATCACTCTTTCATCACTAGCACCAATAAAAACTACTTTACATTTTCTCTTTTTGTATTTATTTAAAATTGAATCTGCAAGTTTTGCATATCTTTCTTTAGGCCATTTTCTAGATGATGCAGATTCAGCTGTGCCAGGCGCAATTCCAACAATAAACTCATTAGATTTATTCAATTTAATTTTTTTCTCTCTAAAAAATTTATTTACCTGTAATTCATCTTCTTTACTAAATTTTAAATTTTCAAGTTTGGTAATATTGTAACCATTTTTGTTAACATCCAACGTTTTTGTCAGATCTAAAAAAGTATAAATTGAATGTTGTAAATCATTATACTTTGTTTTTAAATTATAAATCATTGCTCTAGTACCATGATCAAATCCAATTCTTTTTTTCCCTGTGAAAAATGATAAAATTGCAGAAATGTTTAGATATTCTTCCATATCAATTACAATATCATACTCTCTAAAATGAGAGAATATAAATTTAGATAGTGGGAAAATTGAAGTATCTAATTCAAGTACAAAATTAACATTAGAATTCTTGTAATATACATCCCTATTTCTTGTTGTTGCAAGAATTGTGATTTCTGCTTCGGGAAATTTCTTTCTAATTTCACTAAGTGCAGGCAGTGTTGTTATAGTTTCGCCAATCCCCCAAAGTTGTATAATCAATATTTTTTGTATTTTTTTAGTATCACCAATTATTTTTTCATCTTTTAATAATTTTACAGGGCTTCTAAATACCCCTATTAAAAAACAAGCAGGATTTCCAACATACTTATCCAAGAATTTTATTCCATCAATAAACATAGATATCAACTTACATATTGATAAAAGGGAAGGTTTCAAAATTACTTCTTTTTATCATTACTTTTATTATGAACTTCCTCTAAAGCAATTTTTCTAACAACATCATCAACTTTTCTTTGTGTTCTTCTAACAACATCATAAATATAAACTGTCATTCCTATCATAAACATAAATCCCAATATTATAAATAAATCCAATGTTCTGGTTAATTTTAAAACAGTGCTAATTGGATCTAACCAGTATGGAAAAATTGATACTAATCCAAAGGCAATCCAAAAAATAGTCCAAAAAAGATATTCTTTCCAAGTATATTCTTTTCTTTTCTGGTGCAAAAAAGTGACATATAACATGAACAATGCAAAGATACTCCCTAAAATTTGTATTCCAAGTACCATATTATCCACCTTATTAATTATATTTTTATTCTAATTTTTCTTACAAACTTTTCTTTCCTGATTTTCCTCTTAATTTCCAGTAAAACAAATTCATAACAATTTTAATTCCATCAAAGATGGTTGTGCCTTTATATTTATCAGAGTAAACTGTATCAATTGTTACTTCCTTATATTTAAGTTTATGCCTGCCAGTATTCGCAACGCTTTCTGATTCCATACTATAATCAGATGCTTCCCATCTAATTTTCAAATAAGTCTCAACTGTAAATGCTCTATACCCACATTGTGTATCTTTTAAATTAACACCATACAAAAACTTGGTTATTTTATTGATGAACAAATTTCCAAATTTTAAAACAAAAGGCATTTTGTTGTTGAATTTTCTTTCTCCAAAAACAATATCTGCATTTTTTAATTCTTTTAAAAATCTAGGAATATCGTTTGGGTCATGTTGTCCATCAGCATCAATTACGATAATTATTTTTGCACCATGCATAACTGCATAATCGCATCCTGTTTTTAATGCAGCACCTTTACCTAAATTAGTTATATGTCTAATAACAATAATCCCTTCTTTTCTTCCACAATTTCCAGTTTTATCTTTTGAACCATCATCTACTAATACAATATTATCGCAGTACTTTTTTACACCAGTAATTACTTTACCTACATGTTTCTCTTCATTCATTGCAGGTATTATTACATATACTTCAGATAACTTATTATTCTTTACCATAAAACAACTAGAACTAATGGAGTTATTTAATCTTTTCTATCTCTATTTTATTTTTTATAATTATGCTGTAGAATTTAATTACTGCTTTTGTTTGTGTTGTTGGTATTTTTATCTAAATTATCTAAACTTATATTACTGTTGTTAATATTTTCATCTAAATTGATTATTGGAAATATTGTGGTATCCGTGATATTTAATAAAGTCAAATTGCTATTATTATTAGTACTATTAATATTACTATTAATTTTTGTTGTGTTAAATTCTTCAATAATATTTTTTTCTTTTCCTTCCCAATCAATTTTCCAGACATAAATGTCAGTTCCAAAAATACTTCTTTGATAATCAAATAGCTTGAAATATTTTAATCCGTGTCCTCTAAAAAAATACAATTTTGTAAACATGGAATTTGCAAGTTGAGGATCCATTAAAATACTAAAATAACTATCTCCTTTAGGATATATTGCAGCACTAATATCTCCAATTGGATCTATTATTTTTTCTTTAATGCCATCTTTATTAGCATATACTACACTTTTTAATTTTCTTCCAACGCCTAAACTTAGTTGTGCATCTTTTGATGAGGTATTAAATATTAAACCATTATCACAATAAATTGTGATATTATCATTGGTATAGCAAGGTGAAATTGCTGTAAGGTAGCTTGGCCATGGACTTATCCAATCATTAGCATCTATTGTTTGAATATCATAATAATATTGGTTAGCTACACTTTCATCTAAATTAAATTGTGTTGCAATAAATTTAATAGGATCATTTCCCGTATAATTTTTTACACTTGAATGTATTGCAGCTTTATCAAAATCCCATAATCCAAAATGTGCCCAAACTCTTGATTTTAAAACCATATCATCACTTGTTATAAAATAATCTTCAGGTGCATCGCAATGTGTGTATTCCAAAACACTTTTTGCTTGGTTAGAATCTAACCTATTACTCAATAAATATTTATTAGCTTCAGTTTTATTTAAACTAATTATTTTTTTCATTATTTTGACTGTTTTAAGGTCATCTTTAACAAATTCATTAAGTCTTGTTGTGCCCATATAATTCCCACAGTCTAGCATTCTAAGAATATCAACAGCTTCTTTTTCATTATCAGTAACAAGAACTCTTCCTATCCAATGTACCGGAGGATATTCTTGTGATGTTCCATCAAAAGTAACTGCACGATTTCCAAAATATTTGAACCAGTGTCCAAAATCCCACCATGAATTAATAATTGCGTTTGGTGCAGATTCACTATCAATTTTGGAAAGTGCATCATACCATGCTCTATTAAAATCAGTAGATCTACTTTTAGCTTCAACATAAGATACACTAATTGGTCCAATTATCACAAGTAATAACATTATAAAAGTTGCAGGCTTTGTTAATTTACTTGTTATTCTCATTTCTTTTGAAATCCAGTCTGAAAATTTAGTGTAAAAAATACCAGCAAATACTCCAAAAGCAACGCAGAATGCCGGAACTAATAACAATGAAAATCTAACTCCAATTATGCTTGCAAAAAGTGTTGCAGCAAACCATAAAGTCATAAGGAATGCAAATTTGAAATCTATACCTTCCGATTTACTTTTCAAATCAATTATCATTCTTACAACAATAGGTAGAACTATTGCAGCAATCAAATAATAAACATTAGTTTGAATTACAATTATTGATAGTAATAACCAAAATGCAGCTATTGCCAAAAACCATATCTCAAATTTCTTTTCATCGTCAGATAAATCATCTAAATTCTTTGCAGATAAAGTAATTAAAATCCCAAGTAAACTTATAAAAAACAAGAAATTTCCACCCATACTACTTATTGTTTCAGTTATACTTGAAGCATTTTGTTCTGCAACAGTTGTAAATACATTTGGCCAAATAGTATCAATAGCAACTCTATGTATATTGATAAATCCAATTGGTCCGCTATAAAACAATGTAAATACTTCTTTACTAGTCACATTAATTGCACAAATCATTGCGCTTACAAAAAATATTATTAAAATAAGAAACAACATCCATGTATTTTTTTTCTTGAAAAATCCAAAAGCATTGCTTTTAATTTCTTTTCTGTGTTTTAACATATAATATATAATGTAAGTAATGTTAGTTACTAAAATAAAATCAAAAATATACCACCAGCCACTCCATCCAAAAGTGTAAACTCCTGCAAATAAACCTGATAATGTTGCAAGTATCACACTTTTTAGAGTTGATTCATTTTCAAATGCTTCTAAATAAAGCCATGTAATCATAAGTGGAAAGAATATATTTAGGGTATCTGTTTTACTAATTCCTGCCATGCTTCTAGATAAAAAAATACGTTGCGTAGCAATTAACATTGCAGCAAAAAATCCACCGACATCCCCTGCAAATTTTCTTGCTATAAAAAATGCAGGAATAACTGATAATGCAGCAAGTAGTAATGGTAAATAAAAAGAAACTTTTTCAATTGATATTGCTGTAAAAAAATTTGCTGTTTTATATGAATAAGCAATTATATAAGCATAAAGCATATCTTTTGGAACTTCTCTTCCAATTGGTGCTAGCATATAAGTATCATATGGTTTTTCATCTATTAATTCATCACCAGGCTGACCATTATTCACTATATTTTTTGCATGTCTTAACCAATAATAAGGATCAAGTGCCATAAAATAAGTTAATCCTTCATCATCTTGCAATTGAGATTTAAAGTATAATGAAGTTTGAGAAATCTGTTGGTCTAAAGATAATTTATTATCTTTTTCAAAAGCAGCATATTGTTGATCAACTAGTGCTTGTTTATTTTGATCAGGCAAGTTTGGATAATTGGCATCAATTTGCGTTCTTATTTGTGCTTGTATATTATTGACTATAGTTTGTTTAGCCCAATCATCAGTTATTGGTAGTGATGCAGACTGCGCTCTTAAAAATATTGCAAGAAATAATGGTATCAATATCAAAAATAATGCACGGTATTTAACAAAAAAATCCCCAATTCCTTTCATATCAAATTCAAATCCATCATCATCTGATTTTGTATCTTTAGTTGAAGATTGGCTTTTTTTATCGGAAATTTTCAAAGAATTTTTCGAATCATCTTTTTGTTTTTCAGATTTTGTCTTGCTCTTAAACATATTCTTAATTTTAGAAAAATCAATAGATACTTCTTCAGAATCATCACTTTGTTTTTGATCACTAGGATGTTTTTGTTTTTCCATCAACTCATCGATAATGCAGTTAACAAGGTCGATTTATAAATATTGGTGAAATTAAATAAAACTAAATACTTAAATTAAATACTAAATCCCTTTTTTGTTTTATTTTTTTATCTAAAAATATCAAAGAAAACTTTAAATCCAAATTTTGCAAATCTCGGTTCAGTTAATAAAAGGTGAGATACTAATTTAATTGGTTTATCTCTACTTTCTGTCTGGAGTACTTTTTTTACTTTTTCTTTTTTCATAAGCATGATTAAATCATTATAATCTTTATCCTGAAATTTATCAAGCATTTTTCTAATTTGTAAATGGAGCCAAAGTTCTTTTCCAATTGTTTTTCTCCACTCTTTATCATAATCTTTGTTATTTATTATGCAATCAGCAGCGATTTTTGCAGCATTCATTCCTTGTATTATTCCGCCAGCTGTTGTAGCTTTTACTTGTCCTGCTGCATCTCCAACAAGCAAAACTTTTCTATCTTTTGTCTGGGTTTTTATTTTTGGATTAAAAATTGGAATTAAACCTCCTTGCCATTCAACAATTTCTTTTACCCCTACTTTTTTCATTAATTGTTGGAATAATACATTTGGATTTTTTCTGTCAGCTAATCCTAATCTTACATGGTTATTATCTTCAGGGACTGCCCATGCAAATAAATTTGGACAAACTGATCCAAAATATGTTTTGTAAACTTCAGAATCATTTTTTAATTTTACAACAGCTTGAGCACCTATAAAAAATTCTCTTTTACCATATAACCCAACAGATTTAGCAACTTGGCTAGAAGGCCCATCGGCGCCAATTACAAAATCAACTTTGTATTCTTTTATATTTCCATTATGTCTAACTTTTATTTTGCTAATTTTTTTATCATCAGTTTTTTCATAGCTCAAAAATCTATGTCCTGTTAATATTTCAGCCCCAGCATCATATGCTCTATTTGATAAATATTTGTCAAATTTTCTTCTGCTGTAAATATACTCTTTGTTTTTTAGTTTGAGTTCAACAGAATTATTATTTGGTGCAATAACTTCAATTCTACTTATTTCATTTACAAAATATTCTTTGCTTGGTTTCAAAATATCAGAAATCGTATGAGTTAAAACTCCAGTGCATTGCACAGGCTCTCCAACAATATTATGATCTTCAAATACTTTTACATCAAAGCCAGCTTTAGATAGTAAATATGCACTTTGACATCCAGCTGGTCCAGCTCCAATAATTGCAATCATTAAAACCTAAAATTTGAACTCATTTAAAAATTCTTATAATTCAATTCTTATAATTTTATAACTAACTTTGTATAACAAACTCTCATTTTATTTTTTTTCTTAAATTTTAGACAATTTTTAAATATAACATTTGTAACCATTCAAAAATAGTAAAAAGTGGAAAGATTTAAATACGATTACTGTTTAGCCCTATATTATTGGCAAAATTCACGCAAGTTTATATCATTTAAATTATTTAAATCATATATAGGGGGTAGAAATGGCATTAGAACAGTTAACAGAAAATTATAATGTTAAGTACGATAAAAATGCTGCTAAGAATGCAGTTGCCATACTCAAAAAAGCATATTCCAATCTTATTGATAATTTAGGCGGAAATGATTCCAATAAAGGCGGCAGAATTCTCGAAACAAAAATTAATAAATTATTTGAGGGTTATAATTCTAATCAATTAGATAACAATAATCAATCAGGAATTTCAGATTTATACAATGGTAATAGGGATTATCTTAAACCAGAAGAATTTGGATTTCTTGTTTCAAACCCAACAAAAATGGGATTTTTAGATGATGCAATATACACTGCTCTTTATTCTCCAAGTACAAGAAGACTTATGAAAGAGAGTAAAGGAATCGAAGGCGGGGATATTTCTAAACTTAAAAAAACAGGAATCATTTTCAAGAGGGCAAGTTCTAATGCAGTTAAAGCAGCAATTCCTTTTAATGCATGGGGTCTTTCAGGAAATCCCGATAGGTATGATTCTGTAATTAAAGCACTGCATCAATTTTATACAACAGGAAATTCAAGTAGTAATTCAAGTAGTAATTCAAGTGACAATCCAAATGGTAATAGTAATACCAATACTTCTTCAAATACATTTGATGTGTATGAAAACACCTACATAAAAAGAGATGTTGACACTCTTGCTAAAATAATTTACAGTTCTTCAAATTCAGTTAGGGCAAAATCTGCAATGAAAGGTATAGCTCTAAAATTAAAAGAATCAGAAATGTTAACATTTAATCAAGATATATCAAGGCCAAGTCAAATAAAAGAAAATTCAGAAGGACAACTTGGTCCATTAAGAGGTTATTCTCTTAAAGAAAATACTTTAAAATCACTTACAAAAACTGTAGTTGTTAATTTACCAGATGAGTTAAAAGCTCCATTCTTAGACGCTGCAGCTTTAATTTTTGGATATGAAATGGCAGGCTTAGCTACATCAGCATTAACTCCTTTAGCTTATAGGCAAGCAGTTGGTGTAACATTTGCAGGTGCCGGAACAATTGTTGGTGAAACAATCGGACATGACGCAGCTAATTATGGTAAATCAGCAGGTATTGGTTATTTATCACCAAAATTAGGTGCAATGATGCTTGCAGCAAATGTTTTCAAAACAGCTTCTAATATCGCAAGTAAAAAAGCAAATGGAGAAAATACAGCATCAACACTTAGAGATTTAGCTGAACTTGCAAACGCAGGAGCAACTGGATTTGTTATGGCATCAGCAGGAACAAGAGTTTATGATGATGCATGGAATTATATGTTTCATCATAACAATGATGCAACTACTAATTCAGAACATAAAGATAATAATTCAAATCACAAAAATAATAACTCAAATGATCATAAAAATGATAATAATAAACCAAATAATCAAGACGAAAATAAAACAAACCCTAATCCAAATTCACCATCTCCAAATGCAGATCCAAATAAAACAATAGCTGATGAAAAAACAACACTTGAAACAACAATTAATCATTTTAGGCATATTGATATTTACAATGATAATGGTACACCTTGTGTTGTTGATGGTAATGAATTTGAATTAAAATTAATTCAAGATACAGACGGACATTATCACGTTGATTTAAGAGGCATGCATCTTGATGGAAATCATCATGGGGTTATAGATAAATATTTACAGCATCAACCAATAAGTTCTGAAGAATTAAGAACAGTTATCTATGGCAAAGATGGATCAGCACAAGCTTTTACTTTTGACAAGGATATGATTTCAAAACAACCAATAGATCCAAAATATATACATAGTTACAATCATGGTTATGTTGATATAAGCAAAGTTGTAGACAAAATGATTGCAGGATATGAAAAAAATGCTAGCAATGACCCTTGTGACAAAAACAATGAAGTTCATTCATTAGCAATTGCTGGTGGCAAATTACCCTGTAATGAAATAATCAAACCTTACAATCCTCCAC
>CAZSAD010000001.1:41578-43091 GCA_964604995.1 uncultured Methanosarcinales archaeon
CTGATAATAATCCTCCACCTGATAATAATCCTCCACCTGATAATAATCCTCCACCTGATAATAATCCTCCACCAATAATTCCAGATACTAGTTTCCACTTAAAAATGCCAGAACATTCAACTTACGAAGCAGGTGTTGATTATGGTGGATATGGGTTTGATTTTGATAATTTCAGAACAATTGGTCCAGATGGGAACAATATTCATACAGGAATAAATAATCCAACTGCAACATTAACTTTAGGTTATAATGTTCCAGTTGGTCCAGGATTAATGCATATAACTCTTCATGGTGAACAATCAATAGCACCAATGCATATGAATTTACAAAATATAAATGATGGTTCTTACATAGGAAATAGCATTCACAAAGGAGTTGGTGGTTCAATATCTTATGAATTGCTTGCTGAAAATCAAGCAGGACAAAGAGTAGGTGGTGAAGCAGGAATACATGGTGGGATAATGTCTTATGATGACCATTATCAACCAGGAATTAATGCAACACAACAATTCAAAACAGTTGGTGTATTTGGTCAAGGAAACTATGAAGACAAAACTGTTTTTAGTGAAGTTGGTTTGGGTCATAGTATTACATCACTAGATCAAAAAGTAGATCCTGGTACAGGTAATGAAATTAAAGGTCACATGGATGCATCTAATACTTTTATCGACGGAAAAGTTTTATTAAAATCTCCAAGTGGTAACTTTGCAGCTGGACCACGAATTCATATTGAAAATGTGCATAACCTTCCTCAATTAACAGGAACACAAAATATTGAAGTAACCTCTACCCAATATGGCGGAGAAGCTCATCTAAAATTAGGAGATGTCAATCTTAAAGGATATGGGTTAACAACATTTGATGCAGATCCAGTAACTAAAATTAATACAGGTATTAGTGTTGAATATGATGGAGATATTGATGTTGCAAGTTTATTTCATCTCAAAAATCCAGAAATTCATCTCAATACTCAATTTTTAAAAGGTAAATTTCCAACAGAAACTTTAACAGAAAAAATAATGTCAATTGGATTTAAAACAAGATTTTAAATTTTGTTTACTTAAAATTTTATTTTAAAATTTTAAATTTACAAAAAAACAAATTCAAAAAATAACAAACAAGGAGCAAAGAAAAAAAATGAAAGCTGGGAAATTATTATTAATTTTTATCGTATTATTAATATTTACTCAACTAGCTGCAGCTATTGACGTAAGCATTCTTCCAGTACAAACTGCAACTAAACCAGATACAAATGATAATTTAACTTGTTATGGAACTCCAAATGGGTACTATATATATAGATGGTATAATTCAAGATTTCCAAATTTTATAGAAATGCAAACTCTTCCTTTTTCTTACACACAAGCAGGCGACACATGGACTTGCAAAGTTTTTTTCCCGAGCCCAACTGAGCCATTAATTGGTCAAGCTTCAATTGTTATTAGAGCAGCTATACCTAATCAAGCGCCAATAGCATACAATCAAGCAGTTTCAACTCCTCAAAATACTCCTA
>CAZSAD010000001.1:43191-92753 GCA_964604995.1 uncultured Methanosarcinales archaeon
AACAGTATCAATTACTGTTACACATGTAAATCAAGCGCCAATAGCATACAATCAAGCAGTTTCAACTCCTCAAAATACTCCTAAATTAGTTACACTTCAAGCAACTGATCCAGAAGGAAATTCTTTAACATATTATATTCAATCAAATCCATTGCATGGCACATTGAGTGTAATTAATGGCAATCAAGTAACATACATCCCAAACAATGGTTATGAAGGATTGGATTCATTTACATTTTATGTAAATGATGGAAATGTAAATAGCAACATTGCAACAGTATCAATTACTGTTACACATGTAAATCAAGCGCCAATAGCATACAATCAAAATGTAACAATGCCTCAAGATTCAACAAAAACTATCACTCTTTTTGCAACAGATTTAGAAAATGATGTTCTTACTTATTATGTATTTTCAAATTCACAGCATGGCACATTAACACAATTAGCAAATAATGTTTATTCTTATACACCAAATCCATTATACAATGGTCATGATGAATTTTCATTTGTTGTTTGGGATGGTTCATTATGGAGCAATGTTGCAACTATTTCAATTAACATCACTCCCGTAAATTATGTTCCATATGCAAATGCCAATGGCCCATATAGGGGTATCGAAGGTGTTCCAATAACATTAAATGCAACAAAATCATATGACCCATTAGGTTTTGCATTACAATATAGATGGGATGTTGATTCAGATGGAATTTATGATACTTCTTGGTTATCAAATCCATTATATAATCACATTTATGTTTATAATGCAACATACATTGCAACTTTACAAGTTAAGACTATTTCAGGATACACAAACACAAGTGCTGCTTTAGTTTTCGTTGCTAATAATGCTCCAGTTGTTAGAATAAATGCTAACACAACTTTAGGTTATCCTTCTTTGGCTGTTGCTTACAATGCAACTATAAGAAATGGTAATTCTCCTTTTAGTTATTCATGGGATTTTACAAATGATGGAATTTATGATAGCACTTCTACAAATCCAGTTTATGTTTTTGCAACTGAGGGAAATTATATAACAAAATTAAGAATTGTAGATGTTGATGGAGACATTGCATTTGCAACAATAAATATAACGGTAACGCATCAAAATACTCCTCCAATTCCAATAATTTATGTTCCACACAACAATGATACTTTTGCTAATATTACTCCAATTTTATTTGTTGGTAATGCAACAGATTTAGAAGATGGACAAATTCCTTCAGGAAGTCTTATTTGGTCATCAAATGTATCTGGCTATCTAGGTTCTGGTTATTCATTTGTTCAAATGTTACCAATAGGTACACATACAATTTATCTTACAGCAATAGATTCTGAAGGTTTATTTGCAAGTACATCGGTTACAATTAATGTGTATCATAATCATCCACCAAAAGCAGATTTTAATTACATTCCAACAAATCCTAATACAAATCAAACAATAATTTTTATATCCAATTCAACAGATTTGGATAATGATATTGTTGCATATGCTTGGGATTTTAACAATGATAATATCACTGATGCAATTACACCAATTGCAACTTATCAATACAATTTACCAGGTAATTATCCAGTAAAACTTACTGTAACTGATTCTTTAAATCAAGCAGATTCAATAACTAAAATTGTTCCAGTTACATCAAATCTTCAAATTGCAAGATTAGATTGTTTTGATCCAATTGTTGTTTATCACAATCAAAGTTGCACAGTAGAAGTTAGAGCAAATGGAATTTTGGTTCCAAATGCAAGTGTTAGTATTTATTACACAAATTCTTCTCTTTTTGGTACATGCACAACAGATAGATTATCTGGGGCTTGTCAAATAATTACTCCAGTAAGTCCAATTGGCGTTTATACACTTTATGCAAATGCATTCAAACCAAATTATATTAATATAACTGGTACAAATGTCAATTACACTTTCCATGTTATAACTCAAAGATATAACATCACTAACTTAGCAGTTTACAATAATTCAGCTTATACAATAGAACACTATGATTATTACAGAAATCAAATTTTCTGGGTAAAATTCCAAGTTATAGATTTGTTAAATAATAATGCTCCTGTAAATGATATAATTACTGCAGCAGCATTAGTAAGTCCTCCAGGAGGAAAAGTCAATCTTTCAGTTTTCAAGACATTAAACGATGGTTGGTATTATTATTGGTTGAATCCAGTTCCTCCAACTCATAGTTTCTTAGGACAAAGCCAAGTATTTACATTTGCATACAATTTTTCAGACAATACCGGCGGACAACAACAAGTTACATTAACAATTAGAAATAATCCTCCAAAAATAATTGGACTAATTTCAAACATAACAACTTTAGTAAATACTAGTTATTCAATAGACTTAACACCTTATGAATATGATATTGAAGATTGGGATACAAATTTAACTTGGATAGCAACAACTTATAACACTAGTCAATTTATAGCAACTATAAATCCTATAACTGATGTTTTGACAATCACACCACTTTCAGTTGGATATGGTCCATTAAATTTAACACTCTATGATCTTGATTTGGATAGTGCTTGGCAACAAATTTTTGTAAATACCTTAGCATTATCTATTCCAAATGCAACACAATATCCACCAGTTGCAATTCCAGGTGGGAATTATTTTGAAAAAGCAACTTTCCCAATAACATTCGATGGAAGTAGATCCTATGATATCGATGGTTATATTGTCAATTACAATTGGAATTTTGGAGATGGTACATTTGGTTCAGGCGCAATAATAAATCATGTTTATACAACTGCAGGTAACTATACAGTTTTTCTAACAGTAACAGATAATTCAACTCTTACAAATACTAATTTTACCTATGCAATAATCCAACCATACAAACCAATGGATGTAGACATGGTAGTTACTCTTAATGGCGATCAAAATTGTGCACCAACAGAATATCAATTTTGGGCTACACCAAAAGATGGTATTGGAAGATATGATTATATTTGGGATTTTGGAGATGGTACTAGTTATCATAAAGGAGATATCAATCAAGTTACTTATCACACTTACAAAAATCCAGGAACTTTTATTGTAAAACTTTATGCAACAGATCAAACAAAAATATGGTTAGTAAAACAGCAAGAGTTAGCACTAAGAGCATGTACTGATGATCATATTCCAAGACAAAAAGTCTATATCGAAGGAATAAACATTGTCGGTGGCGAATGTATAATGCCAGGCGATGATGCTGATATTGCATTAACATTTGAAAATACTGGAATTTACAAAATGAAAAATGTCAAAGCAACTGTATGGATTCCAGATATTGATGTAACAGTAGTTGAAGGTCCATTCCAACTTGGTGCAGGAAAAGAGGTAACTGAACACTTAAGATTCACAGTTCCACCAAATACACCAGATGGTTTGTACGACATGCGAATTGTTGTTAGTGATGATAAAGTTAGAAGAGTAAGGTACAGAACATTGCTTGTTAAATCAAATGGATGTTATTGCAATCAAAATAATTGTTGTACACAAGTTAATTTATGTGAATAAAATTAAAATTAAATTGTTTAATTTTAATGTTAAATTCAAGTAAAAAAATTATTTTCAAAAAAAGGGAGTATCAAATGTTATGTTTAAAAACATTTGAAATATTTAAAAAGTAAAGTCCAAAGTAGTAACTACTGGACAATGCTAAAAAACAAAAAGCTTTATAAACTATAAGCTCTTTCAAGGAGAGTAAGGTTATCGGGGGTAATAAAAATGAAATATGGAAAAATGTTGATCTCAACATTGTTTGTAATTTTTGCAGCAGTTTTGTTTTCAAACAATGTAGCTGCAATAGGTGCAAATATTGACAATGTGTATCTTGACGGTGTCATGATAAAAGATACTGGCATAAATGGAATTACTAGTGTCGATAGAGGAGACCAATTTACTCTCAAAATCGAAGTAACTGCAACTGAACCAACATCAGATGTTCAAGTCGAAGCACAAATAATTGGAGTTCATAATGAGCAAGTTTCTGATATTACCGATACTTTTGATATGAAAGCTAATGTTACCTACCTAAAAAAATTAACCTTAAAACTCCCTGATGTAACTGATCAAGATAGATACAGATTAAGAGTTAGAGTAGAAGATAGATCTGGAGCAACACAGCAAAAAGATTACATGCTTCAAATCGAAGCTCAAAGAAATTTAATAACAATCAAAGATGTAACATTTAACCCTGATACTGAAGTTAAAGCAGGAAGAAGCCTCTTAACAACTGTTAGAGTCAAAAATATGGGTGAATATACTGAAGAAGGAATCAAAATAAAAGTTTCAATTCCAGATCTTGGAATCGCTGTTTCAGATAACATAGATAAATTAGAAAGCGAAGAATCAACAACTTCAGAAGAAATGTATTTGAGAATACCAACCTGTGCACAGCCAGGTGATTACGATGTCGGAATTGAAGTTACTTATGACGATGGCGCAAAATCCGTTGACCAAATGGAAAGTATTAAAGTCGTGGAAGATGAAACATGCCCAGGTCAAAATAATAACAATAATGGCGATGATAATCAAGGAAAAACACAAGTTGTTGTTCCACAAACAAGGGATGTCAAAAAAGGCACAGGCGGCACAGCATATCCAATAACAATAACAAATGGTGCTCCTTCAAGCCAAACATTTACTTTAGGTGTATCAGGAGTAGATACTTGGGGAACTTCAACATTTGATCCAAGTAATGTTCTAGTTGTTCCAGCAAAAGGTACATCAACTGCCTTTTTGTATTTAACAGCAAACAATGATGCTGTTAATGGAAAACACACATTTGCTTTAAGTGTATCAAATAGTGCAGGAACAGAAACATTACCAATAGAAGCTAATGTCTTGCCTGCCGATAATGCAACATCTATTGATGATGGAACAAATCTTAGAAGAATACTAGAGATCGCATTAATAGTGTTTGTCATCTTGCTTGTATTATTAGGATTAATAATTGCTTTCACAAAAATGAAAGAAATTCCTCCAAAGAAAGAAGAGGAAGTTGTCGAGCAAAAGCCAACTTATTATTAATATCTCTTTTTTATTTTTATTTTCAATTTTTCATACTATTATTTTTACATCATAGAGGGAATAAGATGCAAAGCAATTTCAATACAAAAAAAATGTGTTTAGTATTTGCCCTCATAATTCTATTTTTTATAAGCTTTGCAAATTCTTCACTTGGACAAAACACACCTGGACAAAATACTTATAACACTTATTCCAATTTTGAAGCACAATCAGCGAATGCAAATCTTTTAGGTTGCACTTGTACTTTAATTAAAGATTATTTTACAATAACAAATACTGGCAATAAACTTACAACTATTACTCTTATTGCGCAAGGTGACAATGCAGACTGGTCAACTTATACTCCTCAAGTCATCCGTTTAATACCTGGTCAGAGTGTAACAAGTAGTCATTTTATTAATCCTACTTGCGGTGTATCTGGACAATATTCTATAGATACAAAGTTTGTATCAGATGAAGGGATTACTAAAACTTTATCGCAAAATATTGATGTTAGTAATTGTTTAAATATTGAACTTTACACTTTAACTAAAAACCAAAGTGCATGTTCATGCAGTTCTCAAAAATATGATTTTGTACTAAAAAATATAGGACCTTATGTTGAAACTTATGATATTTCAATTTCTCCATTCGAAAATTCAAGTCTTTATCCACAAACTATAATCTTAAAACCTTCTCAATCTACTCTTTTTTCAGTAACATTAAATCCACCTTGTACAAAAGTTGGTAATCTAAACTATATTATTTTGGCCAAAGCTAGAACAAGCGGTTATCTTGCAAAAGCTCCAATTATTTTTAATGCATTGCAGTGCAATGATTTTTCATTGTCTAATGAAGTTACTTCATTAGATGGAACATCTATCCCATTATTATCTTGCTTAAGAGAAAACACTTTTTCAACAATTTTAGTAGATAATAAGGGTGTAAAAGATAACACTTACATTGCTAATTTATATGGGCAAGGATCCTCTTTTGCAAAATTAGGAAACAATTCTTTATTTTTATCAGAATCAGAAAATGGAGATTTTAATATAATATTATCACCAACAAAATGGTCAGATTCAAACAAAGGCAACGGTAAATTATTCAACCTACAATTAAATGTAACTGAACAAAATGGACATCTTTCAAAATCAATTGATTTACCAATTAATGTTACAGAATGCTATAATCTAGAAGCTAGACCAGAAACTTTGGAAACAACAGTTTGCTGCGGTAAAAATGAACTTAATTTATATGTGAAAAATACAGGCATTGTCGATGAAGATGTAACAATTATTTCAAATTCATATAATTGGACACAAATAAAAAATAGTAATTTAATATTAAGTCCAAATGAAGAAAAGTTTTCAACTTTAATATTTGATGCACCTTGCAATGAAAAGTCTTCTTACAAAAATAGTCCTTATGATGTTATATTTAATGTAACTTTGGCAAATCAGCCAACTTTAAATGAATTAACTTCAGTTAGAATCAATGTTTTAAATAAACAGCAATGCTATGAATTATCTTCTTTTGTAAATAAAGCAAAATATTATTTTGATCAAAATCAAACATCAATTATTTTTCAAGTTCAAAACAAAGGCATTAAAAGTGCAGATTATAGTTTAAGTATGGTAGATATGCCTTATTGGGTAGATCTTGTAACACCTTACATTTCTTTGAATGCTTCGCAAATAGGCAATGTAACTTTAATGCTATATCCAAACGAATCATTAGTTGATTCTGGAAAATATCCTATAGAAATAAAATTTAATGTGTTTGAAGATAATGCATCCTACACTTTGCCATTTAAAATAACAATTGTAAAAAAAATTGATGTCTTTGCAATTTTGCTTAACTTTGTAGAGAATAATTATCTTTATTTAATAATTATAATTGCAATTATCCTAATAATTTGGCTCTTAAATAAAATTTATGTAAGTTACAAAACTAAAGAGTTGACAAAAAAAATTTTAAAAGAACAAGAAAAAACATTTGAAGAGCAGCGCATAAATGCATTAAGTCCAAAAGAGAGAAGAATGGAAAAATTAAAACTTGCAAATGAAAAAAGAAGAGCGGAAAAACTTGCAACTAAAAAAGAAGAAGAACAAAGAAAAACAGATAAAAAAATATTAAGATTTGTAAGATTTGGTGGTATCATTCTTGTAATTTTTTTAATAGCATTATTACTTTTTGCACATTTCTCAAATAAATATGGGACTAATAATCCAAAACAAACAACCATTTTAGAAGACATAAAATTGCTTATGGGTGAACTCAAAGACTTCGCAATTAGCCCATTTGAATCTCAAGTTAATAATTCTACACAATTAGATAACACTATCACAAATAACAATAGTGTTAATTAAAATTATCTAAAAAGTGAAATTATTTCTTTTCCCCTACTTTTTGCAGCTTTGTAACCAATATCAATAATTTTAGAATAATTCTTTTGTCCTTCAAAAAGTGCAAAGCCATTAAGGTTTGGTCTAATAAAAACCTTTTTCAATTTTTTATTTTGATTTATTTTTTCCAATTCTTTTTCAACAAGTTTATATTGCATTGCTTTTATTGATTCATAAGTTATATTCATTGCTGATTTTGAGATATTTTGTTTGTCAGTATAAAGCCCAGGATCGATAATTAATACTTTTTTATATCCCTTAGGTAGAGAACTATAAGGTACATTATTGTAAATCCCTCCATCAATATACAATTCATCATTAATTTTTACAGGTACAAAATATCCTGGCATAGAAAAACTTGCCTGCACAGCTGTCAATAAACCCGGATTATTCTTTTTTGTAAAAACCACCTCTTTTCTTTTATTCAAATTTACAGTGTTAATATACATAGGTACTGCAAGTTTGTTAAAATTACTACACTTTGTTTTAGTTTCCATAAGTTGGATTATTTTTTTACCTTTAATTAGACCGCCACTTTCCATTGTAAAATCAAGCATGTTAAATAAACTTAATTTTGTAATATAAGATTCAATTTCTTTTGCACTAAGTTTTGATGCATACATTGTTCCAATAATAGCGCCAAAACTACAACCTGCTATTGCTGATACTTTAAGGTTATTTTCATCAAGAAATTTTAGCACTCCAATATGGCAAAGCCCTCTAGCTCCACCACCACCTAAAACTAGACCAACTTTTTGTTTCATAGGTATTAGTAATATAATTGTGTTAATAAAAGTTATGTGTGTAAAAATTAAAAGATTAGTAAGAAATAAATAAACAGTTCTAATAATTTTTTTGTATTTTTTTCTTTTGCACTTTATTATTTTTCATGCTTTCTTTAATTTTTGCATTCTCTTTTGAATTATACTGTTTATTTTGATTTAAATTATTATCCTGTTTTTGTTTTAGTGATGTTGTATCAGATAATAACGGGTACTGGTTATATATATCAAAAATATTTTGTGCTTCACTTTCTTCAATCAATTTTTTTGTTAAGTCTTCTTCCATCTCTTTTCTATAATCATTAACCTGTTTAGTTAAATATTTAGCACTTAATAATTTAAGATTTATCATAAAATGTTCTTGTGCACTTGCAAATGCTTTTTTTTCTGAAATATTTTTACCAACTCTACAAATGCTATTTTTTTTAGTTTTTGGGTTCCATGTGATGATACTAGCATTTTTTAATTTAATCTCTTTATCACTTATTGCATCTTCAAGTGTGAAATCTTTTATACAGTCGGATTCAAAATAAAGAACTGTATCTTGCCTTCTTTCAAGCATAACGATATTTTTTGTTATTTGTCCATTTTTATTATCTTCTCGAAGATATAATTCCAATGAAGTTGAAACACTAGAATCATTTTTTTGTATTGAATAATTATAATTCATAAGTGGTTCAAATTTATTGGTTCCATTTGTAATATCAGAATATATTAAATCATATATACTAGTTGGAGAATTTTTTTCTGGGATTGTAATGCTAGGCTGTTTTAAATTCTTTAACTCCTCAGAAGAATCATTTTTTTGTACACGTGGTATAAAAGTGCATCCTATAACATACAATGAATAAATAGTTGTTAATGCCAATGAAAGATTATTATAATATGTACTTTTTTCATGATTCATAACACACCCATTGAAAAAATTCTTTTAAAATAGTTTTAATGTTTTTTATTAAATTCTAAAGCTTTTTGAAGCTCTTTGGTTCTATCATTCTGTCTTTTGATAGTTTTTGCAATCTTATCATGTTTTTTTGCAAGTATTCCATATTGTATTCTTAAAAAATCATTAAAAGCTGCATTTATTATTGTTTTAGTTTCACTATCAACACTTGAATATGAAGAATAAAATGGTTTATCTGGTGCAAGTGCATTGCTATAATCATATATCTCGAAATCAAAAATAATTGGATGTTTCATATCATATGAATATACAACAACTGCTTTTTTGTCAGGAATAGTTCTAACCATGCGAAATGTTCCGCTTTTATCTAATGAAATATTAATATAATCTTCATTTCTATTAGGAATACTTTGGACAAGTTTTTCAGAAAAATATCCTTTATTTTTTGGAAAATTAGTTTGTACCTGTGCTTCCTTGCTACTATCAATTCCTATCATTTCGGGAATAGATGGTAACATGTTGCCTTCCATAAGTCCCATTTGCACTAATTCACTAAGATCATTGACTATATTTGGATTAAAATCTGTTGCAGTTTCATTCTCATTTTTTATATGTTGAAATATTTTACTCAAAGTTCTCTTGAATATTTTATTATATTTTAATAATTCTTCTTTATTATTATCATTATCTGCTGAATTATAAGTGCCATTGTATATTGAAAACATTTCAAAGATATCTAAATTAACATTATTTGATGTGCTATCAAATGAATTTGCATCACCAGGTTTTGAAAAATAATTTGTAATAATCCCCTTGCCTGACCTTACTTGTAGCTGCAAAACATTATCTTCTTTTCTTTTGAAAAGAACAACTGTATCTAAAGTAACATCTCCAGGATTGGAATAATTCTTTGATGTTCCTTTCCAAAGATACATTGGTAAATTAAGAAGACTTTCATCTTTTTTCGAATCAGTATGCCATATCCAATCAGAACTTTCAGATTTTGTTTCTGTTTGGGGCTTATTTGTTTGTGCAATAGTTGTACCAGTATAGCCTATTAAAACTGATGTTAAAACTGTTAATGGAATGGTTTTGTAATCTTTAATATTTTCACCCTACTAATAGTAAGGGAAGTTTCATAATATATAAAGATAATGTTTTTCTCTACTCAATAGTAGTTTATAATTTGAATATAACAAACATCTAAAAAATAATAGAAAATACAAAAAAGCTTACTCATTTAGAATTATGATGGGGGTGCTGCGATTCGAACGCAGAACAACTGGTTGCACCATCCATTT
Organism: uncultured Methanosarcinales archaeon; assembly: GCA_964604995.1. Taxonomy (GTDB): domain Archaea; phylum Nanobdellota; class Nanobdellia; order Woesearchaeales; family JABMPP01; genus JAGVYD01. The sequence continues at coordinate 53,604 of CAZSAD010000001.1, forward strand.
GGTTTAATCATCGACATTATTCAATGTCTCGTCGCTCCAAAGGTTTTCTGGAGCCAGGTATGATGCCAGGTTTCACCACACCCCCTAATGGTTTCGCCCATTAACGACGAAACTAGTCTTAAGGGCATTTCGCCTTGCTTAATGCCCTAAACTCCGTCTACGATGTAGTGAGAATAATAAGTATCCTACGCCCTAATTTAAAGCTTTTGCAAATTCTAAACATAGCAATAATTTTTTATACTTCCAATCCATAAAAATTCTAATGAAATCCTATCATTGGTTCATAATTGGAATTTTACTTTTAACAGCTAATATTATTCATGCATTTATGACATCATTCTTACTTATCCATTATGCTATAATTGCCCTCTCTACTTTTTTTATTATCGGCGCTTTTATTGTTGCAGGAGGAGATGGTGAAAATTTATATTCTTCAACAATGCAAGCTGCAAAGTATGTTTCAAAAAATAGCAAAAAATCAAATTTCAATAAGACAATAATCTATTTAATAATAATCGCAATTGCATCTTTTGTTTATTTTTTCTTCAAGCCTCAAATAATATCTTATGCAAAATCAATTTCTTGGATTTGGTCAATTATTTCACATATCGATGCGCAAATACAAGGCAGTACTCTTCTTGGACTTTTTTATGCAGCTTTTATCGGAGCACTTTTTTTTATTCCAATGCCAGTTGAGCTTATTTTTATTTATTATTTAACATTGCAATATGCAACTTGGCAGCTTGTTGCAATCATGCTTCTTGGTGCAATTTTAGGTGAAACAGTAAATTATCTACTTGGCCTAGTATTAGGTTCAGCACTAATGCGTCCATTACTAAAAGAAAATTTTGAAAAATGGCAGTCAAGAATTGATAAATATGGTGGGATAATAGTTTTTGCTTCAAGTTCGCTTCCTTTACCTCTTGGAATTTTAGCTTTGATGCTTGGAGCAATTAGGTATAACTTATCAAAATTTATCATCTATGTTTTTATGGGAAGATTGGTAAGGTATGCCATGATAATTTATTTTCAAGTTTATTTTGTTAAATATATTATTCCTTTTTTCTCTTCTTTGTTTTCATAACAAATGCTATAAAAGATAAAGTTTTTACCTTTTTAATATTCCATATTTCATTTATCCAATCAAGTAAATAATGAAAAAATGCCCCTATTAATATTAGTAGTGCAATGTTAGAATATATTGAAGCTACAATTAAAATTGCCAAAAATTCAAAATTGTGAAATATATATAATTCATTTTTTAAATTTTCATGATGCTCCTTTAATCTTTTAGAACTACTAAAATGTTTATAAGCATCAATAATATTTCCTTTGCTTCCTTGATACAAATACCAAAAATAATGATCAATATCAATTAAAACTCCACCAACAAATATCCAAACCACATCAAATGAGAAATCTTTGAAGAGTCCAGCTGCAAGAATGAGTGAAAAAATAAAATGAATTAAAGGTGTCATATTCTCTTACACGAGTGATTGCAAAGTCTATAAAAACTTAACTCTAACCTACAAACTAAAAATCTAATTTGTCTCCAATCCTAATAGAATTAACCACAATTAATCCTTTAACAACTTCAATAGCATATTTTGCTTTTTTCATTGAAGAATAAAATGTAAATGGCTTGAAATTTTTCTTTATTTCAACTACCTTTTTTTGAGCATCAAGAAAAATTACATCAATTGAATAAAACACAAAAAACATATGTAAGGAAACTATTCTTTCATTTGGAAATTGTAATATTGCAGCTCTATTCAATATTTTTTTGCTAAACATCAAGCCTTTTGCAAGTTTAGGCATAGTATCACAAATATTTAATTCCTTTGCAATTACCTTCTTATTTCTCTTGTTTACGAGCATATTCTCTTTCAAGCTAGAAAGCTTTAAATATTTAACTCGTGTTATATATAAAAATAGAGAAGGGGTGCAATTTTGCAGGATAAAAGTGGTAAATTCTATAGCAATAAATATGCTTTTAGCTCAATTGTTATTATAATCTTTACTATTTTAGCATTTATGGTTTTTTCGTCAAATAGCATAACTAATCCAACTTCTACCAACAACAATATCAGTGGGGTTTTTACATTTAATTGTACAATAAATGAATGGGATACAAATGCAACAAATGTTTCATTTTACTTAGTAAATACCTCTGATGTAATCTATTTAGGAACAGATTATAATAAAACTGCATTCAATTCAAGTAATTTATGGTATTTTAACATCACTTACAATACAACTTTGTTGGGCGATGGACAATACACTCTTTATTGCAATGCAACCAATATAAACGGAACAACAGCTTTTGTTACACAAAACTTAGCTATCGATAATAATGCTCCAATTATTTTACAAGTTGTTCCATCTTCTATACTTTACAACGATACAAAATATGATGATTATCCTTTAACATTGCAAGTAAATATCACCGATCTTTACATTAATACTGCATGGTTTATTTTAAATTCATTAGATAATGGGCAAGGTTCAAATACAACAAAAACATTTTTTACATCTTATTATAATAATTCTACCACACGTATTTATTCTTATAATTTAACTTCTGATTTAACAAGCATTTATACAAGACCAGGAACTCATTCAGTATACTTTTGTGCAAATGATTCAGTTGGAAATACTGCATGCAATTCTAATCTTAATGGATATGCAACAAGTTTTGTAATTCGTGGATTAAATGTTACACAAGCAGAATTAATCTTAAGTGCAACTGGAACAGGTTTTAACATAACCTATGAAAATGGTACAGATGTTCCAACAAACGCATTCATGAATCCAATTCTTTATAATTATACTTTAATTTTAAACAAAACTGGAAATGATAATACTAGAACAGAGCTTCATCTTGTAGGACTTCAAATAAATGAAAGCTTACTTTTGCAAATGAATAATACTAATTTAACATCAACTCTTTCCTCAAATATAACATCTCAATTAAACTCAACAGGTCTTAATGCAACAAATTTTGCATGGCTTGATGTAACACAATTTTTGCCAACAGAAGCCTTATATAAATATGGCAAAGTTACATTTTCATCTTTATATTCAAAATATTATTATTGTTCTGGCTCAACAACTAGTAGTGCTATTTGTGCAGATATAATTGAATGTAATTCATCTACAATTGACATTTCAAATTATAATTTAATTATCCCAACAAATTCAGCTTGTTATAATATTGTAAATTCTTCAGTTGAATTTTATTTAGATCATTTCAGTGGAGTAATTGGTGCAAATGATACATCAGGACCAAATTTAACAATATACTCACCAACATCTAACCAAGTTTTTACATCAACAGTTTTGCTTAACTTAACTGCCAATGATACTTATTCAAATATAAGTTCAATCGGGTATTACTTAGACAATTCCTCTTTAGTCCTATTTTACAATGCTTCAACACCTTCACAATTTGTAAATTTATCAATAAATATAACTCCACAAATATCTAATCATAGTATTAAATTTTGGTCAAATGATTCACTTGGAAATTCTATCAACTCTTCAAGAATAGTTTTTATCTATGATACTTATGCTCCAAATGTTACAATTATTCAATCATTATCAATTCAAAACAACACAAAAACTTCAAACACAACAATTAATTTTGCTTGGAATTATTCGGACAATGGACCATATTATCTGTGTAATTTGACTGTAAAAAATTCTTCAAATAATGCAATAGTTTACAATTCAATAAGTAATAATTCCCCTTCCTCTTATGTAAGTTTAATAAATGTAAATTTAAGTAACAGCACAACTTTAACAAACGGTTATTACAATTGGAATGTTACATGTACTGATCAAGGTGGACTAACAACTATAACAACAACTAGAAATTTTACAGTTGATTCTGAAAATCCAACATTAAGTTTAACTTATCCACAAAATGGTCAAAGTTTTATTGCAAACATTACAATTAATTACACTTCCTCAGATTTCTATACTGGTTTGAATAGTGTAGGATATTATCTTGATTCATATTCGTTTCAGATGTATAATTCAAGCTTAGGAAATTTAAATTCACTAAATGGAACAATGGTTCTTCAAAATATTACAACAGGTACACATAATTTAATTGTTTCAATTAATGATTCAGTTGGTAATAAAATAAATTCAAGCTCAGTTTTATTTACAGTAGTATCTTCTGAAAATATTACAGCCCTATCAAATCAGATAACCGCCGGGAATGTGGCTGTTAATTCAACAACTATGCAAAATAGTTCAGGAGCATTTCTTAATGGTACTCAAGATATTAACCAGTCAATTTTATTGACTTTACTACTTAATGATGCATTGCAAGATGTAACTGTTAAAATTCCTTTCAATGGTGCAAATGCAGAATGGAATAAAACTCAAAATTTCACAGTAGATTTGAATACTTCAGGAAACATAGCTCAAACAATTATTTCTAATTCAGCTACAAATCTTACCAAAATTGTATTTTTCAATGGCTTTTCAAATTTTTTGAATACAACCAAATATTCAAATGTAAGTATTTTTGTAAATACTTCAATTTATGGTCTTGATTTGTTATATCTAGCAGATGATTTAGGAAATAGTATTTATGAAATTACAAACCAATGTTATAACAACACTGCTCCTTCTTTGGTATCAGATATTGCAAGCATGTGTTATATCAATACTTCAACAAATGTCACATTTTATATTCCACACTTATCAGGAATCGCAATTGGAAATGATACAGTTGCTCCATCTATCAACATAACTTATCCAACTGTTTCATCACCAACCATAGCAAATAGTCAATTTTACTTAACTTTTAATGTAAGTGAAGTAAATCCTGCAGCGCCATTTTGTAATTATACCATAAAATATGCAGGTAGTTTATTTACTTCTGGGGATTTATACAATTCAAGTGCAGTTGAAACAGTAGGCATTCATTATTCTTTTTCAGTTTTAATTCCACAGCTTACAAGTAGAAATTATAACGCAACAGTTACTTGCAAAGATTTAGGTAATCATACATCATCAGTAACTCGTGCATTTACAATATCTGATACAACAACAACAAACATCACTTCTATTTCTGACTGGTCAAATTCATCTGCAGCAAGAATTTATTGGACAACAGGTGAATACACCAATTCAACAGTTAAATATGGAACATCAACAGCGCTAGGTACAATCGCAACAAATACTTCATTTTATACTTTACATAATATTTATCTTTCTGGATTATCTGCTTCGACAACTTATTATTATAATATCACTTCTTGTGATATCAATGCTTTATGCAATACAACAGGTCGTTATCAATTTACAACATCCTCTGCAGATGAAGATACTTCATCTTCATCATCTTCTTCAAGTGGCGGTGGAGCAGTAGGCGATTCAACATCAGTTTCGCAAGCTTGGGATTCATTGCCTCCAGGAGTTTTAGTTTCAAAATCAATCTCTAATAGTTATATTTCTGTAACAAAAATTGCATTTGCTCTTTTACAGGCTGCATCAAATGCTCAATTAACTATTTCCTATGTTGCAAGCCAGCCATCAGGCACAACAACACCAACTGATAAAACCTATCAATATTTTCAAATTACAAAAACCAATATTCCAGATGTTAGTTTAAACTCAGCAGATATTCAATTTAAAGTTCCAAAATCATGGATAACAACCAATAATATCAGCGAAGATTCTATTGCACTTATCAGATGGAACAATGGAGCATGGAATAAATTAGAAACTAACAAAGTAACAGTTTCTTCTCTTGAAATAACATATCTTGCAACAACTCCAGGATTTAGTTACTTTGCAATTACTGGAAAAAACATAGCAAGTATGCAGCCATCTTCTCAATTATTAAATAATAATCTTACAACTCCTTCTTCTCAAAATAATACTTTAGGTTCGCAACAACAATCAAATACAACAGGAAACCTATCTAATAACTCAACTGGATCAATCAGGGGAAATAATACCTCTTCTCAAACATCAACATCTACTACTAAATCAAAACTATGGCTTTGGATTATAATTATACTTGGTTCAACTATTATTGCAGTAGTTATTGCATATTTGATATTTATGAACAAAGGAAAAGGATCATTTGGTGGTAAAGAATTAAAAGAAAATAATTTTCAACAGCAATCAAATCCTTACCAATCAAATTTTAATCCTGGACAAAACCCCTACCAAAATCCAAATCAACAGCCAAATCAAAATCCACAAAATAATTCTAATAATGACAAAAATTATTACATTCCAAGATAAAATTATTTAAACAAAAACTTTAAATAGATATTTAATTACAAACTATAAATAAATTAAAAAATGGGGTTAATTAAATTGGGTAATAAAATAAATTTTTTTGTTATATTTATAATACTTACATTCTCAATAATTCCTTCTGCATTAGCAATTAATTGGGATAATTTTCAAGTTTTCAATAGTCCAACACAACCCTATGCAATGAATGGTCCAGGATGTACATTTTTTAACGAATCAGGGCAGCAAAGACCATCTTCCAATGCCATGCCCGGCGATAATTGCCCAGGAGGCAGTTCTATAAACAAAACATCCTATGATTTAGGTGCAGTCTGGGTCGATATGGATAATAATTATATAGCATGGAAAATCATAGGTCCTTCAATAACGCAATATTCTTCTGGTCAATCCAATCCAAATTTTTGCAATGCAAGCTCTACACTCCAAAATTCGCTTATGATAGAATTTGATGCAGATAATAATCAAGCTACAGGTTGTCCTGATATGAAACCTTGTTATCCTGGTGCAGATTATCAGATTGAAATTAATAACATGGGCAATGGTGTATTTAGATACTACAATGCATCTCTTTGTGCACAGCAAGATCCAATGACATGTTTTACTGAAAATGTATCTATCAATGTTTCTAAAACCAGTTGTGATTCACAAACAGGTTTGATGATTGCCATTCCTAAAAATTCAATAGCATCCCTTGTTGGCATGAAATTTGTTGTGAATGTAATTCCTTACCAGTTTAAGCCAGTTGAAAGTCTTGGCGACCAGCACATGGATTTAAAAATGGGCGGTGGCTCTGGTGATATAATGTTCCAAGGAGAGCATCCATGTTTTGCTTTTAATACAACTAATTCTTGTGAAAATCCTTCTGATGATTATAGTTGCTTTTGGGGGCAATTTGAAAATAGATGTTTACCTGATTTTAGAACAATGGGCGGAGCAGGCATGACTTGCTCAGATTTCTGCGGTGCTTGCAATACCTCTTTAGCATGCTTATCTGGCGGAAAAGGAAAATGCAAAGAGGTAACAGCCCCACCACAAACTCCTCCAGGAATGACTTTATTTGATGAAAATAAAATATGTGTTGAAGATTTTTCAAAGATGGATATGAGCGGTAGTTCAGGAAACTGCGATAATGACTGCAAATTTTGCTATTCCAATTCTACATGTGCAAATTCTGCAATGCCAAATCCAACTGGTGGCACTGGTGCAGGATGCAAATGGGTTACAGATACGCAATTTGGAAAATCTTGGTGCGATTCAGTTACATTCCAAGCTACCTCTTTAGAATGTGGACCAAATAATCTTAAAAGATGTTTTACATCAAATGATTGTCAAAGTAACAATGGCAATTGGAGTTCTGAATTAAATACTTGTTACAGATATAATATATCAAAAGAATTTCTTTGCTTTGATGGAGTAGATAACAATAATAACAGCTTAATTGATTGCGCCGATCCAAACTGCAATAAAGAGCCTTCATGCGGCGGCGACATAAACATGCTCACTATGGGAGATCAATTTACAGGTGGTATGTTTGGCAACCAGTTTAATGTCAATATGAATCCATATGAAGCAATGAAAATGGATATGTTTAAAGATATGGATCCAAGTTCTCCTGTATTTTTAGCTGAAGCAGGCAATACTCCAAATTTACCCCATTCAATAGATATCTTTGGGTTTGGAATAAAAGATATGGGATCTTCCTTGGGTTTAGGAATAGATGTTGAAACATTAGAACAAACATCAATTTTATGCACTCCAGGAAATCAAACTGGAAAATATTATTATTTTATTGATACTGATGCAAATGTTTCAACAGGATGCAATATAACTTTACAAAATACTGATTATTCTGGATTTGAATACAAATTTATTTATGAAATTAGAAATAATGGTTCAGGAGTAGCTCTTGAAGTTAGAAAAGGATTTGCATGTTTACCTTCTACTGGAACATTTTCTTTATTCCCTGCAAAAATAGCAGGCGGTCCAACAATGAATATAGGTGGTCCAGGAGGTCAAGAAAAATTAGTTGCATGCACAATGGATACTGCAATAATTGCAGTTGATAAAAAAGATTTAGGCAATCCTAAAACTAATATGAGATTTATGGTTGCATCTTCTGATATTAATACTGATGCTTCAAATGCAAATGATTCCATTAAAGGTTTAGAAGATGCGGGAATTTATTATACTCCTGGCACAATGGATTTCAAACCAAAGGATTGCTTGCAAAATCCTATGTCTTGTGGAACAGCATTTAGTGTTGTAGGCCAGGGAAAATATATGCCATTTGAAGATTGTTTTCCCTCTTCAGGCGATGAAGATCTCGATGGTTTAACAAACTGCGATGACAATGATTGCATGATGGTACCATGGTGCACAAATTTCAACTCTTCATATTTAACTTCAGATAAAACAGCACCAACAATGTATAGTGCAACAGCAGAGCCTTTCAATGATTTTGTGTTTTTGCATTGGACAACAAATGAACCAACAAACAGTACGGTATTTTTGTTTAATTCATCTACTTGCAATGCTGCAACTGCATTAAAAAATACATTCTATGAACTTGGTTCACCTTTATTTACATTTGATGATTTTAGGCCTTGGCACGATTTACCAATTAAATCAGAAAATCAAGATTCTAATAATGCACCAATAATTTTGACAAGCTTAACTACTTATTTTTATAAGTTAAAAATCTGTGATAAATCAGGAAATTGTGGAACAAGCAGCTGCTTAAATTTTACAACAACACAAGGAGAGCCAGAACAATTTCAATTACAATTCAATTACTTGCCGCCACAAGGCAATGCATTGTTAAATTCAACATCGATAAAAATCTTTAATGGGTCAGATTGGATAACTCTTAGTTCAGACGAAATAAAAAATCAAAGTAATTATCTTTCAAATGCTCAGTTAAAATTCGAAAATTTAGATGCAAACTGGGGAATTGATTTGGCAGGAGTTGATTTTGCAAAAGCAGCAAGTTATAATTTGACAAATGCACTAAATGCAACTACAGTTGACGGTCAAACTTATGTAGGTATGGATAATGATAAATGGCTGGACATGGCACAAAATTTAGGTGTTGATTATGTAATGTTACAAATACCAGGTACTGGTGCAACACTTATGAAATGCAATGAAAATAACATAAGCGATTGCAGTGATGTTACTATACAAGCTGAATTAAACGAGACAAATATTACAGGAGATTACACAAAATGGAAAATTCCAAAATCACTTGGATTTTCAATGTATGGTGTAGTTTCATCTGCTTCAGGTGGAGTTTCAATTAATTCAAATAAAAATTCCTATAAAGTTTATCCAACAGGTGTTGCTTATTATAACTTAACAAATAACAATGTAAGTATATCCGGCCTATTAAATTTAACAATTACAAATAATGGTGCATCAACTGTAGCTTTTGATGTTTACTATTTTAATGCTTCATCAGTTTGGTCATTACTAAACCCACAAAATATTTCTTTTACAGAAAATTTTAATTTTACAAATACAACTTATCAATTTAGAATAAACATGACAATGACTTCACCAATTGGAGTTAATTGGACTATAACTTTTAACATTAGTAATAGTACATCAACACTTTTAAATTTGCAAGATTATGCTCTTTTAGATGCAATAAATCTAATTTCTCCAATAAATTCAGCTCAAGTAACATCTCTTCCTGTAAATTTAACATTCTTGTTATATTCAAATAGCACATCAGTACAATCATGTCAATTATATATCGAGAGTATACTTTATAGTAGTGGAGCTGCAAATCCAAGCATTGCATCAGGTATCTTGTTTTCAAACAGTAGTGAATCAGATGGCATTAAATCTTGGCAAGTATCCTGCGATTTAAATTCTGAAACAGGATATTCTGGAAACAATACATTTGATTTAGAATTATCACCAACTATTAACATTACAACTTTGTCAATAAGTCCTACAAACAATTCAGTTTATTCACCGTCTCAAACATATGCTTTCAATGTTACAGTGACAGATAATGTGGTTGTAAATACAACCTATCTTAATTTTAGCGGAACATTATATAGGATGTCTTTATTAGGCAATAATATTTTTAATGCTACTATACCTACTCAAGCAGCAGGAACTTACAATTATTTCTTCTTTGCAAATGATTCAAATGGAAATACACAATCAAGTTCGGTGTACATTTATACTCTACAACAAGCATCAAGTTCATGTACAATTTCTGCAACATCAACAGTTACTTATCCAAATAATGTAACTATAAATGCAAGTTGCACAAATCCTGAAGCCAATATGGTTCTTTACAGAAGTGAAAATGATGTAACATCCGAAAATGGAACAGCTGTTCAGCTCGGTGTAGGAAATTATACTTACATCTCAAATGTTTCACAAACACAAAATTATAGTTCTGCAAATGCAACTTCAATTGTAGCTGTAAGTCAAGGAACAGGAAATGTTGTTTTAACAATAAATGGAACAACTAGCGGAATGGTTATCCAACAAAATACTATAATAACCTTAAATGCAACATTGGCAAATGGTAAGAATGCACTTGTTTCATTGTTTAATAACGGTGCGTCTGTTTTCTCAGTTGCTAATGCAGCACAAGGAACAACATTTGGAAACCTTACAAATTTTTCAACAGTCGGAACTTTTAATATAACTGCAATATTTGCAGGCAATACAAATTATACAAGGGAAGTTGAAACTTTGTGGGTAACAGTTGCAGGAGTAAATACTTCTATCTTAAATGACAGTGTTACAACAACAACAGTTGGTGTAAACACAACTGAAGTTACTCTTACATCCAATTCGTCAAATCTTACATCAGTTGTTGTTCCAACAACATCAACACAAACTGTAACAATTAATTTTGCAACTTTAGTCAATGCAGTTGGAAATGCAACAATTTCAAACAACTTAACAATTGCAAGAGCAAGTACAGCAACTGTAAATTATACAGTTGTTATTCCAGCAAATACTGTTATCATTGGTGGTTCTGGCTGGTCTGGAACAATTAATGCTCCAATAGCAAATACATCCACCTCTTCGTTTACGCCTCCTAATGGCACAATGAACACAGTAGTTGAAGTTGGTGGAAGCAGTACAGCTTTGACATTCTCACAGCCAGTTAAAGTTGTAATTGGTGGTGCAACAGGATTAAAAGCAGCATGGACCAGAGGCAATACTACTTTGATAGCAATCAACACTTTGTGCACAGGTGCAACCAATGCGAGCAATATCAATAACGGTGAATGTTATTATGACGATGGTGTTGATTTAATAATCTGGACATATCACTTCACATCTTTTGCAGCGTATACTCCCTCTACAAGTGGTTCATCTTCAAGCAGTTCATCAAGTAGCTCAAGTAGTGGCGGTGGTGCTGCAACAACAGATAGTTCAGTTTCAAGCAAAGTTTGGGATTCGCTTTCACCTGGTTCAACAGTAACTTATAGTTTATCAAGTGCAGATATCCCAGTTACAAAAGTTATATTTTCAGTATTAAAATCAGTATCAAATGCTGAAGTTACAGTCAAAGCATTATACTCAAAACCAAGTATAGTAACTAATATTTCAAGTGATAAATATTCTAAAGCTTACAAATATTTGGAATTATCAAAAACTAATCTGCCAGATACCTCAATATCAAATATTCAATTGCAATTTACAGTTGCAAAAACCTGGCTTATTGCAAATAATGCAAAAGAAGAAAATATAGTTTTATTAAGATGGAGCAATAATGCATGGCAAGAATTAGAAACAGTTAAAACTCAAACAAGTTCAACAGCTATAACCTATTCATCTTCTCTTCCAGGATTTAGCAATTTTGTAATTGCACTTAAAGCGCCTGCAATAGTAGCATCACAAAACAATACTACTAGAACTGTTAACACTACTTTAATAAATCAAACTGCTCAAACTAATGGTTCCGAGTCAACAAGTCAAACCAATGAACAAAACAACCAAAATCAAACAAATTCTTCAGCTAATCAAAATAATATACAAAGCATTTCAAAAATGAATATTGGAGCAATAATTTGGATAATTGTATTTGCTTTGATAGCAATTCTTGCTGCAGTTGTTGTATATATAATTTTTAATAAACAAGATAAAAAGCACAACGATACTTCTTTAACAGATAAAACAAATCATTTAGAATCTAAATCTGAAGAAACTAAAAAAGAAGACAAAAAAGATTAGCCTTAAATTTCTAAAATCTTTTTCCATATCTTTTATTAAAAAATAATTAGCACAACAAAATTTATATAACCAAACTTTGTTATTCATCATATGCCTAAAATAAATCGCATTAATCATTACTCGATAAAAAAAGCCACTATTTTCTATATTTTTTTTACTATTATAATTTTAATATTTCTTACAAAATCTTCATATGCCTCATATGAAGAGAAATTTTTCTGTGCTAATAATATTTGTATGGAAGGGGAAAAAATTACATACACCTACAAAATTATTCAATCAAATTTTAGTGTAAAATATACAGGTATAGAAATCAAAGAATTATTAACAAACACAACTATTGCATTAAAAGATAATTTGGATATTGATGTCACTGCTAAAAAGAATGCAACAATAAGTCTGTCTGGATTAATCCCTTTTAACATTCTTTCAAATAATTCTCTAGAAAACAACAAATCCAGTTCTAATTCAAATCAAAGTATGAGAACTTATCCTTGTTTTAAATTTTACATTCAAGATTTAAATGGGAATTCAATTAGTAAAGAATTATATTCATGTTCAGAAGATACAACTAAAATTAATTTTTACACTTTAAAACAATTGCAATGCAAAATAAATTCAGATTGTCCGTTAATATTCTCCTGCAATTCAAATGAGGGCAAATGTACAAAAATAACTTGTAATGAATGCGAATATGTAAAAAATCAAGTATGCACTCCATACGAATGCTGCAGTTCAAATGCCTGTCAAGAAAACGAAGCTTGTTTAGATAATACCTGTAAAGTTTTAACTTGCAATCAAGACGAACTTCTTGAATCACACGAATGTCTAAAACTTGTATGCAAAGATGATGAATATATTTTTGAACAAGCATGTAGAACTTTAATTTGTCAAAACGATGAAAAAATTATAAACCACACTTGTGAAAAAGTGGTGTGTGAAGAAAATCAAGAAATTAAAAATGGTGAATGTATAAAATTAAATTGTGCACTTGGAAAAGTTCCAACAAATCATAAATGTGAAGATTTTAAATGTGGATTTTTTCAAATTGCTGAGCACAATTCATGTACATTTAATTACAGATTATTGCTTAAAATATTGGTTGCATTAGGGTTAATTTTTGGAATTGGTGGATTTTTATATAAAAAATATAAAGAGCAGCATCAAATACCAATAAATTCATTTCCTCCAATAAATTAAATAATAATTAGGATATTTTAATAATACTAATCAATAATCGTAATTAATAAATTAATAAAAATTTAAAAAAGAGGTTATAGATGGCCGAATTAAGAAGGTCTTTAGGTTATTGGACTATTATAGCTTTAGCAGTTTCATCTATAATGGGTACTGGTTTATTTTATGGTGCAGGTATAGCCCCAAAATATGCAGGAAATGCCTCTCTTTTATCATGGTTTATTCTTTCTTTGTTTGCATTGTATATAGCAGCATGCTTTGGTGAATTATCTGCAATGTTCCCAAATGCAGGTGGAGTATATGAATTTTGTAAACAAGCATATGGAAGATTTTTTTCTTTTATTATTGGTTGGGTAGCTTGGCTTGTTGGAAATATTACGACTCCATTGTTAGTTGTTGCAGGTGTAAATCTTATTTTTCCATCTGGCAGTTCTTATCTTATCTACAAAGTTGTTGTAGCAGTTGTTATAATAATAATTTTAAATTATATTGCTTTTTTAGGAGTTGATGCTAGTGCAGCAGTACTTATTTTTTTAACTCTTATTACATTTACTGTAATATTATCAGTTGCAATTCCAGGTATTTGGAAAATAGATCCTCTCAATTACACTCCTTTTTTTAATTTTGGTATGACTGGTGTTTTTGTAGCTATATTTTTTGTAGCAGAAACTTTCTTTGGTTGGGAATCTGTAACATTTCTATCTGAAGAGACAACTGAACCAGAAAAAGTAATTCCTAAATCTCTAATTATTGGGACAATCATAACTTCAGTTTTGGTATTGCTAATAAATTTAGTTTCACTTGGGATAATGCCTTGGCAAAAATTAGTTGAATCAAGTATGCCTTTTATGGAAATTGCATCAAGATTGCATTCAGGTGTGGCACTTAAGCTTATAGCAATTGGTATTTTTGCAACTCTTATTAACAGTGCATTTGGGGGCATTATGACAATGCCAAGATTATTACTCGCTTTATCAAGAGATAGATTATTTTTATCACATTTTTCAAAGGTTCATCCAAGAACAAATACTCCTTACAAAGGAATAATCTTTCAAACAGTTGTTTCTCTTATTATTCTTGCTATGGGTTTTGGAACTTATGAACTTTTGCTTGGTTTACTTTTACCACTTGGATTAGTTATGTATGTTTTTGTTTTGCTTTCTGTTACAATACTTCGATACAAACAACCAGAAAAAATAAGGCCCTTCAAAGTCCTCTTTGGTAAAATTGGCCCAATCCTTAGTGTTATTTTTATTATTATTTTATTTTTACTTTGGTTAAATAATGAACCAGCATCATTAGCACTACTCATGCTTGGATTTTCACTTGTATTATTTGGATTTCCACTATATTTCCTTGTATCTTTATACTATGATCCACAGATGATAACCAATATGAGTGATATTTTTGCATACTTTACACTTTTTACAGAAAGATTATCATTGCCGCGTGCAGTTAAAAAAGAAATACTTTCATTGCTTGGAAATATTAAAGGAAAAACAGTTTTGGAATATGGATGTGGAGTTGGAACCTTAACTGTTAAATTAGCAAAAGAAATAGGTCCAGAAGGTAAAATCTATGCAATTGATTTATCAAAAAATGATTTGAAAATAACTCAAAGAAGAATGGATCAATTGATTTGGAACTCAAAGGAAATGGAGCATGCAAGAGTAAAAATAATTCATGATGAAATTCAAGTTTTAAGATTGCATCCAAGTATAAGGTATGCCGATGCAATTGTTTCAGTTGGAATGCTTGGTTATATACAAGATATTGAAAAAATGTTAAAAGATTTTTACCATATTCTTCCAAATGAAGGAAAAATATGTTTTGTGGAATATGGTGATTTTTTCAAATTAATTCCTAATGTGGAATGGCTTTCAAAAAATGAAATAATAGAAGAAATATTTAGAAGAGCTGGTTTTTCAGTAAATGTGATACGTAAAAAGGGACTTTTTTGGAATTATATTTATGTTTATGGTGTAAAATCACACGATCAAATAATAATAGTATAACTTATAGTTAACTTATAGTATAGCTTTTTAGATAAGATTGAAGCAAATATTTATAAATCTAATAAAAAACATAATCTCATGGACAAACAAATTCTTATCGGGGTTTATATTTTAATAGGATTTTTTGTAGCTATGAAATTATTTGACTTTCTTTCTAAACCTAGTAAAACTCATAAATCCGAAATGGATAATCTACTCAACTCAGAAAAATACAAAGTCAAAGGTAAATTTGAAAATAAAAGTTAATAAAATAAATTAAAATAAATTAATAAACAAATTTAACCTTCTAATACATTACCGTGTTAACAGAGCAGAGATGAATTAAATGGAATACAATCACCAGCTAATACATAAACAAAAAATTGCTTTCAAAAAAAACACTACAAAAGATTCCTCTTTTAAATTTAATGTAAAAAAATATTCATTAGCAATATTTATCACTTATTTTGTTATAGTCCTCTTATTTTTTTATGCATTACATTGAATTATTATTTATTATCTAAATTACAAGTTATCTAAATTACAAATATTATTCACTAAAATTAATGCCTAAAATTTTTCATCCCTAAAGTCTCACAACAAAAGTATTTATAGGAATAAGCTTAAGTTTACTAAATGCAACTGTTATTCGTATTATTGATTGTTGTTATCTTAGCGCAGCTTTTGGCAGAACTGTGTAAATTAGTTAAGATTCCAAGAGTAATTGGGCATATTACAGCAGGTATAATTTTAGGAATACCTTATTTTCAAAGCTGGATATTTACTTCACAAAGTATGGATATAATTCGTTCTTTAGCCGATATCGGTACAATTCTTTTATTCTTTTTTGTAGGCTTAGAAATAAATCTTTTACAATTCGAGAAAAATATAAATGAATCCTTGAAAATTTCTTTGTTAAATACAGCAATACCTTTTATTCTTGGCTTTATATTAAGTCAAGCACTTGGATTAACTTTAGTTAAATCATTAATTATTGGGGTTTGTTTAGCTGTTAGTGCGCAATCAATCTCAATAGATTTTCTAGAAGAGATGAAACTTATAAAAAGTAGAATTGGACAATTAATAATTACAGCTGGGGCAGTTGATGATGTTGTTGAATTATTGCTCATAAGCGCAGTTTTAGCAGCAATAAACACTGCAATTGGCGGCACGAGTATACTCATGCTTTTAGGAGGGGTATTATTATTTATTGTTATAATTATTATCAGTAGAATTTATATTTTGCCGCAAGCTTTAAAACTATTTGAAAAAGGAAAAGATCAAACTTCTTTGTTTACTGGTGCTCTTATTATCACTCTTTTGATGGCAGCATTTTCTGAGAAAATGGGACTAGGTTCATTAATGGGAGCATTAATTGGCGGTGTTTTAGTTAGACAAATCCTATTAAAAAAAGGTGCAAGAGTAGAAGAAGAAACAATGACTAATCTTATCCGTGTAATATCTTTTGGTTTTTTAGTTCCAATCTTTTTTGTTTGGGTAGGTTTAAATACTAATGTGACAGATATAATTGACAATTTATGGTTCACAATTGCAATAACTTTAATAGCATTTGCTGGAACAATTGGCGGAACTATCCTTGGTGTTCTTTGGAGCAAAGGAACAAAAAAAGAAGGGTTAATAGTTGGATGGGGAGTTAATCCTAAAGGTGATGTTGAACTTGTTATTGCATCACTTGCTTTGCAAAAAGGAATTTTTAATACAAGTGATTTTTCAGCTGTTATTTTCATGGCTTTTGTAACAACATTAATTTCTCCAATTGTATTTCGCTGGTTAATTAAAGATTACCATGAAAAACACTTTCAAGAACATAATCTATTAAATTCAGCAAATCCAATAGGTTCCACAAATTTACCAAATAATCAAGTAGCAAATAATCAAATGGTAACTAATCAAATGACAAATAATCAACAATCTTTACAATCCAATCAACTTGCAAGTACCCAAACAATGCATTCAGAACAAATATACAAGACATTCCCTTCAATAAATACTCCCTTGGATGAAGAAATGCAGGTTCCGCAAACAATTGATTCAGCACAGATAAATATTATTTATGCGTCAAAGATTCCTAAAAATAAAGTTGTAAAAAAAATTAAAATTCATTCTTCAAAAAAGAAAGTCAAAAGAAGATAAATTAATAAATTTTAAAAAAGAAATCAAAAAAATAATTTTAAAAATTAAAAACAACAAAAATTAAGAAAATTATTAATTAAAAAATAATTTTAAAAAAATAAATTAAATTGTTTATCTACTTGAATCAGCTTGTCTTTCAAGTTCTTGCTTTTTGGCTATAGCAGCTGATACCATACTTGAATTACTAGCTGCAATAATCTCGTCAGCAAGTGCAGATTCAATTTTCTTTTTTGAATTAAAAGATTTAGTGTAAGCTCCTTGTGTCATATATCTTAATGCGACATCAATTCTTCTTTGTGGCGCACATTCAACAGCTTTTGGATATCTTGCTCCACCATATTCAATACTAATAATCTCTTCTCTTGGTGCAGCATTTTCAATTGCTTTTACTAAAACTTTAACAGGATTATCTTTTGATTTTTTTTCAATTATATCAAGTGCCGATTCAACAATTTTAGCAGCTGTTTGGCTTTTTCCAGTAAAGCTTCCTGAGCTTTTGTTGTGTTTTTTTGATTTGTGTCCAGAATTCATGAGTTTATTCATTAATCTTTCGACAATAAAAACTTTGGATTTATGGAATTTGTTTCCAGCATATCTAGCTCCAGTTTTTGGAACTAATCTTGGTTGAATAGATAAATATGGTCTTAAACCAACATCTGCAACTTGTATGCCTTCTGTGTCCCATCTTCCAAATACTTTTATTCCTGAACTTTCGCTTACCATATAAATATCACATCCTCATTAATATTTTTTAATATAAATTATATAAATCAAAATAAAGCTAGTTTTACTTTCTAGCTTTTTCAATTATGCCCTTTAATAATGCATCTAAACTTTGATCATTAACTTTGATGACTTGCCATCTAACGCCAGGAATATCTCCTTTTGATTTTCCCATTTTTCCGCCGATGCATTCAATAATTACCTCATCGTGTTCATCAACCATTTTAGTTGCGCCATCTCTTGGCAAAAATGCAGTAATTTGTCTTCCATTTTTAATAAGTTGAACTCTTGCGCATTTTCTCATTCCTGAGTTTGGTTGCTTTGCTTCAAGTTGTACTTTTTCAAGAACAATACCTTTAGCTTGACTTGCACCTTCTAATGGGTCTGCTTTTTTCTTTAAGTTCATAACTCTTTTAACGAACCATTTATCATGCCATCTACCAAAATTTCTTCTTCTGTTCAAACTTTTTGCTGTGTTTAATCCATTTGCTTTGTTAGCCATAATTTGCACCTTCTTTCGAGTGTTTTTGAGTATAATCTCTCATTTTTAAACCTTACTGTCGATATTATTTTAATTCTAAATTTTAATGATTTTAATCAATTAAATAACTTTTATTTCAACAATCTCAAAATATCTCTTTACGATATTTTCAGTAGTTCTAAGATTTGTTGCACTTCTTCCAATAAGCATACTTTTTGTTTGAGTGTCCTCTCCTTTTAGTGTGATTATTCCTTTATCATCACTTGTAATCTCACCAACTCTTAAAGGATGGATTACATTTCTTATGAACTGCTCAAGTTTGGGACTAAATTCAACAATCTTTATTTTTTTCTTGAACATTCTTTCAAGCAATTTTGCATTTTGGCCGCCTTTGCCAATAGCTTTTGAAGCTTCATTTTCATCTACAATAAATAGTAATCCACTTTCAGACACAATGCAGTCTTTTACCTTAGACTTTGTAGCATTCTCAAAAATGGGGATAAATTTAATTGTCTCCAAATCAAATTTTATTCTATTCAATTTAAACCCTCAGCAACCCAACAACAGAAATAGAAAAGGGTTTCCTGCACAGAGTGCCAAGTTCATCATTTGGTATTTCAAAATTTATAATTTTTGTGCCGCCAACTTTGCAATAATGTAATATGTCATTTTTTACATTGTCAGGACAATTTGTTGTCATGTATACTCTTTCAAGTTTTCCCATTTTCAAACTTTTAAGTGTTCTATCAGTACCCAATACTAGCTTTTTCAAGTCTAAATTTTTTCTAATTTCTGCAATCAAATCGTGTTTTGAAGGTTCTGTCATAATTATCAGCTCTTATCGCTCCATTTGTATTTTTTGTATATTTAATGTCATAAAAAGGATTGTTTGGGGATTTTTAAGCTTTTACTTTTTATCATTCCAAAAAATCGCTTATTATCTTTATTTGCTACTCTTTGTCATTAGTTTTGATAAGCCTGTTCCAATTGGAACTGGTTGGTTTATCATTACATTTTCAACTACTGAATCTAAATTATCTACTTCACCAACCATACAAGCTTCAATAATATGTTTTAATGGTGTTTCAAATGATGCTCTTGCAAGTACGCTTGATTTACCAGATACTACACCATATCTTGATATGCCCCTTATATCTCCATTGATACACATCATATCGGCAACAAGCATAATATGTCTAATATCAACATTTAATCCCTGGCTTTCAATAACTTTGTAAACTTCTTTGATTATAGCTTCTCTAGCTGCTTCAAT
This sequence comes from uncultured Methanosarcinales archaeon, assembly GCA_964604995.1. Classification (GTDB taxonomy): domain Archaea; phylum Nanobdellota; class Nanobdellia; order Woesearchaeales; family JABMPP01; genus JAGVYD01. The sequence goes on from CAZSAD010000001.1 coordinate 73,921, forward strand.
TCCAAGTACTTGTGCAATTTCAAAAATTTCATTTGTTGTTGTTCTTGATGAATCAACAAATTCAAGTGCCATAACTTCTTTGAAATTTGATCCTGCAGATATAATTACAAATTCTTCTTCTCTTTTTACAGGCAGTACTTGAATAATCCCCTTTATTCCAGAAACATGCAGTTCTTTTAATTTCTCTTTTGTTTGATATACACTGTTTAAATTTTCATCTTTTCCTTTTGCTTTTAAAAGTAAATTATTATCTCCTGTTTTTTTTATAGTATAACTCTTAGTTGCTTTTTCAACTATCTTTGCAACATTAGCTGGTAAAATTCCAAGCAGACTCATTTTTTCCTGATTAAAAACAAGTTCAATACTTAATTCAGAGATGTTGATTACAAATTCATTGACAATATCATTTAATTTTGTTTCTTTAATTGACTGTGCAATTTTTTTGATATCTTTACCTTGATTGTAAGGTTTTTTCAAATAAATTTCCATCATTGGTGTTGAAACATTGCTTCTTGCGTCGAGAATTTCAATAATTCTTGGTAGACCCATAGTAACGTTCATCTCAGATACTCCCGCGAAGTGGAATGTATTTAATGTCATTTGTGTACCTGGTTCTCCAATTGATTCTGCTGCAACTAATCCAACTGCTTCGCCAGGCTCAACTTTTGCATTTTCAAATTCTTCATAAACCATTTCAAAAATTTTTTTGATTTTGGTCTCAGACATTCCTTTTGTTTTTTCTTTTAACTCCTCTAAAATTTTGCTTGGGAGTTTGTTTTCATATTCTTTGATTATGCTCATTTTGCATCCCCTTTCATCTTGTTTTTGTTTTGATTATTTTTTGAATTTTTTCTTTGAATTATACATCAAAGCAATTAATTGCTGTGCATAATTCTTTGTACGTTGATTATTCCGCCTTCGCTCTTAGAGACATCTACGCCATCTTCCCCATAGCTAAACTGTATAATTTTTTTGCTGCTATCTCTAACAGTGTGGTCATATTCTACTTTCAAATCTTGCAATGCATTTGAAAGTCTTCTGTAAAGATAACCAGATTTTGGTGTTCTAAGTGCTGTATCCATTAATGAATCTCTTCCTGTTATTCCCATAAAGAAAAATTCATGTGGTTTTAATCCGCCTTTAAATCCCATTCTAATAAATCCTCTTGCATCTGGACTTAAATCATTTTTCTTAAAGCTGGAGAGTGTTCTTCCTCTATACCCTCTATCGATTCTTTTTCCTCTCATAGACTGCTGTCCTACGCACGCTGCCATCTGAGCAAGGTTTAATAAATTTCCTCTAGCTCCACTTTTAGCCATAATCATTGTTGAGGATGTTTGATTAGCAAACTGTGAAACTATGCTTCCTGATTCATTTCTTGCTTTATTTAATATTTCAAGAATTCTAAGTTCCAATGTTTCACTAACAGTTCTACCTGGGAACGCATCAAGTTCTCCTCTTCTATAAGTATCGATAAGTTCTTTTACATTATTTTCAGCTGTGTTAAGTATATCAGCAACTTTTTCTCTTGCATCTTTTGGCAAGTCAGTATCTGATATTCCTACAGTGAATCCAACTTTGTTTAGAACTTTAATTCCAAGTCTTAACATTTTTCCAAGAATTTGTACAGTTTTATCTGCACCATACTTCTTATGTAAATTTCTAAGAAGTAATCCTGAACCTTCTCCTAAATTACTCTTGTCCATAACACCAGATGTCATGATTCCATCTTTTATGAAAACACATGCATCAGTGCCTGAACATTTTGCTTCAGAATCATTTTTTGCAGGGCATTTTCTTGAATGCTGTGTAAAGTTAAAATCTTCTGGAATAAGCACACTAAATATTTCTCTTCCATTAACTCTTTGCTTTTTTGGCAATTTACTAAATTCATCAATACCAATACTTAATAATAAATCAGCTGCTTCATGTCTTGGCATCTCTAAACTTTTAGTTAAAATATAATTTCCAGAAATTGCATCTTGAATACATCCCATAACACTAAGTCCATATCTTGGACTAATTAATTGTGTTTGCACTTCCATTAATATTTCAGCTTCAGCTCTTGCTTCTTCTGTTTGTGGAATGTGCAAATTCATTTCATCTCCATCAAAATCTGCGTTGTATGGATGACAAACTGCTGGGTTCAATCTTAATGTTTTATGTGGCAAAACTCTAATTCTGTGTGCCATCATACTCATTCTATGCAGGCTTGGTTGTCTGTTGAATAATGCAATATCACCATTCATTAAATGTCTTTCAACAACATAACCTGTTTGGATTTCTTCAAGCAGTTGCTCTTTTGTTTCATCAGTAACTTTTTTCTTCTTTCCATCTGGTCTAACTACATAATTTGATCCAGGGTAAACACTTGGGCCTCTTTTGATAAATTCTTTTAGATAGTTTAAATTCCATGGTGTAACAGTTTCTGGAACAGATAGTTTCATTGCAATTACATCAGGAACACCAACTTCATTCAAATCAATCATAGGATCTGGACTAATTACTGTTCTTGCTGAGAAGTTTGTTCTTTTACCAGCTAAATTATGTCTAATTCTTCCTTCTTTACTTTTTATTCTTTCTGTTAAAGTTTTAAGTGGTTGGCCACTTCTATGTCTAGCAGGTGGCAATTGTTCAACATCATTATCAAAAAATGTTGTTACGTGATATTGCAACAAGTCCCACAAATCCTCTATAATAATTTCAGGCGCACCAGCATTGATGTTTTCAAATAATCTTTGGTTGATTCTTACAATATCCCCCAGTTTATGTGTTAAATCATCTTCGCTTCTTTCTCCTGATTCAAGAGTAATACTTGGTCTCATGGTAACAGGTGGAATTGGTAAAACTGTAAGTACAGTCCACTCTGGTCTCATATAAACTGGATTTATTCCAAATAATTGGCAATCCTCATCAGGTATTTTTTCAAGCCTTGTTCTTACTTCAACTGGGGTAATTCTTTTATCACCTTCGATGAAGGTTGTTGGTTTTTCAATTGTAATTTTTTGTTGTTTTGAATTGCAATGTGGGCATTTGTTGTTTGTTTTTGTTGAAGCGATAATCTCTTTGATTTTATCTCTTCTTGCTTCAAGTCCTTTTTCTTCTTCGATTTCATTTAAAACTTCAATATATCTTGAAATTTTATTTTTTGGAACAAGAATTCTTCCACAATCTTTACATGTTGATCTTAAAAGATTCAAAGTCAAAGATGTAAATTTGATATGAATAATTGGTCTAGCTAATTCAATATATCCAAAATGTCCAACGCACTCTTTTAATTTAGAGCCGCAAGTTTTACATTTTAAACCAGGATCAATCACTCCAAGTCTAATATCCATAAGGCCACCATCAACTGGATAACCTTCTTTATCATAAAGCTCAGGTGTGACAATCTTAGCAGATGCCATTTTTTTAATTAATTTTGGTGAGAACATTCCAAAAACAATGCTTTTAACGTCTTTGAAAATATATTTTTCAAATTCTTCAAAATATTCTTGTTTTTTCTTTTGTTCTTCAGGAGAAATTTTCTCTTCAACAACATCAATATCTTCTTTCAATGGAAGTTCCTCTGCTGCTACAGATGGAACAATTGGCATTTTATCATCGTTTTCAACCATATTAAGCACCCGCTTTCATCATGTTTGATTCATGATTATTTTCTTTCTTTGACTTTTTTGATTTTCAAATTTTTATTCATTATTTTTTATTTGATATTAAAAACAAAAAATCAGTATTTATTTTTCAATTGCATTTTTGGATAAATGCAAAGTGATTTTAGCTCATCAAGTAATAGCTTGAAAGCATAACTGATTTCGATGTTAGTAATATCTACATTATCTCCACAAACTGCACAGTAGCTTCTGTTTTTGAATTCATCATGAATCACAATAAGTCCACAGTTTTCGCAAACAGGAACAACTGTTCTGTCTGAATCGAATCTTTCTTTTAAGAGTAAGCTTGCGCCATGTGCAACAAAAGTATCCTTTTCCATTTCTCCTAACCTTAGTCCACCTTCTTTGGCTCTGCCTTCAGTTGGTTGTCTTGTTAAAAGTTGTATTGGACCTCTTGCTCTTGAATGCAATTTGTTTGCGACCATATGTTTTAATTTAAGATAATAAATGTCACCGACAAAAATTCTTGCATGAAGTTTTTCTCCAGATATTCCAGAGTAAAATGTTTCCATTCCACTTTCTCTAAAACCCAAAGACAAAAGTTCTTTTCTTAGGTTTGCTTCTGTTTCAGCTTCAAATGTTGTACCATCAATATATCTTCCACTAAGTGCGCCAACTTTACCACCAACCATTTCGATTAGGTGAGCAATTGTCATTCTAGATGGAATACCATGTGGTGAAAACAACAAATCTGGTGTTATACCACTTGCTGAAAATGGCATATCTGATTGTGGAACAATCAAACCAATTACTCCTTTCTGACCATGTCTTGATGTGAATTTATCTCCAATTTCAGGTATTCTTTGGTCTCTTATTCTTACTTGAACAAGTTTATTACCTTCTTCGTTTTCTGTTATTAAAACTAAATCAACAACTCCAAGCTCCCCATGTTTCAAACCAAATGAACTTTCTCTTCTTGTGTTTGATGCGAGATTATATTCATCTAAACTGCTTAAAAATCTTGGAGGTGAAGTTTTTCCAATAATAACATCTCCTTCTTTAACTGAAGCTTCAGGATAAACAATTCCATCTTCCTCTAAAAATCTATAATCTTTTTCAGATTTGTAACCTTTAACATCTTTATCAGGAATACAAATTTTATCAGTAAGTCCGCCAGAATATCTTAGTTCTTCAGCAACTGCTGGTCTAAAATAAGTAGATCTTCCAAGGCCTCTTTCAATAGAACTCTTATTTATGATAATCGAATCTTCCATATTATAACCTTCATAGGCCATAATTGCAACAACAATATTTTGTCCAGCTGGATGTTTATCATAATTACTAATTGCATGCATTGCAGATTGAACAATTGGCATTTGTGGGGTATGCAATATATTTACATCCATATCCATTCTAACTTCATAATTAGCTGCATAAAGTCCTAATGCTTGTTTTTGATTTTTAGAACCTGCATTTAATCTTGCAGATTGGTTAAAATTTCCAAATGGTACAAGTGAAGTTGTAAGTCCAACCATTGTTAGTGGTGTCAAATCCATATGTGTATGATCTTTAGTTAATTCTTGCTCAGTAAATGCAACAAGTGCATTTTCTTCTTCGCCTGCATCAAGATATTCTATAATACCTTGATTTACAAGATCTACCCATGCAATTTCTCCTTTTTCTATTTGTGCAATATGCTTATCAGTGATAAGTGGTTTGCCATCTTTGACAACTATTAATGGTCTTCTAGCTCTACCTTTTGATGCTTCTAAATAAATCTCATTTGTTACATCATCATGAAACACATTAAGATTGCTAGTTAGCTTTCCTTTTCTTCTCTCACCAATTACTTGGTCTACAAAATCCCTTGGATTTTCAACATTTCCTACAAATTTTCCATTGAGATAGACTTCTGCTGCCATGATTGTTACCCCTTGCTTTTTCCTTTATTTATTCGAGTTTCTAAGACCCATAGGCTTTATTGCTTTTAAGATCTCATCCTCGTTTGATTCCTGTGAAACTGATACCAATAATGCCAAGTTTTTTCTAAGTCCAATGTTAGTACCTTCAGGTGTTTCTATTGGACAGAGTCTTCCCAAATGTGTTGGGTGAAGTTCTCTTGCTTCGAAATTTTCTTGACTTGCACTAAGTGGTGAAACTACTCTTTGTAGATGCGATAATGTTTCGAGGAAATTTAAGCGCTGAATTCTTTGGCTGATTCCTTTTCTTCCACCAACCCATGTACCAGTTGCCATTGAGCTATAAATTCTCGATGTCAAAAGTTTATCTCTAATAACACTTTTAATTGATGGAAATTTTCCTCTTTTTACAATTCTTTGGAAATTGTACAAGATGTCGGCAATTAAAACTTTCATATTAACTCTAAGTAAATCCGACAACAAATCGCCACTAAGTTTTAATCTTTTGTTCATATAGTGGTCTTTATCATCAGTTGCAAGTTCTCCACTCGAAACTCTCAAATATTTTTTTAACATCTTGCATAAATTATATGCTTTATTCATCCTGTCTTCTTTTTTAACTCCAAGATGCGGCAAGAGATATTTATCTAAAATTTCCCTTATTCTTTCAACTCTTATTTCTCTTGATTGTGTAATTCCAATCTTTTTTGCAATAAGATCAAGCGCATCTTCTTCGTTTTTAACAGAGACAAATTCATATAAATTAACTAAAATTTCATCATTTGGTCTTTCTGGCGAAATGGATCTCATTATTTCTTCGTCTTTTAACATTCCAAGTGCTTTTAATACAAGAACTAATGGCACTCTTTTTACTCTTGTAAATGTTACATAAAATACACCATCTTTCATTTTTTCAATTGAATGTGGAATTTTGAATGATCCTTTTTCAGAAAACATCTTAGCAACATATTTGCTTGGTCCAATGCTCGCTTCTTCTACCATTGTTTTATTTGATGCCAAATCTTCAATTATAACAAGTGCTTTTTCTGTTCCATTAATAATAAAATATCCGCCTGGATCATTTGCATCTTCACCATGCTTGATTAAATCATCTTTACTCATATTGCTTAAATGGCAGTATTTTGATTTAAGCATAATTGGAATATTTCCAACTTGTGTCGTAAATGTTTCTCTTTGTACTCCATTAATATGTGCACTAACATCAATAAAACATGGCGCAGAATAAGTTATTTTTCTAAGTCTTGCTTCAATTGGGAAAATACTTCTCTTTGAGCCATCAGCTTCAGTAATTTCAGGCCTGGTTACCCAAATCTTATCAAATCTTATCTTGAACTCATCAATATTATGTGGAATAATTGTTGGTTCAATATCATTGTTTTCTTCAATAATTTTTTGCAGTTCAACATCAATAAAATGGTTGAAACTTTCTATATTCGACTCCACAACAGAGTGATCGTCGAAATACTTTTTTATGAGTGCTCTTGAGTTAGTCATTTATAACCACCCTATAATACATTGATTCGCCCGCTGTTGGGCTGTTTCTAATGATTTTAATAACATCTCCTGCTTCAACTCCACTATTTCTAAGTGCAGGATCAGTTTTGTATATTTTTGGCAATTCTTTGATTGTGATATTATATTTCTCTAAAAGCTCCTTTTTATCTTTGTCATTAATCTTTACATGTTTTGGCAGAAATACGTGTTCTTTTATTTCAAGACTCGATAGTGTTTTTCTTCTTTTCATCTTCTTCCCTCGAATTTTTGATGATATAGTATATAATAAATGGTGGGCCGGACGAGACTTTCGTTTGAAGCATACAACTTTTTATCGTACACTTCCTTTTCGAACTCGCGACCGCCTGATTAAAAGTCAGGCGCTCTATTACCCAACCACAATTCAATGCTTTTGGCATTGCTTGGGTTTCCAGGCTGAGCTACCGGCCCAGATTTTTATGAAAATCTGGTTAAAACAAGAGGGAACCTCCCTCGCATGACCAGCATGAATATGATTTGAAATGTTCGGAATTGATGTTCTGAACATGAAGCCGAAGCGCGGCGGCTTCGGCAAAGTAAACGCCCTGGCCGGGATTTTCTAGGCCTAAAAACAGTAATTGCTGCTTTATAAGCTCTTTGAACCCGGGTCGCAACCGTGACAGGGTTGCATGATAGGCCGCTACACTACCAAGGCATTTTGAGTGTAATTGAGCGATATATATCTTTCTACTGGTAAATTAAACCTAATAAAGCCTAATTAAGCTTGTAGAAAGACTTTTCGACCATATTTGCACCATCATTTGCCCATTTATAAAGGTATGCCTTTTTCCCAACATTCACCGTCGATATGACTATATTGATTTAAGGATTAAATGGGGGTATAAAAAGCTATCTGAAAATAAGGTTATATGGACTCTATAGCACTCAATTTATAAGAAAATAATAAAAAAATCCCCCGGGGGGGATTCGAACGCCCAACCTTTCGGTATCAGCTGACTGTTTTTCATCCTAAGCTTATGCATAAAGTCAAACAGCGCTATATTAACTACAGCCGAACGCTCTACCGTTGAGCTACCAGGGGATTTTCATATTTTTATATAATTAGCTTGTTTCGACGAAGTCGAAACGCTTTTGCAAAGCAAAAGCTTTTTGGGTTCTATCCTTTAGAAAAGGATAGCCGCTTTAGCTACCAGGGGATATAAAATAATTATACTATTCCCATTAACAGAGATGAGAAATTCAGTTCTTATATAAAATTAATTGTTTGAAAACCAACATTACCAACATTTATAATATAAATCAAAAATCCTTTCCTTAAAGGATAGGTTATAATGAATACTGAAAACAATACTAATTATTTAAATGCAAAAGCACAAGACCTTGCAATTTTAACAATGCATGCAAATAATGCATTTAATAATGGTGAGTTACAAGAATATCATTCGCTAATGGCTCAGGTGTATTCATCAATACATAATATTTCTATTCAGGCAGGTTACGTAGCATCTGTTTTAAAACATCGAGCCGAGACATTAAATTTAACTGCAAAAAATATTGAGGCGCTTAAAGTTTTTAACACTAATAAAGATAGTGTAAAAATAAATCTTTCAGAAGAAGAACGAGTAACATACTTAACTGAGTTTTATGGTATCCTCTTAAAATCAATTCCCTTATAAATTATTAAAATAATAATTTTTATTAAAAATTCTTCATTATTATTTATTCAATAAGTCTCTTGCTTAAATCCAATGAATTTGAAGTTATTACAACTTCTCTTCCATTCTTTTTAGTATATCTAGCAACAGCATGGTGCAAATCAAATCCACCAAGAACACTTAACTTTGATTTAATATGATAAGTTATAATTCTTTCTTCCCACGGTTCTAAACTTGCCATCTCCCAAGTAACTGCAATTGAAGTTTTTCCTTTTGAAATACTTGATGGTTTTAATGTTCCAGTTTCAAAATCTTTTTCAATTTCAGTAATTGAAGGTATCTTATCAACAACTTTTATATTTTCTATTGTTCTATTACTTCTATTTTTCAAATGTATAATCACTTTTAGACCATGTATCGCACCTTCTTTACTATGGATTTTTGCAACATCTTTTACCATAATAATTGGGCTTCTAAAAACATAATAAAAAACAATTAATAATATCAATGTTAAAAATATTACAATTAAAGGCCGATAATTATTAGTTACTGTCAAAAGTTGAGTATCTGCTTTACTACCCTCTTTGCCCTCGAGTTGTAATTTCCAAACATAATAATAATTTCCATTGTCCTTAACAAATTCAGCTTTTGGTTCAGTTGTAGTAAAAAATCTATCAAGTAAATTAGTGTCAAATTTAACTTCAGTATTTTGTCTTAAATTTCCTTCATTTAAAACTTTTATTTCAGTTATTTTTTTCATAAACTTAGAAGTGACTTTAGTATCTCTAACAATTGTAAAATAAGGTATTATTTCAAATTCTATTGGATCAGGTTGTTTTTTTGGATAAGTTAAATTATCATCGCCAAGTGTTTCTATTTTGACAAATAAGGTATCAGTCTTTGGGCTTTCATCAGGTTTAAAATTTAAAGTGAAGTCCAATGTTTTTTCTTCTAATGGTCCAAGAGAAGTAGTGCTTTTTTGATAAACTAAATTTTTAGACGAAAATAATGTTATATCAACTTGAGTATTGTTTCTAAAATTCATATTCTGTAAATAAACTTTTACATTTGCTTTATTTCTCGGATCAATTTTTTTAATGTTAAGTTCAGCTTTTGTTATAATATCTGGTTGGTAATTCTTTTTTAAAGCTTCTTTTGAAACAACATTAATCAGAATTGGAAGAGTTACTTTTTCGTTATTAGTTTCAACTATTAAAGATAAAGTATAAACTCCCACTGTTTTAAGATATTTTCCTTCTCTTTTTGCTTCACTAATTCTAAGAAGGTAAACTCCTTCTTCATTAGACTTCAAGTCTACTTTGTTGCTAACACTTGGTTCAATTGCAACATTCCAATCAAGTGCATCAAGGGTTCTAATACTCACTGTCTTTGCAGTTTGCGCAGTATTTTTTATTGTTAAAGTATAAGTCGCATAGCTTCCACTATCAACAACTATATCTCCTGTTATTTTTTTAGGTGTAACTTGTAATTCTTGTGCAAGAACAATTTGAAATATCAAAAGAAAAGTAGTTAGAATGATAATACTTTTGGCAAATTTTGACGACGAAAACATAGCAGGCACCAAAAAAGAATTAACACTTCTTATTTATATACTTTGTGGTGATACAAGACTAATAATTTAATATATACCTATAATAAAAGCTTCAAGTACTGACCAGTTTGTCTGTTTCATTAATTAACTGGTTAAGTTCCTGAGAAAAAACATACAATAACTGTCCATGTACTTCCCTTATATCCATTCCAATAGGTAGTCCTGGGCCTTCTGCTAATTTTAGTGGTTCTGCTGCTAAAAAAGAATTCAATTGTTTTTTATTTAATTAGTATTCTAAATTAATTATTGTTTGATATATGTTAATAGTAACCTTACATACCCACATGGTGTTTGTTTGCAAATTTCTTTTATTCTATCAGGTATTTCACCGTCATGTTTTCCTTTTATTTTTAAAAGTTTTTCATACTTTTTAATCTTGCCATCCCAAATAGCTTTTGCTCTTTCATTAAATCCTTGATTATGATATTCATCTTTAATTAATTTGGATTTTATAGTATGGTATGCCAAATCCAATGGCAGAGCATAGTTAACAACAATTTTTTCCAGAAGTTTTACTTCTTGTGCTGATTTTTCTTTAGGAAATGACATAATTTTTTAGCTATAAAAAAATACATTTAAGTCTTTCTATTGTTTTACTAATTTTATCAGAATAATATGGGGCTGCCCGGATTCGAACCGGGGTTGGACGCACCCCAAGCGCCAGTGATACCAGGCTACACTACAGCCCCAAAGATTTTTAAGAAAAATCTTGTAAAAACAAGAAGGACATAAAGTCCTTCGACGCGATTTTTCTAAAACTTGGAATGATTATGATTATTTATGTTTTGACTTTGTCAAAACCTGTGACCAAAGGGAACAAGTTTTTGGGCTCAATCCTTTTTTCAAAAAGGATTGCTATGAGTACACTACAGCCCCAAAGATTTTTATAAAAAACACAGATTAAACCCTCATATATTTATCTTTGCGTTTTTATTATTTTTTTATTCTGAATTTTTGATACTTATTAAAAAAATTACAAAATTATTAAAAAAATTACAAAAAGATATCACTACTAGATGACAACAAAAACAAAGCTATATAAACCTAGCCTTCCCATATATCAATTAATTCACATAATTTGGGGGTTGTGATTTGAAAAACATCAAAAATGAAGTAGTAATATTAGTAATTTTGATGATTTTATTAATGCCATTTTCTTTAGCTTCAAACTCTGCAAATATTGATACCTCAAATAATCTCAATTCAAAAAATTTACCCTATTCTGTTGATTTAGACTCTGGAACAATATCCTTCCAATATGATGCAAATGGAAATATGATAAAAGATCATAAATTCTATTATTCTTATGATGAATTTGGACAGTTAGTTGAAATTAGAAAAACAAATTCCACTGGTCAAATTTTAGTCCAATACATCTATGATGAAACTGGACAAAGAATTAAAAAAACTTCTTATACAAATGGTTTACCTGAAATTACTTATTACATTGGAGATAATTTTGTTTCAACAATACAAAATGAAACAACGATAAATGAAACTTATGCTTTTGCAAATGGAAATTTAGTTGCAAAAAATGTGAATGGTGAAATTTTTTATATTTATAATGATTTTCTAGGTGGGGTTAATGTTATCACTGATTCTTCAGGAAATGTTGTTGAAAGAATGAGTTATGAACCATATGGGATGCCTGATAATGAAGCAACAAGTAGGTATTTATTTACTGGTCAAGAATATGATCCAGAATCAGGCTTATATTATTATGGTGCAAGATATTATAATCCTTTTATTGCAAGATTCATTCAGCCTGATACAATAATCCAAAATCCTTATGATTATGAATCATTAAATCGTTATTCTTATGCAAGAAATAATCCGGTAAAATACAAAGATGATACTGGTCATTTCTGGCATATTATTGGTGGTGCAATAATCGGCGGAGTTGTATCAGCTGGATTTAATATGATTTCACAAATCTGGCACGGCGCAGATTTATTTGGATCTAATATGAATTGGAATTCAGTTGGTCAAAGTTTCTTAGAAGGTGCAACAATTGGTGCAGTTAGCAGTGCAACATTTGGCGTAGGAGCAGCAGCATTTGGTGCAACACAGATGAGTAAATCTGCAGCTAGTATAACATCTATGGTAATTGCAGGTAGAGCTGGAATGGCTACACAAAATATTATGTCTGGTGATTCAATATCTAGTGGTATGTTAAGTCCAGTTGGGATAGGATTAGACACTGCTTTTGGATTAATTGGCGCAACTAGTCTTAGATCTTCAGTTTCATCTTTAAAAAGTGGAGTTGCAACAAGTATTAAACAAGATATTGTTGGTTCAAAATACAATTTAATTAAACCTTCACAAAGCGAAATAAGATCAAGTATTGTTGATGAATATGTTTTAAAGATATTAAATAAAAAACCCATAGACAACATCCAAATTATTTCAAATGAAGAATATGGGAAATTTATAGATGATGGCCATCATAGATTTGTTGCTTATAAAAAATTAGGATATACCAATTCTGAAATTCCAATGGATATCACATACGATAATGATCCAATGAGAATTGGAAAAAGGGATTGGAGCAAAACAAAATATGTTGAAGAATTTACTAATATGGTGAAATAAAATGGGTCGGGAAGTTTTTTTATTTAACATAACAAGCAATGGAAAAATGTTGGCAGATGATTTTAAGATTTTTCTCTCTGACAATGGATTTTTGTTTGTTAAAAATGAAGAATTTAGTAATTATCAATCTTTATATTATGAAAAAAATACAGAAAATGGAATTATTGAATTATCCATAAAAATTGAAAAGGAAAATGTTTTGGGATTTTATTGCAGATTTTCTTTGTTAAATCCCAAATCAGTTATAGACATAACTTTTGATTTTTTTTATAATTTGTTAAATAAATTCACAGTTAGCATTGTATCATCTGAAGAAGAAATTTTGTTTGATAACAAAACAGAATTAAAACTTAGAGTAATAATTCTGGAAAAAATGAAATTATTCAATAAAAATTTTCTAGATATAAACAAACCAATTCGTGGCGGTAGCGAGACATACGATTATTTGTCAAGTCTGAAAAAATGAAACTAAAAACTAATTTACAAAATCCTGTAAAATTATTGTCTAAATTTTGTCTAGTTGTAACTTTATTATTAATCTTAATTTTTTCAGCATCAGCAGAATCTTATCAAACATATATTCATAATACAGTAACTTCACAACCATTATCTTATGAACCTGGAAAATTTGTAGATTCAAATACTGGTGGTTCAACCTATTCTTATTCAATTGAAGTTCCTGAGGGAGTAAATGGTTTAACTCCTCCATTATCTTTAAATTACAATAGCAATGCAAAAAATAGTTACCCTTCTCTTGTAGGAAGTGGTTGGTCAATTACTGAAAGTTATATTCAAAGAAATGTAAAATACACACCAGCTGATCCAAATGATGATACTTTTACATTAATCTTAAATGGCGTTGCTTATGATTTAATTTCAACAACTGATGGTTACAAAACAAAACCTGAAACCTTTATGAAAATCCAATTGGAATCAGGTGGCTTTAGCACTTATCAAAAGTATTGGTTAGTTAAAACTAAAGATGGAACAACTTACTATTTTGGTTATAACACAGCAACTGAAGTTTTGTCTAATATGGGTTATGGATACACTTGGAGATGGTATCTAGAAAAAATAGTTGATATTCATGACAATAGGCTTTATTATAATTATGGTGGACAAGACTTTGGTGACATTGGTGTAAAACATATTTCTAATATTATTTATAATTTTGGTAGTGTTGGAGATTATGAATCAAGTGTAACTTTTGTTTATGACCTTCTCCCAAGAAGTTGGATAATATTTGACAACGGACAAAAAATTAAAATAACTAGTGTAATAAAACAAATAAAAATTTACCCAACAAATTCATTTTCCATTCCAAAAGTTACTTACACTTTAGATTATACAACAAATGATGTTCAAACAAGATCTTATATTTCACAAATAACAATAACTGGTGCAGATGGAATATCTACTCTTCCTCCAACTAAATTTGATTATACAAAAACAACTCCGGGATGGAAAAGAAATTATGATATTGAACAAAAACTACCAGATGCAGCATTTTCGGAAAGCGGAAGCGATTTTGGAGTTAGACTTGCAGACATAAATAGAGACGGAATGACTGATTTTATCAATAGTAAAGACATTTGGTTATCAAGTCATTATTCAGTATTGCAAGATGCAAATGGTAATTATGCACAAAATTCTATTTTTGCTCCTCCAGAAAATGCAAATTTTGTTGGTTCAATAAACATTGACTTTGAATATGATGGTGGTGTTAGATTAGGTGATATTAATGGAGATGGTTATCCTGATTTAATCAAAGGTTTAAGAGATGACGATAATAATATTAAGTATAATGATGTTTGGTTAGGTAGTAGCAATGGGTGGACACATTCTTCAATTTACGTGCCTATAACCTTTTCTAAAGTTGACTATTTAGGTGGGGGAGTATATTCTCATGAAGGATATGGTGTGGAAATAGATGATTTAAATGGAGATGGGAAATCAGATTTAATTATAGCTAAAGAAGGTCAATCTAAATCAACTTACTTATCATATGGGGATTATTTTTCACAAGTTTCAAATTGGAATATTCCATCGGGAAATTTTGTAGATTCCTCAGATAGGGATTTAGGTTTAAGACTTATTGATGTAAACGCAGACGGATTACCTGATCTTCTTCAAGTTGATAAAAATAATATTATGCATCTTTGGTTAAATACGGGAAACGGTTGGGAACAAAATGACGGTTTCTTTAATCTTGTTCCTCCAAGATTTGTGGACACCGGATATGATGATGAGGGTGTACGATTTGCAGATATAAATGATGATGGAATGCCTGATATTTTACAAGCATCAAGCAGTTCATCTAGAAATACTTATTTGAATGCAGGAAACACTTGGATAATTGATTCATCATGGAATGTTCCACCAATTGCAGAATTTGTTTATATTGATGGAAGTAACAAAGGCACTGTTCTTTTTGATGCCGATACTGATGGAACTTTAGATATTGTCAAAATTCAAAGTACAAATGGATTTGTAACAAAAACAGCATGGTCTAGTTTAAATAAAATGTCCAATATTCTAAAAGAAGTAACTCTTCAAAAAGGAGGATCTATTGTTTTTAATTACAACCATTCAAAATCAACAGCAGAAAATAATATGGGTTTTTTCACTTGGGTTGTTAACTCTGTTAGTATCATTCCAAATAATCCAAACAGCAATTTGCCAGATTATGTTGATTGTGAACCAAGTGTTTGTCCAATTGGGTATTATGATGCAGGAATTACTTGTGGTGATACAACTTGTACAAGAAGTTGCAGACAACCAACTTGTGGAAATTATGTGCAAGTTCATTACACCAACAAAGAATGGTATGATTATAATTATTATGAAGCTTGGGGAACCCAATTAGCAAGTTATGGGCCTTTTCAGACTGATAAATGCTATAAAATCACAGCAACTTCAGATGATAATATTGTAAGCAGTAGCAGTATATCAAATGAAGATAGTACTACAAGATCTGTAATGGCATTATTCTTAAGTTACAGTGATAATTCAATGCATGAATTCTATCAATCTGGTTTATTAAAAAATTGCAAAACTGATGCTACCGGAGATGTGATGGATTATAATGATTATTATTTAATAGATGACAAAGGTGGAAATGGTGATTTTAATACAGCAGACAATCTTGGTGGTTCATGGACTGTTTATTGTATGACTCATTCAACTGGATGTTCGGGTGTTACAGATCCTTGTACAACTAAGTGCACTGGAAAGATACTTGAATATAATTTTCAAAATCCCCCAGATATGTCAACTAGTTATGTGGCTGGAAATCCAAGCAATAGTAAAGGTGCATGTTATGCTGAATCTGTTTGGCAAAGTCATGCTCAAATGGGACATATCAATTTTAAATCAGATAAATATGCAAGTTTCAAAGTTGAAGAAGCGCAAATTGCTTATTCTAATTCCAATCAAATATGTCAAAGAAAACCTGCAATAAAAACTAATTATATTTTCTCAAAAGGAAAATATGATTATGGTAAAAAAGAATTTTTAGGATTTGGTCAAGTTGAAACTTCAATAACTTATCCTGATGATAAAATCAAAGAAACTTTTTATCAAGATTTAGATAGAAAAGGTTTAGTACAAGAAAAAACAGTTTACAACACAGCAAGTAATAATCCTGCAGCCATCTCTAATTTTGATTACACAATCACTCCAACAGGATATGGTAACAATAAAGTATTGTTATCTTCTGAAAAATCAACTATTTTTTATCCAGATCAATCCCTTGACACAATGACTACTTATCAATATGATCAATATGGTAATCCAACAATTATCCTTAACAAAGGTTCACTTGCAATTGGTGATGATGATATCACAACAGAAATTTCTTACCAACAAAATATTGATAGTTGGGTATTAGATAAACCTTATTTAATTACACAAAAAGATTTTTCTAATGCTATTTTCAAAGAAGAACAGTTTTTTTATGATAATCAACCATTATCTTATGTTCCCCTTAGAGGTGACTTGACTAAATCTATAACTAAAAATCAACCAAGCGATGTAACAACTAATTTTGAGTATGATTCATTTGGTAATATTATTAAAAAAATAGATCCAAACAGCAATGTTTGGATTTATAGTTATCACAATACCTGGCCTTACTTATTAGTAAATGAAACAAATCCATTAAAATATACAACATCTTATTCATATGATGAAAAAACAAATAATCTTTTATCTATCACTGATCCAAATAACAACTCTATTCGATACGCTTATGATGCTTTTGGTAGAATAATATCCGAAGTTCAACCATACAATACTTTTTCATCTCCTACAATTAGTTGGATTTATCAAGATAATACTTTAACTCCTTCATCAATTATAAAAAAATCAAAAAAACAAGAGGGTTCATGGAATTATGAAGCATCGTATTTTGATGGTCTAGGAAATATTTTACAAAAAAAATCAATATTATATAACAACATAAACACAAATGTTGTAACAATTGATTATACTTTAGACAGTAAATATAGAACTCTGAAAACTTCCAATCCTTATTATACCACAACTTTGGATTACACCTCTCAATTATTATCAGTTCCAAAAACAATGTATTTATATGATTCAATGAATAGGATAAAGCAAATTGATTATCCAGATTCTACTAAAGTTTCGTATGATTATTCTTATCTTAAAATTAAATTTACAGACCAGAAAAATAATCAAAAAACAGATCAATATGACACACATGGAAACATTATTTCAGTAAATCAAAATGGTATCATTACAAATTATGTTTACTCTCCTATAAATCAAATTACAAAAATAATTAATTCTCAAACAGGTACTTCAATTATTTATGAATATGATAAATTAGGTCAAAAAACAAAAACTATTGACCCTGATTTGGGAACATGGGAATATCAATACGATTTAAATGGGAATCTAATTTCTGAAAAAGATAATAATGGAAAAATTACTTTTTATACTTATGATAAATTAAATAGGCTTACTCAAGAGAAAGTGCAAGATAAAACAATAAATTATTACTACGATTTAAATAAAAATATTGGTCAATTATCTATGGTGAATAAATCTGGCATAATAAAAAAATATATTTATGACGATAGAAAAAGATTAGTTAACAAAACAACAACAATCGATGGGAAAAATTTTGTTGAAAATTTTTTATATGATAGTGCCAATAATTTAGCAAAGTACACTTCTCCAGATTCAACTTCAATATCTCGTGCTTATTACAATTCAGGAAAACTATACGGAATTGCTATATTACCTACCCCATTTGTTTCTACTAATGTTCTTGATAATATACAATATAATGAATTTGGTTCAACACAAGAACAAACTTATGGCAATAATCTAAAATTAACAAATACATACAATCCTTTAAACAATCGCCATACAAACATTTACATTTCAAATATTCAAAACTTAGAAAATTTTTACGATGAAGTTGGTAATGTATTAGTTGCTACCGATAGAATAGTAAATAAAACTTCAAAATATTCTTATGATTCCCAATATAGATTAACAATAGCAAAAGTAGAAGGATCTAATCCAGATAATACAATTTATTCTTATCAAAATGGTACTGGTAATATTTTATCAATACAAAACAATAAACTAAAGATGACTTACAGCTATGGTTCTTTTCCAATTCATGGTGTTAATCAAATATCTTATTTAGGTATTTGGCCATTTACCGATTCATGTTTAAATGTAACTTGTAATCCCTATTGCAACAATCAAACTAATACTTACTACTCAAATGGTTATTGCAGTTTAGGAACTTGTCAGTATGCAACAATCACTCCAAATGCAACTCAATGCAAACAACCAAATCCATGCGAAGGTGTAATATGTAACTCTTATTGCAATAATCAAACTAATACTTACTACTCAAATGGTTATTGCAGTTTAGGAACTTGTCAGT
>CAZSAD010000001.1:92853-95536 GCA_964604995.1 uncultured Methanosarcinales archaeon
ATGCAGCAATCACTCCAAATGCAACTCAATGCAAACAACCAAATCCATGCGAAGGAATAACTTGTAATTCTTATTGTGACACTGAAACTTATACTTATTACTCAAAAGGTTATTGCAGTTTAGGAACTTGTAAATACCTAATAACCACCCCCAATGCATTTCAATGCCAACAACTTGATCCTTGTTTAGGAATAACCTGTGACTCTTATTGTGATAATGAAACTTATACATATTATTCAAAAGGTTATTGCAATTTAGGTTCATGTAAATATAAAAAAGTAACTCCCAATGCAGTTCAATGCCAACAACTTGATCCCTGTTTTGGAATAACATGTCAAAATAAGTGCGAAGGAATAACTTATTTTAGTGGAGGCTATTGCGATGCAGGACAATGTTATTATTCAATTATGCAAAAATCTTCGTTGCAATGTGTTGCATGTTTGCAAGATAGTGACTGTCCAGCAAAACAGAGTTACAAAGAATGTGTATCATCTTCCAAAGTAAAACAAATATCTTTCATTCCACATTGTGTTTCAAACAATCCGCAAAATAAAAGAATACAAAATCCAACTTATTCATTATTGAACAATCATTGTGAATATACTCAAAATGAACAAATTATTCAAACATGTAATTTAGATCAAACTTGTCAAAATGGTAATTGTATAGATGTAGCATTAACAGATCCTTGTGAAGATGTTAAATGTGAAGATAAATGTGTAAACAGAACTATTTATAAACAAGGTTATTGCAAAGTCGGGAGATGTTATTATAAAGAAACTATTCCAAATTACTCAGCTTGTTTGATTAATAATATGGCGGTGTATTCAGTAAATCCAGTTCAACAACAAAATACACCTTTATATTTTAATATGTCAGATTTCACAGCTAAAATTACTGTATCATACAATCAAAATTCTTATGATAATTCAGTTAAATTTGATTGGTATGTTGACGACGTGCTTGATTCCACTAATACGGGTTCATATTCAAACAATAAAATTACAAGTTCATTTACAAAATCAACTTATTATATTAACAGTCCAAATGTCACAATAAAAGTTGTAGCATATGATGCGCTTGAAGGAACAACTGTACAATGGAAATGGATTTTGTATAATCAAAAAAATTTTATTCCTTATCTTACAACTAAACTATCTAACTGGAATCCTCAAATAAATCAAGTATTTTACGCAACAGTAAATATAGCAAATCCAAACCCTCAGTCAGCTCAAGTCGTACTCAAAATAACTTCGAATCCTTCAATTTACAACATTAATATCTCTAAGGTAATTCCAGCATCCTCTTCCTCAAATTTAGTATTACCTATTAAACTAAATGAATCAGGACAAAACACATTACTCTTCCAACTATTCGATAACAACCAATGGCTTTTAGATTATGAACAACATACATTGACAGTTACAAATCCCCCACTTAATGATAAGCTTAAATTAATTAATTTAGATTAACAAAATTAAACAAACAAAGTAATAACTAATCATAAAAAATAAAATAAATTTATATTAAACTATGGTGAAAAAATGACAATTGAAAATTTTGATAATAAATTATTACGATACGCTTTAGCGTTACAATTAACAGTATTTGGACTTTTAAATGTCGCATGTAAAAAAGAAAGTTCTCCAACATCACCTTCAATAGTAGAAATAAACGATCCAACTCCAATTTATAATGGAATAATGTGGAAGGATGTAAGAAATGTCATGACTCAAAAAGGTTACAGTTTTCAATATTATCCTCAAAATACAGAAGATAAATTTAATCCAACAATATTTGAGGTATACGATAACTCACTAAATGCAGTGCAAGTACCTGGAAATTATATTGATATTCCTGGCACAACAACATTATGTTATATTTTAAATAATCCAGGATTGAATACAACTAATATAACTAGTCTAAGAGAAATACTTGAACTTTCACAAATCCCAACATTTGTAATTGATAACGCAGATAAAAATACACCTGAACAAAATGCACAGCTTGTCTTAGCTAATCTAATCGCTTCAGGATATGTACAAAAGAAATAAATGGTGTTTAAGTAGTGTTATTTTAGATGGTAAAATCCTTTTTTCTTCTTACGTTGGGATTCTATTAATTTTTTATATCTTTGATCTAACTTTTTAGAACTAGCTTTAATTTTATTTACAATATCACGTTCAAATCTATCGATAATAATTCTCCCCACTTTAGGCTGTTGTTTTTGTATATAATGTGAGCCTAGTATAGAAAGCGAGGATAAAATAACTCCAACTCCTGTTAATATATAAAATATGGTAAATAATTTTGTTTCAGGTTTTGTAGGGACAAAATCGCCGTATCCAACTGTTGTTAAAGTTACAGTGGAATAATATAAAGAATCAATAATGTTCCAACCTTCAATATTATGATAAAAAAGTGTTCCTATAGAAAGCATAAGTAAAACTATAAAGACAACCGATGTGATTTCTTTTTGATATTGTTCCATTATTATTTTACTGAAAGGTATCCTTTATATCTTTTATGATTATTTTGTGTTTTATTCAATATTTATATCTTAAAATGTACGCATATCCTAAAAGCCAAAATAGACACAATCTTTTTATATTATCCCACATATCTATTTTTCCATGAAAAAAACACTTTATTCAAAAACATATTTACCTATTCTTTTAACAAT
>CAZSAD010000001.1:95546-112714 GCA_964604995.1 uncultured Methanosarcinales archaeon
ACCACTCACAAAAGCAGGAATTACATTCTCTTACAATTGTTATGATGTAAATTGTAAAGAAGGAACACAAATAGATTATATGGTTACTTTGACAAACACTGTTAATTTAACGCTTTCTTTCGATAAATTAATTTTGAAAAATGACGAATTCAAAATAGTTTATGAATATTATCCGGGAAAAGCAATAACTCTTAAACCCGAAGAATCGTATTTTTATAATTTCACCGGACAAATAAAAGCTTTTCCAGACAACAGATATTCTGTAACAATTAAACCTTGTTTTATGGACGTTCGAGCTAAAATATCTGAAAATCAAAGTAATGTTTACCAATTTTGTGCGCAATCAGAATATAATATTCCAATTCTTCCTTATGCAAAAATAACTTGTAATTCTTCAGATGAGTGCAATTCAAATGAAGCATGCACTTTTTTTGCATGTAAAACACCATACTGTAATGAAAATGAAACAATAATAAATCATGAATGTGCAGCTTTAACATGCGGGTTTTTTACTTATTCAAAAGCAGGAAATTGTGAACCTAATCAAACTAAAATAATAACCAGTTCTTTATTATTAGTTTTCGTTCTTGTTATAATTTACTATATGTTTAGAATTGCAAATCTCAAAAATGGTAATCCCTCTTATCAAAAAAGTGCTAAAAAATCAAAGAAAATAAAGCATAAATAAAAGATAAAGCATAAACAATTTAATCTGTTTTTAGATAGTAACTTTTTAAATTCAAAACCTTATTAAATCAAGAGTTAATTTATTCTTCTATGAGCTTTATTTTTAGAAAATTGTCAAATTTTATTTTCAGAACACGTAGTTTCAATAATGCATCTATTGAAAAATTTGCAAAATCTGTTAAAAATAAAACCATTCTCGAGCTTGGCAGTGGAAAAAAATTAAATGGGAAATATTATTATTCCGCAAAAAAGTTCTTTGATGAATCAAACACTTTTATTCAATCAGATATTAATAAAAATTTTGGTCATAAAATTATCGATGTTACAACAATGAATTATAATAAAAAATTTGATATTATAATTTGCATGAATGTTTTAGAGCACGTCTATGATTTTCAAACTGGAATAAAAAATATTTATCAAGCATTAAAACCTAAAGGTATTACAGTAATTTTTGTTCCAGGATTCTATCCTCTTCATGATGAGCCACATGATTATTGGAGATTTACAGAACACTCTTTAAAATTGCTATTGAAAGATTTTAAAAAAGTGAAAATAATCCATTCGGGTATAAGACAGTATCCCTTTGCATATCATATCGAAGCTCAAAAATAATATCTTTAATCTTAAATCTCACAAATTTTAAGAAGTTTAATCTTAAGAATTAATTTCGCTAACATGTTCTTTCTTTTCAACTCTAATTATGTGATTAACAAAACTTTCAATTTTTTCTTCATGGCTAACAATAACAATTTGTTTCATTCCAATTTGTTCAATAACTTCTCTAACTCTATCTAACTGTTCAGATGAAAACCCATCAGTTGGTTCGTCTAATATAATCAAATCTTTTGTTTTAATGCTTCCTACCATATCATTAATTACTTTATTTAGTGCAAGTCTATAAGCAAGTGCGCAACTTGTTTTCTCTCCGCCAGAAAGATTTACCAATTCAGTCTCATATCCATTCTGTTCTATAATTGGCGTAAATTCATCATCTATTCTAACAGACATACTTTCATCTTCAATTAGCATACTAAACCATTGTTTGAAAAATTCATTGAATTCATTATTTACTTTAACCATAACATTCCTTTCCATAGTTGACATTAAATTACAGAAAAATTCTTCTAACCAATTAATATATTGATTAATCTTAACAATTCTTTTTTTTGCTTCTTCTTTATCAAAAATTTCTTTTTTTAAGCCTTCAATTATTTTTTCTCTTAATTCAACTTCTTTTTTTATAGATGAAAATTCTATTTCAAGTCTTTTTTCTTTTTCCATTATTTCTTCAGTTAATTTTTTTGTTTTTTCAAAATCTAAATCAACACCTTTAAGATTTTCAATTTCCAAATTAAGTTGGCCTTTAGCAACATTAATTGCACCTATCTCTTTTTTGAGTCTTTGTTGCATATCAGAAATTCTTTTTTGTCTATCAATATCTCTTTGTAAATTTTGCCATTTTACATTAAGAATTGCTAACTCCCTTTCTTGTTTACGGCTTTTTTCTATTTCTATTTCTAAATCTAAAATTTTTTTCTCGCTTTCTTTTTCTAATTTTAATGAGATATCTAATTTTGCTTTTAGCTGAGTAATTTTTTCATCTTCCCTATTTGATATATCATGCTTATGTTCTTCTCCTACTTTTTGTTCGCAAACAGGACATTTGTCAAGTTTAGTTATCTTATCTTTAATTTCTTTAAAATTATTTATTCTGGCATTTATATCAGCAATCTGCCTTTTTGTTTCCATCAATAATTTTCTATTCTCTTCAATCTCTTTTTTCTTTAATGCAATTATTTTAGAAATATCTTTGCCTTCTTCTATTTTCTTTTGAAGATCATCCAAATTTTGTGCACTTATTTCTTTTGTTAAAGTTTCAATTTCTTGTTTATTTTTTTCACGCTGTTCAACTTTGTTAATAAGATCAATTTCTTTTCCACTAAAATCTTTTTTTAAATCATTTAATCGTTTAACCTTTGTTTCAGATTCAAAATGTTTATCTTTTGCAATTTTCAAATCTTCTTTAGCAAATTTTAATTTTGGTTCAATTATTTTTAATTTACTTTTTTTATCATTAAATAATGTTTCTTCTTCAATTAATTTTTTCTTTTTCTCATCTAAATCAGATGATCTTCCTTCAAATTCTCTCTTTTTTTCTTTTAATTCTCTAGAATAAATTAAAGTATTTTCCCTAATTTTTTTGTATCTATCAATTTGAAAAACTTTTCGAAGCGTATCTAATCTCGCTTCTTTACTCTCCAGCAAAATTTGCTTCATTTCTTCTTGGGGGGTATAAACAGTATATCTAAAAATAATATCTTTTCCTTTTGTTAAAAGTTCATCAGGATAACCAAGTAAAGTTAGTACATCTGATTTAATCTCAATTGGGGATGCATCTTTTCTTTTTCCATCAATTTGTATCCATCCTGATTCTTGTGCAATCCCACTTTTTGTACGTTTAAGTTTTCTATTAACTATTATTTCTTTGTTATCAATATCAAAACATAGTTGAACTTCTCCGTTATTTTTTCCATTTCTTAAAAGTGCTTCTCCAGATAAATCCCCTCTTTTAATCCCGAAAAGTGCAAATTCAATTGCAAGAAGTATTGTAGATTTTCCAGAGCCAATATCTCCAGATAATAATATAGTTCCTTCTGGAAATTTAATTGTTTGATTAATATAAGATCTGATATTTGTAAGTTTAACATATTTTATTATCATAAAAATGAATTAACATGTTTAGAATAAAAAGGTTTGTTGAAATTATTAACATAATCTTCTTTTGCTTCAACTCTGTTCAAATGGTAAAGAAGTTTTTTAATATCTTCAGCTTCATTTTGATAATTTGTATCATCAATTCCGTGCAATGAATGTAATTTTCTAAGAACAAATGCAAGCTTCTTTGTTTCATCTTGTATTTTGCTAAAATCCTCTTTTACATCATCACTCCAAATATATGCAAGATCTCTTTTAATGTATGATAAAACATCTCTCCATATATCTTTTAGTTTTTCTTCTGAAACAATCAATTCTTTTTTCTCTTCTTCAGGAGTTTTCTCTTTAATTCTTAATGCAGATTTTATTCTTTCAGTGATTTTCATTTTGATTCAATAAATTTTTTTCTTTTTCGGGGATTTTTAGCATTTCAATATAAGCAGGCATCCATGTTTCGTATATCATAATCAAATGCTCATAATTTCTAATTGCATGCGGAAATTTTTTTCTCAAATCATTTATTATCCTATTAAAATGCTGATAATTCTCAACTGCAAATTCAAATTCAACTTCCCAGGGTGCAAGGCTTCTAATATAATACAAAGAATTCGGATGAACTCTCATCCATTCATACAATCCCTTTTCATCTTCCTGAGAAAGTTTTCTAAAATATATTATTGCTTTGAAAAATTCTAATCCTAATTTATTAAAATCAACAGCAATTCTATAATTCAAAATAATCCCTTTTTCCTCGAGCTTTTTCATTTTTCCCCGAACAATTTCAATTGTCGATTTCACTTTTCTTGAAAGTTCAGTAATTGGGATTCTTGCATCATTTGCAAGGATAGTAAGTATTAACATATCTAATTCATCAATAGAATTTTCCACCATATCTCCACCAAAAACAATAAACTCTCCTTCTTTATCATCTGTAAAGAATTTTTTGTTATATTGCATGGTATCGACCATTGTGCCAAGCACTTTACTAATAACAAGATGGTCCCATTTTGATAGAAGAAAATTTATCTTTTCAAAATATTCAGGTATACTTTTTGAAAGAATCGCAAAAACACAATCAAATACTCCATCAGAAATCCCCATCCAGTAAATATCCTTATTATGTTTTAGTTCATCAAAAAATTTTTCGCGCTCATCAGGTATATTTTCAAGTTTAAGATAAACTTTAAACATGTAATAACCAAGTTTGTTTGGATTTATTGATGTAATAAATTTTTCAATTATTCCTTTTGTTTGCAATTGTTGAATCCTATATTTTACAGCTTCTCTTGATTTATGTACTTTTTTTGCAAGTGCAGAATTTGTTATCCTACAATTTTTGTCAAGCTCAGAAAGTATTTTTCTATCTGTTAAATCAAGCTTTAACTTTCTATTATCATCTGATAGGTCTATTTTCTGCATTATTTAACCGTTCTGTGTTTTTTCTATATAAATTTTCTCTATTTCGGTTAAAAATTGGTAAAAACTTTATTATATCAATTATACTATTATTACTAAAGAGTGATTAAAATGTCAGAAAACCTCGAACAAAAACTCCAACAGGATACAACAAGTCAAACCTCTTCAAATACTATTGACTCTTATACTCAACCAGAAAAATCTGAAAAAAAGAAAGATGGATTTTTCAAAACAGCAGCAAAAACAATATTTACAACAACTTTAGTTGCAGCAACAGTTCCAATTGTTGGATTAAACAGTATTTATTCAACAATAGGCAATGGAATTGGGTATTTAATTGAAACAAAGAAAAACAAAGAAAAATTCAATACTTCTAATTTCATGAAAGAATTATCAACAGGTGCTGTTATGGGTGTTGTCGGAACCGGTATTTATACAGCAATAGATAAAGTTCCAATTGAACAAATGGTTTCTCCTTTAGAAAGTACTGCTCCAAAATACATGGGCATAATAAAAAATATTACAAAAACACTTGCATTTAACCCAGGTCTTTTAATTCCTTATCTTGCTTTTTACAAAGGTTTCACATACATCAGAGACAACTACAAAAAAATGAAACAAAAAAAATATGAAACAGGTGAAGGAATATTGAAACAAACTTATCAGCATGGCATAAAAAAAGATTTTGGAAAAGGAATTTTTCAGCTTTTCAAACTTTTCCCAATACACTATGTTAATGTAAATTACATCAAAAATGTACCAACTAGAATCATGGTTGGTGTTGCAAATGACATACTGTTTAGATTATTCCAGAAAAAACAAACCAAGAGTGTTGAATTAAAAAATCCAGCACTCAACTATTCCAATCCATCTAAAAATTATAGTATGCTTCAAAATAGTATGCCTTACTCACATAAAAATCCATCGATTGCAGCAAGCTATGCATAAATCAAAGAATAATTTTCTTATTTTTATTCCATAACTAATTTTGCAGCGCCAAGCACTGCAGCTTTACTCATTAACTTCGATTTTACAATTTTAGTTGCAGGAACAACTGCAACTTTTTTTGCAGTTTCATTCATTTCTTTTTCAAAAAATTCATATGCTCCAGCTACATTTCCACCAATAACAATTATTTCAGGATCAAGGATATTCATAATATTTGCACAAGTAACACCTAAATAAAATCCAACGCCAACCCAAAGCTCTTTTGCTTTTTTATTTTTGGATACTGCAGCTTTATACAAATCATAAGGCGTATCAAATCCAATTTCTTTTGCTCTATCAATTATTGCATATTTTCCAATTAAACTCTCAACACATCCATAATGTCCACAATGTCCTAAATCAGCTGAAATATCAATGTAAGAATGTCCAATATGCCCCGCATTATTTTTTCCATGAAATATTTTGCCATCAAGAACAATTCCACCACCAATGCCTGTTCCCATTGTAAGTCCAACAACACTTTTTTTGCCTTTTGCAATACCAAAACAAGCTTCACCTAAAACAAAGCAATTTGCATCATTATCAAGAATTGTTTTAATTTTATATTTTTTATAAATTGCATCTCTTAAAAAAAAATTTTTGAGCGGTAAATTAGGTGTGTTCAATATTTTTCCTTTTTTAATATCAAGTGGACCAGGGCTTCCAATACCTATCCCTAAAACATCCTTAGAATAAAGCTCATCAATCACAAGAAAAATTTTGTTTAAAACATGTTTTTTTCCTTTTTGAACTTCTGTTTCAACAAATCTCTCCTCTAATATTTTTCCATTGGCATCTACTAAAGCACCATGGATTTTTGTTCCACCAATATCGAGCCCAATATATTTTTTCATTTTAGATTTTTTAGCAAATTATCAAATTATTTTACAAGCTCTCTTTTCAAATCTTCAATTATTTTAACTGGTGTTGGATTTATTTTTCGCATCATTGCCAAATAATATGAAACCCATAAACCAAGATACTGTGCACTTAAAACTTTTGCTAGCATTGAGTTTCCTTTTATTGCAATTATATCAACTGCAAATCCTTTGCTTTTCATAAGTTTTTCAGTTACACTAATTCTTTTCATAATTTTTGGATTTTCAGCATTATCATGCAATATCAAAACACCAAATCCTTTTTGCTTGCCTTCATAAGCATTAATTTCATTGTGGTTAAATTCAGGATAAATATTGCAAAATGCATGCACTTTGGTATTTTCATTAATATCAGTTTTCCATTTTGTTGCAATAGATGAAAATCTAGGCGAAGTGTAAATCAAGGGTATTTTTCCATTGAGTTTTTTTGCAATTTTTTGTGCATTAGTTTTAAAATCCATTTGTTTTATGAATTGCAATGTGCTATAAACTTCTTCATCACTAATATTTGCAATATTGGATTTTCTTAGCACATTAAAAATTGGGAAAAACAAGTATGCTGTTGCCATTCTTGGCTGAATTCCCGATGGAATTTTAATATGTGGAACTCTTGCTTTTTTTGCAAGTTCTTCTAATTTTCCACCTGAACTAATTGCAACAATTTTGCAGTTTCTTGATAACGCTTCTTCAAAAATAGAAAGTGTTTCTTCAGTGTTTCCAGAATAAGATGTAACAAAAACTAAACTTTTTTGATTTATATAATCTGGCAAATGATAATCCCTTATTGTATAAATTGGTATTCTGCAATCAAATAATATATTTCTTATTAAATCTCCAGAAATAGCTGACCCACCCATTCCACAAATTGCTACATTACCAAAATACTCTTGGTATGAAAGAGTAATTCCTAGCTTTGTTGCCTCATCGCAGTGTTTTGGAAAATCTTCAAGAATTCCTTTCATATTGTTTGCATCATAAGAAATTTGCTTAATTTTCTTTTTTACTGTTTCTTTTTTTGTTTGTTTTTTTGCCATTGTAAATCACAAGGCTAAAAACAATGATTGGTGGTATTTATAGTTTGTTTTCAATGTCAATTTATTATTACTCTTTTTACCCACATTATTGCCCTTTATTAGCCAAACATTTAAAAATGGTCTATTTTTCTTAAGTACTATATAATTTATCTTGAGATGTGGGGACTAGCTTCCCTGAATCAGGACAAGGAACAAATAAAACATCAATATTGTCCACAATGTTGATTCCTTGACATAAAACAACGGAGGCAAATAAAATGGGAGCATACAAATATATGAGGGAGCTATGGAAGCAACCCAAGGCCAATTTAGAAGAAGTCTATAAAGAAAGACTCCAAAAATGGCGACAAGAAGATGTTACAGTAAGAGTCGAGCATCCAACAAGGCTTGACAGAGCACGTTCTTTAGGATATAAAGCAAAACAAGGCGTATTTGTTGTAAGGCAAAGAGTTCTAAGAGGCGGAAGGATGAGAGGCAAAGTCTCTGGTGGAAGAAGGCCAAAAACATTTAGGCACAGAAAAGTTTTGGGTATGTCTTACCAATGGATAGCTGAGAATAGGGCAAATAAACATTATATAAATTGCGAAGTTCTTGGTAGCTATTTTGTTGGAAAAGACGGTCAATACTATTGGTTTGAAATAATCATGGTTGATAAATCACATCCAGCCATAAAGGCAGATAAGGAATTAACATGGATAACAACTACCTCCTCAGTAAGTAGAGTCAATAGAGGACTTACTGCAGCAGGAAAGAGAAGCCGTGGTATCTTAACCCACAAAGGTAAGGGTGCTGAAAAGTTAAGACCATCTTTAAGGGCTAACAAAGGAAGATCCAAATAAGGATTTTTCTTATTTTTTATTTTTATTTTTTAACATTTTATTTTATTTATATTCTATAAAAAAAGAGAAATTGAGGAACAATGAATACTAATAATGATAACTATAAAATTTTGGAAATGCATATAATACTTCCAAAACTGATAACTTCAAATATTGCAGACCTCGTAATAAATTTGGCATCCACAGATACTACCATAAATTTCAATATCTCAAAACTTAAAGATAGCAGTATTCTTGCAAAATTTGAGGAGTATGATGGAAGTAAAATAATGGAACCAGAACACTTAGATTTGCTTCGCAGAAACGATGCTGGTTTTCTTATAGGATACAATCAAAAACACCAAATACTTACACTCTCCAATCCAGATAAAGCTACCGGGGCAATAGAAATAATTGGCAAGAAAATGATTTATCATGATAATGGGGTAAAATTAGACAACATATATGACAGCTATTTATTTGGGTCATCACATCTTAAATATTATACCGACAAAAATTATGAAGATATACTACAAGAATTTTTACATAAAAAGTACCGATTATATCAAGGTAATCCAGATTCGCGATTCTTTTCTCCAAGACGAATAAACAAAAGCAAACTTAAAAATCTCAAACCTTTATCAATAGGCAATATTAAATAAAATTAAAAAATCAAAACGCGATGAAATGTCTTCTACAAGTTAGTAAACAAAAAATATATAAATAACTTTAACTACGTTTGGTAACATGAAACAACTATATGTATGTACTGCATGTAAATACAAATTCAAAAGAGACGAAAAACCCTCTAAATGTCCTTATTGTGGTGCAACCGGACAAATTGAAAAAGAGCGCTCAGCTCAAGAACTGCTCGATTCTTTAACTGATTTAGATGATGAGCTAGGCGATACTAGGCAAGAGATGGGCAAATATAAAAGATAAATCTAACCAATAGAATTCTATTAAAATAGGCAAATTCACTTCAAAACTACATTCTTAAGATAAATATTAAAGTAGTAGCTTTATTCTTATTATCTAAGATATGGTAAACTCAAATTTTCAAAAAAAAACCGTGAAAAAAATTAGAGGGATAACAATTGCAATAGTTGGTCTTGGAACACTTGGCAGCAGATGCGTACAATTCTTAGTAAATTCAAATAACTATAACCTTAAATCATTAATTTTTATTGATAGGGATATTGTCGAAGAGAAAAATTTGGATATTCAATATCTTTACACTAAACCAGATTTGGGAAAACCAAAAGCATTAGCTGCAAAAAATAATTTATTATCGCAAAACAACTCTTCAAAAAATAAAAAATACAAAATAAATTACAAAATTAACAGTTTAATTGAAGATTTAAACTATAAAAATTTAAATCTACTAACATCAGCAGATTTAATTATTGATTGCACTGATAATTTAGAAACAAGATTTCTAATAAATGAATATTGCAAAAAATTCAAAAAGCCATGGATACATGGCGCAGCAGCAGGTACAAAAGGAACAGTTGTATTTTTTCCTTCAACTAAGAAAAGTCCTTGTTTAAGATGCATGTTAGACGATAAAAAAACAGGTGAGACCTGTGAAATGCAAGGTATAACTAATAAAACTGCTAATTTAGTTTCTAGTTTGCAATCAAAATTAGCTCTTCGTTTTTTAGTAACTTTAATCAATCAAAATACCCTACAAAATCCTAATAAAAATAATAAACAGCAAAATACTCTTGAAATGGTAAGATTCAACACTTCTATTAATAGCATTAAAAACAACTATAGCATTAAAAACAACTATTTTTTCAAAGTTAAATTTAATCAAAATAACAAATGTCCAGTTTGCAAATCTAAATATTCATATTTAACTGGAAAAAAATCAACAAAAGTTGTAAAATTATGCGGAAAAAATCAATTTCAAATACAACCCATAAGAAAATTTACAGTTAAAAAATGGCACACAATCAAAAAAAATTTAATAGAAAACTTAAATGCAAAAGATTTTTCTCATTGCATTGTTTTGCCAACAATTACTATTTTTTCAGATGGCAGAGCATTAATTTGTGCCAAAGATGATAAATCTGCAAAAACAATTTATTCAACAATAATTGGCAATTAATATTTTTTTATAAATTTTATTTTAAACGTATATTTTTCTTTTTACAAAAAACCAGTATCCCAATAATAACAAGGTGTAACTATACTGGGATATTACTTGAATCCATTCAGGTTTTGAGTACCATCCAAAAAGTACATAAAGTGGCAGTCCCACTATCCCTTCTTTATGATTCAAAATTGTTCCTGAAAAATCAAAAGCTTTTGATAATAAAATTTTTCCACTACTACTGTCATCAATATAATTTAAATTTTTTAAAGCAGATAACCCTTCATGTATTCCATAACCTAATAAAAATCCTGCTTGAAGAATTAAATAAATAAGTGTAATTTTAAATATCGTATGAAGCTTTACTTTTACAATAGAATTATTTATCAAAAAAACTAAGGCTATTGAACATAAAATTCCAGTCATTATTGGAAATATGCCATATTTTCCTGCAAAAGAAAAAATAGCAATTTCAGCTCCTTCTCTTGCAACCATAATTAAAGCTAACAAAAATATCCCCTTTTTTGAGAGTGACTTATTTGCTTTTTTCTCTATATGTGATTTAATTGAATTTCCATGTTTTATCATCCATATAATAAATCCTGTGATAAGAATAACTGCAAAAATACTAGACAAACTTTCCCACAACTGAGTTGTGCTATCTACACTATTGAAAAATTTAGATACAAAGAAAAGTAAAAACCCAATCAGAATTGAAAGCATAACTCCTATAAATGCGCCTTGCCAAACGCTTATTTTAAATTTTTTATTATTTGTTTTATCAAGAAATTTTAGCAAAATTACCATTATCAAAAATGCTTCTAATCCTTCTCTAAATGAGACAATAAATCCTTGTAAAAAAGTTCCATCCATTTTAACAAAATCCTTTGATAATCTTATTTATTAATTATTTTTAATTGATTATTTAATAATTATTCATCACTTGATAAATCATTAACTATTGTTAATTAGTTTTTTAATATCTATTTATACCTTTGCACTTGTTACAATAAATGCATAACTTTCTAAATATGTATTATTCTAGGTCATTTACAAAAAATATTTAAAGTCCCAACAACTAATCTAATTTATGATAGACACAGTTGTTGGCATTGCATGTTTGCCAGTTGGAGTAATACTTTTCCTAAATGAATATGGAATAACTAATATTAATACTATTTTTGGGTTCAATATTTTGATTATAGCAGCCATTGCTCTTATTTTAATTCAAGTATCAAATATTTTAGGCGCGCACATAATGGATGAAAATGTATTTTTAAGTTATATCATACACGCATTCATGATTTTCCCTTCACTCATTTTCTTTTTATCAAAAATTGGGGTAGGTATGCCTCAAAATATAATAACTAGTTTACCAATTGTTTTTGCATCATTCATATTAATTGAAGGAATGTATAGTTTTTTCTTTTAATTTATTTTAAAATATTTTGAATTTTTTATCTCCAAATTTATTTCTAAATTTGTAGTTAATGTAGTTAATTATCTTTGATCATCGGATTTAAATCCATTAAGTATATTGTTTGTCAATTAAATAGGAAGTTTTATAAACAAATCTTAATTTTAATATTAAATAATATTAAGGGGTGGACAAAATGGCATTAAAAAATATCATGGTAGCGCCAGTTGGCGATGAAAGCGATATGGATACATTATTCATTGGTTTAAGAGAATTCTCAACAGAAAAAATATATTTAATTTCAAGAAAAAGTAAACTAGACCTAGCAAAGAAGACTAAATCAGAACTTGATAAATTTCATGTTCCTGTAATAATAATTGAAATTGCAGACAATAACTTATGGGAAGAGACTTTTAAAGCTATATCAGACATAAAAAGTATTGAGAAAGACAAAAGTATTCTAATTAATGTCGGAACTGGAGATAAACCTAGTAGATGCGCATCAACTAGTGCAGCATTTGTCAATGGTCTTAAAGCATTTGACGTTATAGATAATGAGTTAATGATGCTCCCTGTTTTGAAATTTTCTTATTATAAACAGCTAACTGACAAAAAAATGGATATTCTAAAAATATTGAACAACAAGGATTGCTGCTCTTCACTTGAACAACTAAGCAAGAAAACAAACATGAGCCTTCCGTTAATAAGTTATCATGTCAATGGTAATTTAAAGTCTGAAGGTTTAAAAGATTTGGGTCTTGTTGAAACTGCAGAATTCAAAGGAAAGATTGAAGTAAGACTCACAACACTTGGCAAAATGTTGATAAAAGGATACGTAAAATAAACAATATAAAAATAGATAATCAATTTTTCTTTTTTTATTTTTCAAAATTATTTTTCATCTTATTATTTTTTCATTTATTCTTATTTTCTAATTTTCCTATTTTTTCTATCAACTTATTTCGTTAAGTACCAAAAATTAGTAAGGAGAATTAAAATAACAATTATTTGTACTTCTATTCCATTAAATGGCATAGCAATCCAAGAAAAACTCAAGCCAAACAAGCTAAAAATTAAAGGAAACAATCCTGTTATACAAACAGGGCAAATTCCTGTTGCAAGTCCACCAATTGTTGCAGCACAAGTTACTGCTCCGCTTTTTTTAACGTCTTTTCTTTGTTTATGTTTTATATAAGTTAAAATCGAATTTATAGAAATTAAAACTGCAATTATCAATGCAAAAAAAGCAGATAAAATAAGTTTTGTCCAATTGATTGTATCAAAATAATTCGACATATAAATATATTTTACAGTAATATAAAATTGACTGGTTAAAATATTAACTGTCAAATAAAAAATGATTATTCCAAAAAACCAAAATATGTACTTCTTTTGAAAAACAGATGATAAATTAGCTTTAATGCTCCCAATAGTTTTTCTATTGTTCAAATTGTTATCAATTTTAGTAAGTAACATTGTGTTTTTGATATACTATTTTATTTATTATATAACAATTAATTTTCCTTTTCCCATCCCCATAGAGCAAGAAAATGCAAAAGTGCCAGTTTGGGTTGGTGTAAATTGCATCGAATTATCTGATGGATTGAATGTTTTAGTTAATTGCATGGAAGGGATTGTAAATGACCTATAACACCCTTGAACTTTACTTGTATCTGCAACAATTTTAACGGGAATATCTTTCTTGACTCTGATTACATCTGGATAATAATTATAATTTACCATTGAAAGCTCTACTGTTTGAATGCCATTAACCATAATTGCATCAACAGCTCTCGATGAATCAGTACCTTCATTTTGATAGTTTTTATTTATTTGTCCGCTATTTTTGTTATCAACTAATAAATAATTTGTAGTAGCAAAAATAATTATTGCAATAATTATAATTCCAGCTATTAGTGGCAATGTTCCAATCCCTTTTTTATTAGAATAAAAATTTACCATTATAAATTCTTTATTTAATTCTTTATAAATATGATGTTGAATAAAAAAATAATCTCTTAAACTAAATTAAACCTTTTTTTCTTATTTTATCTATCTATTCATTTTATATTCTTTTAGAAGTACATAAGCACCAATTACAAACATCCACAAACTAAATATCTGTCCAACCGGAATCCCAAAATACATTGTTTCAGGCTCTTTCCAAAATTCAATGATAAATCTCATTGCACCATACATTATTACAAATACCCAAAAAAAGTATCCTTTCTTGTAATGTTTAGATGTTTTTAATGCTTTTTGCTGCCAGCTAAACAAAAAAGCAAATATAATAAAATTTTTAATGCTTTCATAAATTTGAGTTGGATGCCTAAATCCTTCTGCAGATTTGAATTTTACTGCCCAGAAAACAGTTGTAATTTTGCCATAAAGTTCTCCATTAATAAAATTAGCAATTCTACCAAGAGCTAAACCAAGTGCAGCTGGAACAACAAGGGCATCAGCAATATCATAAAATCCAATCTTATGTTTTTCGTGTTTAATTTCATTTTTATCCATTTTGGTGATTTTTTTATTGTGAAATTTTAAATATAACCAAGTTGCAATTATCGCACCAACAAGTCCCCCATGAAATGACAATCCCCCATTCCAGTAGGCAATAATTTGCTTCGGATTAGAAAAATAATAACTTGACTGATAAAATAAAACTTCAAAAACTCTAGCACCTACCAAAACTCCTAAAATCAAATATATTGAAAAATCATAAACCTCATTTTCATCTAATCCTAAAACTTTTTTTCTTGATAAATACAATAGATACCAAACTGTAAACAAAAAACCAAATGCATAAATAATTCCATAATACCTTATTTCTAATCCAAAAATTCTAAATAAGATCGGATCAATATTATTTACAAACATTTTTTGTCCCTTTTTATACTATCTTTTTCTTTATATATTTTTTAAACTATTTTCAACAGCTAATAAAAAATACACCCTATTATACAAATGTGCAAGATACAAAACTATTATGACTATTACTCCTGCAAAAATAAAAAAATTTGAGTATACATTGTTCAAAACTTCTTCTTTAAGAGTCCATCTTATTAAAAAATCAAAAAAAGTAAGTACAACAATCAAAAATAGTGCAGCTAATAATAATACAAAATATGTAAATGCATATTTTTTGAATTTACCAAACCCTATAAAAAATCCTAATTTATAACTTTTCC
Organism: uncultured Methanosarcinales archaeon; assembly: GCA_964604995.1. GTDB lineage: Archaea > Nanobdellota > Nanobdellia > Woesearchaeales > JABMPP01 > JAGVYD01. The sequence goes on from CAZSAD010000001.1 coordinate 110,791, forward strand.
AGAATCCATTTTCAAATAAGAATGCCGTATGACTAATATTTGCTAAAGGATATATCAAAATAAAAATTACAATTAATGTCATTGCAACACTATTCAAAATAAGTGACTGACTAACAAACCCCATATAAATTATTGTTAAAATAATCATCATTAAAAAGATGGTTATGCCCCACAAAAGATTCAATAAAAAAAATTCAGGTAATCTGTTATACTCCATTATATGTTCATCTTTATTTATTTTTGATAATAAAAACTGTTTTGTAATTGAAACTACTACAAATTTGGTGCAAGAATAAATTACTACTACTAAAAATAAATAAATCAATCTTTGCCAAATTGGTGAATTATACTCTGATAATACACCACTAAAGAAAAACGTAGTTACATACAATAATAATAAAAAAAGCAAATCAAAAATTATTGATAACCATAAAATATATTTTTTTGATTTTATCTTTAAAAGTGCTTCTTTTGCTTTAGAATTGTTCCATCTCTCTTTCCACTTTTTAGGGAGTTTATTCACTTTCATTTTTTAACCCTATTCTAAAATATTTTTTATTATAAACTAAATCCAATAAAACTTATATTAATTATAAATAAAAATTTAAAAAAATAAAATTAATTAAATCCTTCAAATATTTTATTGACCAACATCAACTGTTCCTTGTGCAGCTGGTTTACCTATAATTTGTCCAGTTGATAAATCCTTAAAAACAGATCCGCTCATAAGGCCAGGATTTCTAAATATATAACTACCATCCTTTTCAATTGAACCAACACTTGGCCAAACTTGTTGCAATCCTGGATAAATACTAGCTTCTTTTGATATAACAACAGTTGGTACTTGGGTAATATTATATTTTGCAATTAATGCTTTTCCAATGTTATCCGAAATATCAACATATGTTTCACTGCTAAATTTCATTCCAAATCTTTCTAGGATTGCTTTGTGAACACTCACATTATAACATGTTGTGCAACTTTTATCTGACAAATAAGTTAGATCAACCAAACCTTCAACTTTATTTGTTGTAAGGTCTAAATAAGGTACGCCAATTGCCTGAGGTGTTCTCATTATAAATGAACCATCTTGTTCAATTGTTCCGATAACTGGCCATGCCTGGGCAACTTGGTCATAATAATTAATATCATTTGAAAATATCAAAGTTGGTACTTTAGTAATATTATACTTTTCAACAAGTGCTAATCCAGCATTTGATGTTACTTCAACTTCATTTTTTTCTGTAAACTTCATACCAAATCCTTCAAATTGTGTTATTATTACATTCAAATCTTGGCAATTTGTGCAATCACTTGCTTTTAGATAAGTTAATTTAATCAATCCTTTAACTTGTCCAGTTGCAACATCAGTGTATGGTGCCAAAGTTTCAAGCAAAACCAAAGCATCATCTTTCTTTTCAAACTTAGGTATTGTCAAATTTGATACTTCTCCTTTTACTACTATTGTTGGAACTTTTGTTAATCCATATTTTTTAACCAATGCCAATCCTGCTTCAGAATCATACTCAACAGAATTTTCAGCTGTTACATTTATATTTAATCCTTTAACTGCTGTTACAAGTTCAGTGACATCATAGCAATCTAAACATTTGCTATTTGTGAGGGTTGTTATTTGAACTTTTGGTACAATTGTTTCTGGTGCATTATTATTTGGTGCCTTTGTACTGAAAAATCCTATCATCTGCATAACTAAAACAATATTTGCGATTAATACAACTGCAAGTAGTGCATAAAGCCAAATCTTTGTTTTGGGTCCTTTTTTATCTTCTGCAGTATCTACTTTATCAGCACTTTTTTTATGTGTTAATTGTGCTTGTTTTTTTGCAGCTTTCTTTTTATGCCTTTTTGCAGCTTTCTTTTGAGAAGAGGTTTGTTTTGTCTCTTTTTTATCTTCTTTAATATC
>CAZSAD010000001.1:112724-118196 GCA_964604995.1 uncultured Methanosarcinales archaeon
TGATTCATTAGAAGTTTCTTCTTGCTCTTCTTTTGTATTGTCCGATGAAGTTTGATCAGAATCAGTTTGCTCTTCTGAAGAATTTGAATTTTCATCTTCTTGATCTAAATTTTCACTATCGGTCTGCTTTTCATCTATCGCATCCTTAGTTAAATTCTTTTTTTTATCTGCCATAGTAACACCCTTTTGCTTAACTCTTGCATTTATTTTGCAAGGTATGTTAGATAATGCTTATTAAACAAAAATTTCCACCTCTTTAAAAACATTAGCTAAATTGTTAAATTATTAAGTAAATTATTATTTAAGTAACTTATTTGGTTATGTATGCAGGTTATGAATGCATATTAATTTTAGAAAAACAAAAATATTAAAATACTACTACAAATTATATTCTAATTATGAACAAACAATCACAATCTGTTAGTTTACCAAAGCCTTGGCATCAAATCGATAAGGACGATGAGGATCACATATATGTATATAAAACTGATAAAACAGATGATGATCCGCACTACTATGATAGGTCATTAGAAATAGTAAAAGAGCAAGGTGGTTATGGTGTTTATGCAAGAAAAGGCAAAGAAAGAGATGCCAAAGAAGTATTTCACCAAATATTCGAAGTAAAATCAGATGCACAAAGGAAAATAAAAGAACTCATGGAAAAAGGATTTTAAATCTCAATTTAAACACCACTATATTTTTATTTTGTCATATCAACTAATTTTTTAATTTCTTCTACAAAAACATCAATTTCTTGGGGTGTATTATACAAATATAAACTTGCTCTTGCGCTGCCATCTATATTATTAGCATTGAACCAGGAATGAACACAATGTCTTCCTGATCTAATCATTATGTTTTTTGTTTCATTCAAAATTATTGCAATAGTGTGGTAATCCATTCCTTTTATGTTAAAACTTATAATTCCACTTCTATTCTTAGCATCTTTTGGACCTAAAATTTCAACACCTTTTATTTTATTTAGTTCATCAGTTGCTTTTTTGTTCAACATAAATTCATGCTTTTCAATTTCATCAAGTCCAATTTTTGATAAATATTCGCAGGCATGAGCCATTCCAATGATTCCTGCATAATTTTGTAATCCTGCTTCAAATTTTTCTGGTCCAGTTGTCCATTTAACTGAATTATAAGTAGTATCATCAACTGTTCCACCACCAACTACAAAACCATCCATGTTTTTCATAAATTCTGATTTAACATAAAGCGCTCCCATGCCAGTTGGCCCAAGCATTTTATGTCCAGAAAATGATAAAAAATCAGCGTCTAGTTTTCTAACATTCATTTTTTTATGTGGTGCTGCCTGCGCAGCATCAATTAAAATTGGAACTTTATTTTCATGTGCAATTTTAATTACTTGTTCAATTGGAATTGAACTTCCATCCATATTTGAAGTCCAAACTACAGACACAAATCCTGCATTTTTTACTTTTTTTTGAAAATCATCAATATCAAAATTTTCCTGTGAAAATTTGACAAATTCCAAATTGCTTATTTTTCCTTGAGTTTTAAGTTTAAGCCATGGCAGTAAATTAGAATTATGCTCTTTTTCAGATATTACAACATGTTTGCCTTTATCAATCTTAAAAGAATTTGCAACAATATTTATTCCTTCAGTTGTATTTTTGGTTATAATAATCTCTTTTTCATTTTTTGCACCAATAAAATTCGCAATTACTTTTCTACTCCAATCAACTTTTTCAGTTACAATTTTGCCAAGTGCATGCTGGCTTCTTTCGCCACACGCAGGATAATTAATATAATAATCATTCATGGAATCAATTACTTGCTTAGGTTTAAGTGTCATGCAAGCATTGTCAAAATAAATTATTGGTTGACCTTTTATTTTCTTAGATAGAACAAAAAAATCCTGCCTTATCTTTTCAGTATTTAGGCTCATAGTAATAGAAAAATTATTCTCCTTTAATAATCTTATCTGTTATTATCTCCTTTAATAATATTACTTTACAACTTTGCAGAAATATTTAATGACAACTCTGAAGTGAATTTGAATTATTTATTTCACTAATTGTTTTTTCATCACCTTCAATTACTTTTTTAAATGTATCAAAATCTTGTGGCCCAACAATTGTTCTATTGTTTATAAAAAATGTTGGCGTGCCATAAACACCTGCTTTTATTCCTGCTTCAACATCTTTTTCAACATCTGAAAAATATTTGTTGCTATCATAACAAGAATTGAATAAATTCATATCTAATCCAAACTCAGATGCAACTTGTTTTACACCTTCTTTTGTATGATTCATAGTTTCAAGCCTGCTAAACATGTAATCTCTAAATTGCCAATATTTGCCTTGGTCATTAGCACATTTTGCAGCCATTGCATGAAACTCGGCATTTTCATGATTTGAACTAACTGGAAAATCTCTAAAAGTATATTTGACTTTTCCAGTGTATGCTTGAAGAATTTGTTTAACTATCGGCTCAGCTTTTTTAGTATAAGGGCAAAGATAACATCCAAATTCTATTATTTCAATTTTAGCATCATTTGGTCCGATGCTAGGTGAATTGCCAAAATTTGGAAGAATGATTGGCCCAGTGTAATTTGTAATGGTTGTTGAAAATTTGCTTTTTCCAGCAGGATCAAATAAACAAAATCCCTCTCCATTTTGCTTTCCATTGCAGTTGCCGTAAGTAAAGTAATTATATGTTGAAATTCCAGATTGAACTGTGCTCCAAATCATTAGTATCAAAAATAACCAAGATATTATTTCAAATCTTTTGTACAAAAATTTGCCAATCTTTGGACTTCTTTTCATAATCTTGCCAGTTATCTGACCTTTTAGTCTAACATCAAGTCCTGACTCACATTTTCTAAGAGTTAATCTTCGAAAAACGCAATCAAATGCTTCTTTTGCAATTGGCCTATAGCTCGCGCTGAAAATTGACAGAATCCCAAAAACTATTAACGCAATTATACATATCATGTTTATCTACGGTTAAGACTTAATAAGAGCTTTATAATATTTTGCATAAATACTTTACATATTCTTATTTTCATGTTCTAATTTTTTCATATTTTTCAAAACCTTTTTTAATAGTACCTTCTTTTCAAAATCCATGAAAGTTTATTTTATAGAAGCAAAATACAAGAAAATAATTCAACTGCCAGAAAATTTAATCAAAGCATTGCCAAAAACAATAGCTTTGTTCATGTCTGTGCAATTTTCAGATAGTCAAAAACCTATTATTAAACAAATCAAAGATAAAAATAAAACTGTAATCTTGCCTCTTGCACCTCATTCAAAATACCCTGGACAGCTTTTAGGCTGCGGAATTATGAAATTCAAGGAAAAATTTGACGCATTTTTATATATTGGAGACGGGGTTTTTCATCCTCAAACTTTAGTTGTTGAAAACAACAAACCTGTTTATTTATTTGACCCATTTGATGATAAAGGCAAATGGCAAATGCTTGATACTTCAATTGTTGAGCAAAAACTAAAAAGAAAACAAGGCTCTATTGCAAAATTTTATGCATCTGATAACATTGGTGTTTTAGTTTCAACTAAGCCTGGTCAAAATTTTTTAAAAACATCTTTAAAATTAAAACAGCTTTATCCAAAAAAGAATTTTTATTTTATTGTGGATAACAATGTTGATTTTTCACAACTGGAAAATTTCCCATTTATTGAATGCTGGATAAATACTGCCTGTCCAAGAATTGGAATAGATGATGTTTATAAATTTCAAAAACCAGTAGTTAATTTAGATGATGTTGCACAAGGTTCAATGAAAACAAGCATTGCTTTCAAAGCACAATTCAAAAAATAAAATCAATTCTAAATTTAACTAATTTTAAATTTTGGGTAATCCACAATCCATTACTTTGTACTTTGTAGTCCACTACTTTATTAATCATTAAATTACCGAAAAGTATTTATATACTAAAATGGAAAGTCCTATACTAGAATAACTATATTAGGATTATATTAAATTAATTTTTAAATCAATCTTTAAAAATAAATTAGTGGAGGTTAAGTAAGATGCATCAAAAGCTCAGCGTTCTAATTATTTTAGTTTTTTCCTTATCTTTATTTGGTTGTCAAAATGCAAGTTTAACAGGTAAATCTTTTGCTGCACAATATAATTCAGCAATTCCTGTTGCAGCATTTGATAATAATTTTGGAAAATTAACAATAGAAACAAATCCTGGAGAAGCTAAAATAATTATAGATGGTATTACACTTGATATAACAACACCTCTTTATAATTTTTCAGTTCCTTTGGGCCATCATACTCTTGAACTTGTAAGTAATGAACAATATGGTTCATATTACAATGAAATAGATATCTTATCTGGTCAGACAACTAGGATATATTATGAATTCAAAGAAAATACAAATAGTCTTCTTTATATCGAAACAGTTCCAGATGGAGCAGTTGTTTTACTCAATGGCAAAGAATATACCAAAACAAATTTTAAACAAGAGATATCTTGTGGTGCATACTATTTAACTTTAAAAAAAGATGGATACAAAACAGTTTCTAAACAAATTGAAGTTCTTCCAAATGAACCTTTAGAACTAAAAGAAATTCTTATTGCTGATGGATTTGCAACTCTTTCCATTAATTCAAAACCTCAAGGGGCAGAAGTTTATATGAATACTGGTGATATCACTAATAATGGTAATGCTAGTTTAGTTTTAAGAGGTAAAACCCCTTTAGATATCATAGAATTAAAACCAAACACTAAATATTTAATACAAATAAAACAAACAGGTTTTGAAACTTGGATGGATACTATTGAATTTGCACCAAGCGAAACAAAATATATTTATGCAGATTTACAGTTAAATCCTATTACAACTGGTACTTTAGATATTACAACTTCTCCATCGGGTGTTAAAGTTCTTGTTGATTCCATTGAAAAAGGAACAACAAATCCTAATTTATTAGTTACAGATTTACAGCAAGCAAAACATACGTTAATTCTTTCTAAAACAGGTTATACTACCTATGAAACTTCATTTGATATATTTGCAAATAATATCACTAAATTAAGTGTTGCTCTAAATCCTTTGCCAATCCTATCAAATAATCTTTCATCATATTGTAAATTGGTATGGACAGATTGGAAAAATAGAGACGATCCGAGTGGCACTGGTGATTGGGAAACAAAAATATCATTCCCAGATGTTTGCCAAAATGCAGTCGGTGTAGATTGTCAAACACTAAATGGTATAAATTATACAAAAACAAATCAATTAATAACTTGCAATCCTCAAGATGGTGCTATTTGTCAAAACAGTTTAAATCCTAAAGGCTGTTTAAATTACAAAGTTAGATTCCTTTGTCCAATCCCTATTGGAAGTCCGCTATGTGATAATGTACCCTCAACAGGAAATCTATTTGTTTCAACAACAAATGCAAATCCTGCATCACTGTATGTTGATGGATATTACAAAGGCGCAACTCCAATTACAGTAACAG
>CAZSAD010000001.1:118296-127230 GCA_964604995.1 uncultured Methanosarcinales archaeon
TGGTGAAAAATATGTTTATGCAGGGCAAACAGTGTATGTTAATGTAACTTTGGTTTTAAACACAACTTCTATTGTTCCAACTGGTAGCATTTATATATACTCAAATAAAGATAGTAATGGAATTCCAGTTTATGTTTATATCGATGGTTATTCAAAAGGAACATCTCCAATTATTGTTAGCAATTTAACAATAGGTAATCATTTTGTTAAAGTTTCAACTGAAGGTTATCTTGATTGGATGGGATGGGCTGCCGTTGCAACAAATCAATTAAGTTATGTGTATGCAAACATTAATCAAACTAATACTACTGATATGGGATATTTAAGAATAATTTCATCTCCTTCCAATGCGACAATTTATTTGAATTATGCAAATACTGGGCAAACAACTCCTTTTACATTTAGTAAAAAATCAGGTACTTATGTAATTGGGCTAGATAAATTAGGTTACAATTATTGGTCAGGTAATGCAACAGTAAATTCAGGTTCAACAACAACAGTAGAAGTTGTTTTGACATCTAAAAAACAAGCAATTGTAACAGCTAAACAACGATAATTTTTTTATAATTATTTTTTATATTTGTTATAATCTTATTTTTTTAACATTCTTTTCTAATTTTCTTATTTTATAATCCAAGCATTGCCCTAAGTTCATCACTAGGTTTCCACATTGGGTCAAATGTTAAATCAATTTTAACTTTGCCAATTCCTTTAATTGAACTAACTTTTTTATAAACATCATCTAAAAGAACAGGGCCATATGGACACATAGGCGTTGTAAAAGTCATCACAATATCAACATCTTTATTTTTTTTGATGTTTATATCATACACTAATCCTAATGTCCAAACATCTATTTGTATTTCAGGATCAAAACATGTTTTCAATATTTCAATGATTTCTTCTTTAGTAACCATTATCTTCTCTTTTTTCCTATCTTTTCATTTCCTTTTGAAATTAAGATCAAGATCTAATATTTACACTATCTTCCAGTTTTGTATCTTTAATTGCATAGCCCACTCCTTGTCCAGCATAAAAAGCTGGCTTAGATAATGAACTTACAATACTAGACCAAAATCCCTGTTTTTCTTTGTACTCAACTATTTTTACAGTTGTATTCAATCTTTGTTCAATTATTTTTACTGCATCATCTTTATTGCCTAAAACATCTACTAATTTCAAGTCTTTTGCTTCAGCACCAGTAAAAAAATCGCCTTGAGAAACTTTTAAAATTTCTTGACTAGTAAGATTTCTGTTTTGTGCAACTTCATCCATAAAATATTGGTGCATTTTATCTAATTTTGTTTGGAATAATTCTCTTTCTTCATCAGTCATATTTCTAAATGGACTGCCCATATCTTTATATTTTCCAGCAACCAATCTTTCATATGTAACGCCATATTTATCCATGGTTCCTTGAAATTCAAGATAAGAAGATATTACTCCGATGCTTCCAGTAATTGACATTTTGCTTGCAACAACAATATCTGCTGCTGATGCTGCCCAATAAGCACCGCTAGTTCCAATATCTCTTATTACTGCAACTTTTAATTTTTTTGATTGTTTCATTGCAAATGCAATTTCTTCACTTGCAACAGGGCTTCCACCTGGAGAATTTATATCAAAAATTATTGCTTTGATACCTGAATCTTTATCTGCAGCTTTTATAAATTCTACAATTCTATCGGATGATGCACTTTGGCTAGAGAAGAAATTATCATTTTTTTCAGTATTAATAATTCCTTTTATAGAAATTACAGCAACATTGCCTTTGCCAACAGGTGTTTCAATTTCATTATTTCCACCAAAATATAAACTGATGCCTCCGGCAATAACCATGCTAATTATCCACAAAAATAATAAAAATCCTATTATAAAAAACCATTTTGATCTTTGATTTCCTTTTGGTATTTGCTCATCATTTTTCTTTGCCATAATTCAATCACCTTAAATCTATAAACACTTAATCATTAAGTTTAATAATCAACATTTTAATAATCAATTTTTAATTTTTTGAATTTTTTTAATAAGTAATTTAATATTCTTAATTTTGATTTTGGCCATTCCAAGTTATTACTTCAACAACAAAAGTGCCGCTCATCTTCTCACTTAATCTTTGATTTGTTTTGTTAAAAAACATATATATTGGGTCAATAATTATTAATATAAAAAATGGGAATAATGGGATAAGATACATATTTCTTACAATTGATTGCAAAAAGCTAATTTTGTTATTTTCTTTAATTGTGCTTTCTTCTGAAACTGGAACAACATAAATTCCAAATAACATTTTACCAATTGTTTGTCCAAGTTTCCATTCCATTACTGAAAAATAAAGCAGTGCAATAACTCCAATAAATATTGAACTTGCATATAATTTTCCAAGAACAATATCGTTTTCAGATAATAATTTAAACACTTCAAAAAAATCTCCCTGCGGAATACTATCAATAATGATTTTTCTAAATGGTTCTAAAATTATAAGATTTATTATCAAAAGATCCCCTATAAATGCTAATAATCTTTTAATTAAAGAAGCATTCATCAAATATTTCTTTTTTGCTTTTGGCATAATTTAAACTAACATGCAAAAGTATAAAAGCTTTTGTTTTAACATTTATTCTATCTTAACATTTATCTTGTTATTTATCTTGTTTTAACATCTACTTTTTTAAAATATCCATAAATATCTTAAAATATCTTAAAATTTTATACTTACTCAAAATAGTGAAACGTAAGGTTTTTAAGTAACTCTAATTTCTTTAATCTTGATTATTATGGATGAACTAGTATTATACATTGCAAAAAAAGCAGGTATGGGTGATTTGAAAACATCCACCAGAAAAATTTCTTTAGATATTGCAGCTTCACAGCAAACAATAAGTCGAAATCTAAGAGAATTAGAAAAACAAGGAATTATCTATAGAACATCGACTCCAAATGGTGTTACTGTGAAATTAACAACAACTGCACTATTAAACTTAAGAAAAGAATTTCTTGTATTAAAAGGAATTTTTGGAAACTCAAATCAGTTGCAAGGTGAAGTTATGTCTGGAGTTGCAGAAGGTAAATATTACATAACTGTTTACAGTAAAAAATTTGAGGAAAAATTAGGGTTCATTCCTTATCCTGGTACTTTAAACATCAATGTTGATTCCAGAGAAAAAAGTCTTTTTTTATCAGGTTTGCAAAGACTTGAAATTATGGAATTTAAAACTAAAACACGATCTTTTGGTGCAGTTTATTGCTATGCTGTAAATATAAAAATAAAAGAAACTATAATTAAAGGTGCAATTGTTGTGCCAGTTAGAGCAAGGCATCCTGATAATATTATAGAATTAGTTGCAGCATATCCACTTAGAAAAAAATTTAATTTGAAAGATAGTGATAAATTAATAGTTTTAGCGCCATCACAATAATCATCACAATGATTTTAACAATGATTTTAACAATAGTTCATTTGAGGTGAACAAAATGAAAATAGGAGTTGCTGATACTACATTTTCTAGAGTCAATATGTTCGAGTTCGTTGAACAAACAATAAAACAAACAAATAAAAACGCTCAAATAGAAAGATATACTGTTCCAGGAGTAAAAGATTTGCCAGTAGCATGCAAAAAATTATTTGATTTTTATAATTGCGATATTGTTATTGCTTTAGGTATGTCAGGGCCAATGCCTGTAGATAAAACCTGCACACATGAAGCATCAATGGCAATACAGCAAGTTATGTTAATGACAAATAAACATATCTTAGAAGTTTTCATTCATATGGATGAAGCAAAAGATGATTCGGATTTATTTTCTATTTCAAAAAATAGGGCAGTTAAGCACACATTGAATGCAATTGAACTTTTAAAAGGAAAAACAAATTTATCTAAATATGCTGGATCTGGAAGAAGGCAAGGAAGAGATGATGTTGGTCCAGTTAAAATTACTAAAACAATTACTAAGACTAAATAATATTTTAATATCTTTTTAACTAAAATTTAACTTATAAAAATCATAAAGGTGGTAAAATGAAAGACAAAATTGCAATAGTTCTATCTGATTTTAATAAGGATATAACACAAAAAATGTTAGAAACTGCACTAAAAACTGCAAAAAAACAAAATTTGAAAGTTGTGCAAATAGTGCATGTACCTGGAGCATGGGAAATACCCTATGCATTAAAGCAAGTTTTTGAAAAAAGAAAAATTGATGGTGCAGTTATGTTAGGTGTAGTTTTGCAAGGTGATACTGACCACGATAAAATTGTTGGAAACAACTGCACAACATTTGCAATGCAACTTTCATTAGAATATAACATCCCTCTTTGTTCAGGAATAATTGGTCCAAGAGTCAAGTATGATGCTGCGAAAAAGAAAGCCGAAGAATACTCAACAAGAGCAGTTGAAACAATAGCATACATATTAAAATTACAAATATAATTTTTAATAATCTTTACAAAAGATGTGATTAAAATGACCAAAATACAATTGAAGCAAACTCAAAAATCAAAAGCAAAAAAAACAAAATTATTGCCTTCTAAAAAAAAGTTTTGGCCATGCGATCGTGATGTAAAAGTAAAAAAACAAGCTCAAGCAAATCTCCCAACAGTATTTGGTGATTTTGAAATAGTGGTATATACTGATAATAAAAGCAATACTGAGACAGTTGCGCTTGTAAAAGGAATTGTAAAAAATAAATCTAATGTGCTATTAAGAATGCATTCTAAATGCTTAACAGGTGATACTTTTTTTTCGCTTAAATGTGATTGTGGTTCGCAACTTGTTGCTGCACTTAAAAGAATTCAAAAAGAAAATTGCGGAGTTGTTATTTACCTTGACCAGGAAGGCAGAGGAATTGGACTTGCTAATAAAATAAAAGCATACGCTCTTCAAGAAAAAGGTTATGACACAGTTCAAGCAAATCAACAACTAGGATTGGGTGTGGATTTAAGAGAATATCACATTCCTGCAAAAATAATTAGGGATCTTAGAATAAAAAGCATACATTTAATGACCAACAATCCAGATAAAATTAAAAGTTTGGAGCATTGTGGTATTAAAGTAACAAAGCGCGTTCCAACCTTAATTACAAGTAATCCACACAATAAGGATTATCTTAATGTAAAAAAGAAAAAAATGGGACACTTACTTAATAAACAATGAGGCCATTATGAAAATAATTACAAATGATAAATCAAATAAAGATGAATATTTTATGAGTATTGCTCTTAAATTAGCGCAAAAATCAAGGCCTTCTCCAAATCCTAGAGTTGGAGCAGTAATTGTAAAAGATGGTAAAATAATTGGTCAAGGATACCATAAAAAAGCAGGAACCAACCATGCTGAAATAAATGCAATAAATAATGCAAAGAAAAACGGATTTACTAATTTATCAAATTCGACAATGTATATAACTTTAGAACCTTGTTGCACATGGGGCAAAACTTCACCTTGTACTGATTCAATTTTAAGGGAAAAAATAAAACATGTTGTAATCTCAACCATTGATCCAAATCCTAATGTTGCTGGTAAAAGTTTAGTTCTTCTTTTAAAAAAAGGTGTTAAAATAACAAGTGGTATTTTAGAAAAACAAGCAGAAGAAATAAATGAAGGTTATAATCATTTTATCACAACAAAAAAGCCATTAGTTGTTTTAAAAGCTGCGTTATCTGTAGATGGAAAAATTGCCTCAGTTACTGGCGAATCGAAATGGATAACAAATAAACATTCAAGAAAAATAGTACATCAAATGCGTTCAAAATACGATGCAATTTTAGTTGGCATTGGAACAGTTCTAAAAGATAATCCACATTTAACAAGCAGAATTAAAAATGGCATAAATTCAATAAGAATCATTTTAGATTCAACTCTTAAAATTCCACTTAATTCAAATGTTTTGTATGATAAAAATGTCTTAATTTTCACAACAAATAATTATAACAAAAAAAATAAAAAGTTTCTAGAACAAAAAGGAATTGCTGTTAAAATAGCAGGTAAAAACGCAATTGATTTAAAAAAAGTATTAACTGTTCTTGGTCAAATGGGAATAACAAGTATTTTAATTGAAGGGGGCTCAAAAATTTATGATTCATTTTTGAAGCAAAAATTAGTAGATAAGGTAATCCTATTTACTGCGCCTCTAATTATTGGCGGGAGCAATGCACCAAGTCTTCTTCAAACTGGCGCAAATACAATAAAAAGTTCAATAAAGCTGAAAAATGTCAGATACACTATTTTAGGGGATAATATTCTTCTTGAAGGATATATTAAATAAATTTTTAATTTTGTTTCTTTAGTTTTATTTAAATAAATTTAGTAACAATTATAAACTTCAATATCAAATCATTTTTTTATGAATATACATCCATTATTTGTACACTTTCCAATAGCATTCATGATAATTTATGGTCTTTTAGAACTATTAAGATTTAAAAAATTAAACAACTTGCCTTATTGGTTTTATATCAAAGCATCAATGGTTATTCTTGGTGCAATTTTTGGAATAATTGCAATATTTACTGGTGAGATGATAGAGGATATGTTTGAATCTGGTCCATATGGTAATGTCATGCGAACGCATTCTTTTTTTGCTAATTTATCAACTTGGATTTTTGCAATAATAGCATTATTTTACATTATTTTATGGATAGAAAAACAAAAAATATTTGCCAAAGTTCCTGATAATTTTTTCAAGAAAATATTAGATGTGTTATTGGGAATTAGTCATTTTGTCATAAATACTTCTTTTGTTTTTATTATAGTATTAGCTGGTCTAATCGCAATTACAATAACTGGCGCATTAGGTGGTGCAATGGTTTATGGACCAGATGTTGATTTGGCAGTATCATATATTTACCATCTATTTTTTCAATAGTTCAACAAACCTTTTATGACAACAGTAAAAGTTATTAGTCCAATTAATTGCTTTGATAAAACTAGAAGGGTATAAACATAGTTTACTATAATTATTTTAAAATTAGATTTTTAAAATTTTAGATCCGCAACCAAAAGCTATTTAAACTTAAGAAATAAAATATTTTATGTTGGGATTTTAAGTGATTGCTTTTGCAGTGTAGTACTATTGACAACTTGTTTAAAAGAGCAGAGTGTGAATAATGAAACTGCAAACAACAATTACCATTTTTGTTAGATTCTTAATAATAATGGTCCCGATTTGCTTTGCATCTGAGATTAAACTTAGTTATGATGCAAATGGCAATTTAGTTTCTGGCGATGGATTTTTTAGAGAGTACAATGGCTTTAATCAATTATCCAAAATTTACAACGGAACAAATTCATCTGGTGTATTAATTGAAGAATTTATTTATCATCCAACAGAAGAAAGAGTGCTTGTAAAGAAAATCTATTACAACAACACCTTAAAGGAAACTATCTATTATGTCAGTCAAAACTTTGTCAGAGTTGTAAACTCGTCAGGAAGTTATGATTTCACTTATGTTTATCATGAAGGACAATTTGTTGTGCAGTTAAATCCTGATGGGAGTAAATTATATTCGATGACAGACCATTTAGGAAGTACGAGTATTATTACAAATTCATCTGCAAATGTTGTTGAGCAAACATTCTATGACCCTTATGGAGGAATTGTTTCTGGTGGAGATACTTCAAGGTTTGATTATGAAGCGAAAGAGTATGATAAAATAACAAAAGAAAATGACTTCCATTTCAGGACAGCAAAGCCAGAGATTGCAAGATTCACACAGCCAGATACATTGATACAGAATGTTTACGACCCCCAAATGTTAAACAGATATGCATTTGAGAGAAATAATCCTTATAAGTATACTGACCCAAATGGACATATAAATACTGGACAGGCTTTTGTTGATGCTTGGCAAGAAACTTGGAGAGCACAGACAGATGACAACAAAATCAGTAACTTTCCTCAACGAGTTCTTGCTTTATATGTGGGTAAGGTGGAACGACAGAAAGAAATAGAAGCAAACTTGCAACAAAAGTTAGTGAATAAATATTATCCCTATTATTATGATTCTAGTAACAACATTTTGTCTAGTAGGGATTACAAACCATCAGAACCTCCTTCATTTGCAAAGCTCCAAAATCAAGAATTACAAAATGAAGTTAGTGTTGTAACTGACCAAAGTGGAAATTTGAAATATTTATATGATGGGTACACATTTAATAGCAAAAACAACTTTGTTAGTTTTATGTATGGTCAAGGATTTAATAAAGGATTGGTTGAAAAAACAACAATAACAAAAGAAAAACAGGAAATTAGTAAGAATGTCCCAATAGGTTCTTCTCCAAGTAAGTTATATTACCAAAGTGCAATAAAGAGTCTTGGATGGGGTGGGACAACATTTGAAAAACTAGCTAAGAGTAAGGGAGTAATATAGTTTAAACCATAAAATATATAATCTATGAAAGGGGAGATTAATTGTATGACAATCCAATTTAAAAAATTGTTTTTTACATATTATCTAATTATTATATTAATCGCGCTGAATGATATTTACCTTACTTTTTCCAGATATAACTTTAAAAATGTGTATGAAACATATACTGTTAAAGGTCTTTCTTTCCTTAACTATGTTATCTTTGGTTTTGCTGCGATCGCATTTATACTAAGCTTTGTGTTAATTATTCTAATTTACAAAAACAAAATGCCAAAAATAAATTTGATAGTCCCTTTTGCATATATATTTTATTACTTTATCTGGAGCTTTGTAATAACATATTTATTTATCAATTTTAGTCCTTATGATTCTATAGATGCTATACAAATTATATCAAAATATGATATCATATTTTTTGTAATTAATGTTATTCTTCCCTCAATCTTTATTTTTATATTATTCAAAAAATAGCTAGTCTATTTACCTGTAGAATTAAATATCCCCTTTTTGTATCTTTCTAAGCTATTTTCCTAAGGAAACTGTTTATCGTCATTAACCGCAAGCTA
>CAZSAD010000002.1:0-40423 GCA_964604995.1 uncultured Methanosarcinales archaeon
AATTATTTAACCTTTTTTCAGTATCAAACAGATTATTTGTAATCTCTTCTCCATTCTTTCTATATAAAAAGTAGTTATAAAACATTAATAAAAATAATATAATTGTAAAAGTAAGAATATAATTCTTCGATATTTCAAATATATATAAAATTGGTATTCCCGACAATAGAATTGTAACAAATAATGTTTGTTTTGAAAAAAATTTATTATAAACAAATAAAGCTATATTTACTTGGTTTTGATATCTGAATTTTTCTTTTTCTATAAATATTAACAATTTGTTTTTACTCATGGGATAATTAACATTTATGGTTTTTTATATGTTTTGGGCAATAATTTCTTTTGCATGTTTTACATTTAGTTGCACATTTTTTACATAGAATGAATCCTTTCCAAATTAAATGAAATTTTTGGCATTGAATAAATTTACCTTTTTCACTCACCACTAGACATTTGTCGACGGAGAGTATATAAATGGTATTTCTTAATTTTACATCACTTCAGACAATGCTCAACTGCTAAATTAAGATTTTGCGAATTCTTTGAAAATCTTTTACGCAGTTTCGCCAAAACTAACTCGGTGATTTAAAATGAAATTAAAAAATAATATTCAAAAAATGAGTTCACACAATCTTAATATTAATGAAGATGTGAAGCAGGTTTTGCTGGGTACACTATTTGGAGATGCTTCCTTACCGAAAACATCGAAAAACGCTTCTTATAGTTATGTCCATAGCCCCAAACAAAAAGATTATCTATTTTGGGTGGCAGATTTATTAAAGAAAAATTTTCAAATTAAAACAACTTTACGTCAAAATGGCGATTTTCAATTATATCATTTATGGACTAATTGTTCTCCTATTTTGACTTATTTACACTCTTTGTATTATATTAAATCAAGTAAACCAAAAAGAAAGTGGGAGAAAATGGTAAACCTGTCTATTTTAAAAGAATTAAGTCCCTTAGCCTTAGCTGTATGGTATTGTGACGACGGAACATATTATATTAGAGATAAATCATGTGGGTTGTCAACACAAGGATTTACTTTGGAAGAAAATAAGTTGATTCAAGATTACTTTCTTAAAAAGTGGGAAATAAAAGCAACTGTAATTCCAGATTATCGTAGTGATATAAAAAAAATGTACTATAAAATTGTTTTCAATAAGAAAGAAGCTGAGAAGTTCTTATTTCTAATAAAAAGTTATGTCCCTAAATCTATGATCTACAAGTTAGGCCATATTTCCGAGAAAAACAAAAACATAATGGAAAATGAAGACAAAAGGTATAAATCACTTAATAGACTTTGGTATTATAAAAATCATGAAAGAGCTTTAGGAAGGGCACTTCGATATAGGGAAGGTCACAGAAAAATTATCAATACTAAAAGAGTAGAATATTATTGGCAAAACCCAGAAAAGTCCAGAATTTCCGGAAAGGAGACAATGAGAAAAAGAAGACTATTGCAGCGAGAAATGGTAAACCTTATAAACAAAAATTACTATCGAAGAAACAAGGATAGAATTAATAAAGCTAGACGAGAGAGATTAAAAAAAGATTCAAAATATAGAGAAAGAAGAAATAAACAACAAAGAGAATGGTATTGCGGGAGAAAATTAACAAAGGTGGTTTAAATGCAGATTTATCTTGACACATGTAATTTAGATGAAATAAGACGAGCTAACGATATTTTGCCCCTTCAGGGCGTAACTACAAATCCATCTTTAATCATGAAAGAAGGCAGAGATTATAAAGAAACATTAAAAGAGATTTGTGAAATTGTAGATGGTCCAGTTAGTGCAGAAACAATTAGTAATGATGCAGAAGGTATGTTAAAAGAAGGAAAAGAATTTGTAAAATTGCATGAAAATATTATAATTAAAGTTCCTTTAACACATGAGGGAATAAAAGCATGTAGATTACTTACAAATGAAGGAATAAAAGTTAATGTGACACTTTGTTTTTCAGCTAATCAAGCGCTTCTTGCAGCCAAAGCAGGAGCATATATAATTAGTCCATTTGTTGGAAGATTAGATGATATTGGTCAAACAGGAATGGAATTAATTAGTGAAATAAAACAAATCTATTCTAATTATGGATTTCAAACACAAATACTTGTTGCAAGTGTACGAAATCCAATACATGTAAAAGATGCAGCATTAATCGGTGCTGATATTGTAACAATACCTTACTCTATATTTGATAGTATGTTTAAACATTCACTTACAGATTCAGGAGTTAAAAAGTTCCTTGAAGATTGGGATAAAGTTAAAGGTAAACAGAAATAATAATCAATTTAAAAATTTCATAAATAAATTTAGGAGTTTTGATTAAATCTATTTTAACTAAATAATATAAACTCCAACAACTTTTATATTTTATGAAGCAAGGTCTTAAATTTATAGCGTGGTACAAAGGAATAACAGGAGCTTTGGCGCTTATTCTTGTTCTTTCTATTTTGATTTATGGCAGAGTAAGAATCAATGATCTTATTTCAAAAACCTATTCATTCGAATTTCAAGAGGACCCAAAAGATGTTTTTCTTAACTGGGTTGCACCTTTTCCGCACATCATTGCATCAAGCACTTATTGGATTTTTTTGACGGCAATGACGTTTTATGGAATAACACACTTAATTATTGCATATGAAATTTCAAAAGGAAGATACTGGTCAATTGTTTTTGTATTCTGGATTTTGCTTGTTTTTCTGTCAATAGAATTAATAAGCATTATTCACAGATTAAAGCTCAGTAAAATAGTAGTGTTTATTGTTAATGTAGCTATTGTTATCTATCTTTACAATTATATTAAAAAATATCATAATAGCTTTAATTTGTTTAAGCACCTTAAAGAAATATTTACGTAGAAATTTCCCTCCAAAAATGGAGGGAGTTCTTTTACTTTAGCAATGCACAAAATTTGTAAACAACAGTCATTGCTAAAATATATCCAATTAAATTTCCTAACATTTTTCATATCACTTCCTATTATCGCTTTTATTATTAAAGTATTTAAACTTTGAGTTAAATTTCTGTATCATTAAGATCTGGATTTTCATCCTTTGGTTCTGATTCATCTTGTTTCTTCATCCATTAGAGAGGGTAATTCTACTTGTTCTTCTTTGTCCATGGCTTTTTTTTCATTTTCCATGTTTAAAGCATTTAAAATATCTTTATTGTTCATTATTTTTAGAAATCAAATAAGCTTGATTGTTTATGTCCAATAATTAAATCATCAAAATTTTTTCCAAAAAAAACAAGAACTGAATCAGCAATTGGTTTTAATTGTTTTTCAATGTAATGTTCATAATCTATTTTGTTTTTTCTGTTTTCAACAGGCTCTGGTCCTTTTTCTGTTATATAATATTCTATTAATCCAGATGTTTTTCTACCAATTAACCTTGCAGCTTTTATATGTGGAGGAGTTGTTTTGGTGTATTCATCAACAGATTTTCTGATTGATTTTCTATAAATCAATAAATCATCATATTTACCTTTTTTAATATCTTCCACAAATGAAATAATATAATCATCAATCTTTTCATCCCTAAAAATACGCTCTATAATTTCAAGTTGAAACTTTTTAGCTAAATCAGTCCAATCACTTCTTACAAATTCTAATCCTACAAATTCAAGCTCATCTTTTCCTTTGTTTTCTAGTAGTCCAACATATCTTTTTTTTGCACCTTCTTCACTTTTTCTAACCTTTGGCATGAGAAATTTCTTGTATACTTTTTCAAATTCTAATTCAAGATAACTTGTTCTATCGAATTTTTCTTTGATATATTCTTTTAAAAAATTATTTGTTTTGTCTTGGAGTTCATAACCTAATTTTAGAGCTTTTTCATAATCTTCAATATTGGTATTTATAAAAATTGAATCAGTGTCACCATAAATCACATTATATCCACTTTCTTGCATTTTTTCAGCACAAAGTTTGATAAAATACTGTCCTGAATGAGTTATACCATTTGCAACTTCAAGACTATAAAATCTACAAGTTGGATTCGCAAGAACTCCAAATAATGAATTCATTAAAATTTTAATGGCATTAGATTCAAGTTTATTATTTTCTTTTTTTGCTTTGTCTCGTTGCTGCCAAAGTGAAGTAATGAGCAAAGATAATATTCCATCTCTTTTTTTGAAATGTGCACCATTTGGTGTTTCAACAAGGTCATTTTTATCAAATTTTTGAACATTCTCACTTTTTACAAAATCCAAAGGATCAATATTCATTGTTCTCATAATACTAGGATACAGACTTTTGAAATCAAAAACTATTATGTTACTATAAATCCCTGGTTTCGATTCTCTAACAAATCCTCCTTTTATTCTTTCATTATCTTCTATGGTTGATGCAGTTGGTGCAACATACCCTTTCTTTTGAAGTTCTTTTAAGTAAAGTGAATCAAAAGAAGCAACACTAGCATTTACCCTGTCTAATTGCATTCTTGTGAGTGTTGTTCTTTTTATTGTAAGATCAATCAACTTTTCTTTTTCTAATATTTCATAAACCATAACTGAATCATGCAAATTATAATCTATTAGGTGTTGAGGATCTTTGTCAAATGCTTTTTCAATATCTTCTTTCCAACTTTCAGTTTGTTGTATTATTTTTTCTTTTCCTAAAAGTTTTTTTGCAACAGTATTTAATCTATAATCAATCATTTTTATAAATGACATTTTCATTAATCTAATTCCATCCAAAACACATCTTCCACAAATATCTGCTTTTGAATCTTGAAAAAAAGAATCAGTTAATCTTAGGGAATTTATACTATCATCTCTTCCAAAAGCAAAATCTATGTTGTAATAAGAGAATCTTTCTTTTATAACTTTAAAATCAAAATCAATTAAATTCCATCCTGTTATTATATCAGGATCTACTTGCACTATCAATTCTTTAAATCTTAAAAGCATTGATTTTTCATCTTCAAAACTTTCAGCGTGGTCATATTTTCCAGGTTTTGCAATTAGTACTTTTTTGATATCATCATTATAAAGAGAAATGCAAAATATTCTACTGGCCTCACCATCTGTTTCAATATCTATTGAAAGTGTATTAAGTTTTACATGATATGATGTTGGATAAATCTCAGGTTCTTCAAAAACTAAATCAACATGTTGCTTAAAATCAGATCCTTGTTTTGGTTTATTTACACTTTTTATCTCAACACATCCTTTTATGTCATAATCAATCAAAAATCTATACACAAATCTTATATCTGCTTCATAACATATTATTCCATTATCTTGTAAAAGTTGTTTTGCACCAGGAACGTCTTTCGGGTTCCATAACAATAATTTGATAACAGGTTCATCATCAAAATTTTTTAGTTCAACTTCTTCAAAATCTAATCTTTTAATTAATTCAGATGCTTTATCTTTATCTTTTGTTTTAATACAAAAATAAGGTCTAAAATGTTTAATAATAAGAAAACTTTTTCCATTCTCTAATTTACCATATAAATAGATGAATGCTTTTTCAATATCATCAACTATTCTAACTCTATAAGTCGGATAGATAATAAATCCATTAAAGCTTTCCATAATAATAGCTAAAGAAGATGGTTATTTAAATATTGATAATAAAAACATTAATTCAAAACATAATAAATAAAATTAAATCAAAAAAGAAATTAATTTTTGGATTTATTACCAAGAATATAATCTTTATCAATAAAAATTGCATTTGTTGTAAACTTCTCATCAAGTTTTGCTAGCAAAGTATTGAATACAATGTAAGATACCATAATCCCACTTGCAAATAATAATCTTTCAAATGCAACTTGTGGAACAAGGACTAACCATTGTGCTCTTGTCATAGGTATTGTCCATATCCAAAGAGCTGTACCAATTGCGTAAGCTGTAAATGTAGAACCTAAACTTTTTAGGAACAATTTTTGTCCCCATTTTTTTGGTAAAATGTAAGGTAGCAATGGAATTGCCATGTAAAACCCAAAAAACCAAACAGTCCTGCCGACAGGATGCAAAACAAAAGCAATTATGGCCAGTACAGGGATAATAATGCTAAGTCTCTGCTGCCAATTTTTATTTCTTGTACCAAAATAAAAAGTTGCTAGCAATATGGGGATGAGTCTTGACATGTTAAGCACTGTCCAAGGCATAGCTCTTAGAATATTGTTTGCAATTTCTGCCAGCAAGACTGCAGCGATCCCAAATATAGGACCTAAAAATATGCCGGCTATCGGTGCAAAGAAGTTGAACACAGTTAAATACTGATTTTCTGCACCAACTAATGCTGAAAAATTAATCCTTTGAGATATCAAAGCCAAAATGGCAAAAATCATTAAAAATGTGAGTTTTTTTGTCGTGAAATTTTCTTTTAGAAATTGTTTTATTTTCATTAAATCACCCATTTATTTTACAAAAAGTTGCATGTTTAAAAAGATTTGGAAAAAGTCAATAAAAAATATTCTCAACGTTACATTATTCTTTCTACCTAATATTTTGTTATTTATTCATTTCAATAATATAATCTTTAAATCCAATTTTATTATAAATTCTTCTTGCAATTTTATTTTCACTGTAAGCCATTATCATCAAATCATCAACATTATTTTCTTTGAACCACTCTAAAACTTCCTTTACTAATTTTGTTCCAATTCCTTTTTTTTGGTGATTTGGTCTTACATAAAGATTAAATAAATGACCTCGTTTTTCTGATTTTACAAATGAGGGGTTGTTTTGGATTTCTGCACCAACATATCCTATAATTTGATTCATGTTTTTTACATTCTTATTTTCATTTTTCTTTTTATTATCTATTGCAATAAAAAAAATGGTATTTGTTTGTCTTAGATTTTTTGCAAGTCTTATACCTAAATTTCTTTTTATATACTCAGGATGCATCCTTTTATCCATTGAACATTCCCATAAGAAAAATTCTGATTTCAATTGCTTTAATTCTTTAAAATCTTTTGGAAGAGCTTTTCTAATGATCATTATATTAGAATATTAACCAAAGAATAAAAAGCTACCTAGAATTTATTAAAATTGTTTGTTTTTTTTATATGACTATTTTTAACATTGTACATCTTTCTATTTTTATTCTCTTTCTTCTTCTTGTGGCTGAACCATCATATAAATTCCTGCTTCTCTTAACAATCTTTCTTCTCTTTCAATTTCTTCTTTTTCAAGCTCTTTTTTAGTTTTCTTCTTTTCTTTTTTAGTTTTCTTCTTATCACTCTTCTCTAAAACTGGTGTTTTTATTATGGCATAATCTTCTTTCAATTCTTTTAATAATACCATCATCTCAGCAACCTCTTTTTCAGTTTTAAGATTTACTTGATAATCTAATTCTGACCTTAATTCTGATTGCTGGGTCATTATGTTTTGTCCTATCATAATAAATGTGCTAAGAAAAATAGCTTCTAATGATACAATCATAGTTAAAAGTCCATAAGGGTAAGGATCAAATACAAAATAAGGTCCAAAGTTCCCATTGTTACATAAAACCCATAGCACGAACCAGATAGTGTGAAAATAAACAAATCCCATAGTACCAGATGATTCAGTTATCTTAACAGCAAGGCGTGTATGGAAAGTTGAAATTCTTTCAAATTCAATGTTTAAATTTTTTGACATGAAATGAATTACTTCATTTGTAACATACCATCTATTAACTTCACTTTTTCCTTCTGTAATGCAATCTTCACATTTAGAAAAAGATTCACCTTTTTTGAATGCAGTATAATTCTCACATACATTACATTCATAAATTCCAGAAGAAGGTACTCTTTCACCTATTGAATATTTTCCTTTTAACTTTTTTGGCAATATGCTAAAAACTTTCTTTTTGGTGCCGTTATTCATAAAACTAGTAAAATTTCAGCACATAAAAAGGTTTTGTTAGAACTTTATATTTTATAGTTTGAAGAAGGATTATAAGAATTTGAATAATTTTGACTAGGACTATTTGTATCATAAACTGAAGAATGCATTTGATAGTTAGAAGATATTTTTTCGTTTACATGGTAATTTGAATCATTGCCAAATAATCCACCAATTCCTGCTAAAATTGCAACTATTCCACCAATTGCAAGTGCAGCTCCTAAACCTTTTCCTTTGTTGCCTTTTGAACCATAATCGCTACTACCCTGATTAGCATCATGACTAGCTGCAG
Source organism: uncultured Methanosarcinales archaeon (assembly GCA_964604995.1). Classification (GTDB taxonomy): domain Archaea; phylum Nanobdellota; class Nanobdellia; order Woesearchaeales; family JABMPP01; genus JAGVYD01. Next base: position 8,143 of record CAZSAD010000002.1, read on the forward strand.
GTGTTTTATGTTCTGCACCATGTTCTTTACCGTGTGTATCATGTGCTGCTGCGCTCATTTTGTTTCAACTCAATTACTCAATTTTGTGTTACTGGGACATTCAAGGTATATTTAAGCATTTTGTTTTTGAACTAAATATACTATTTAGTTATTAATTTTCTTCTACTTCTCCTTTCTTCATTATCTTTAATTTTTTTAATTATGTTTAATTTACCAATTAATATTTGGAAAATTATTTATAATACCTTCAAAATAAATCTAGTATGGAATTAAACTTCTCTTCATCAGATCCTGCAGCTCTCAGTAATTTCACAGTTCAAAATTTTGTAGAGAATATTATACCTTTAGCTTTCTTTGCTATTGGAATTTTTTTATATGGTTTATTTATATTTAAATTTTATAAATTCATTGCCAAAAGAGACATATTAATCCTTAAAATGGGTCAACATTCATCAGACTTTAAGGGGTTTTTAAAAAAACTTATTCAAATATCAGCTTATATTCTTGAAAATCTTATTGTAATACCTCTGCTTATTTTTTTCTGGTTTTTAGTAATGGCAGCAATACTTCTTATTATGGGAAAAACATACAACTCTTCAGTTATTCTTTTGATATCAATGGGGCTAGTTGGAGCAATTAGAATTGCTGCTTATTATCAAGAAGAACTTGCCCAAGAATTGTCAAAATTAGTGCCATTATCTTTGCTTGCAGTATTTCTGTCAGATTTGACTTATTTTTCAATTGAGAACTCCATTCAAAATGCAATGAAACTGCCTGAACTTTGGGGGGTTTTTATCTATTATTTTGTTGTTGTAATTTGCTTAGAATTTACTCTTAGAATATTAAAAGCAATACATTATCAAATTAAAAATAAAGATCAAAAAACAAAGTAAACTATTTCTTCTGTTATATTGTAGTTTATATTATTATAGTTTATATTACACAATGGTAAATGACCCAATAACTAATTTATGAGAATATTTTTATATGATGAATCAATATTTTCTTTATTATGGTATCAGAATTAGTTGCATCTATTGAATTTCAAATGAGTCTATTGTTATTTGTAGCTTTAGCGGGTTATCTTCTTGCTTCAAGAATTAATCAATCAGCAGTTATCGGAGAAATTCTTGTTGGACTACTTATAGGACCAAGTTTACTTGGTTGGATTACATACACAGATTTTGTAAAAAGTGTTGCACAGCTTGGTGCAATTATACTTCTTTTTGTTGTGGGATTAGAATTCAAATTAAAAGAAATTTTTAATTTAAAGTATGGTATAATTGCTCTTGTTGGAGTTATTGTACCTTGGATAGGGGGATATTTTTTATCAAAATTATTTGGTTATGATTTTGCAACAGCAGTGTTTGTTGGAACCGCACTTACAGCAACAAGCATAGCAATTACAGCTAATGTTTTAAAAGAGATGAATCAACTCAAAAATGAAGCTGCAAAAGCAATAATTGGAGCAGCAGTAATAGATGATGTTCTTAGCCTTTTAGCATTATCTTTATCTGGGCAAATAGTTGAGGGTTCATTTTCATTAGTAAATACTTCAATTACTTTTGTAAAGGCAATAGCATTCTTAATCATTGGTTTATATATTGGAAATAAATATTTGAGCTTACTTGTTGAGAAAATAGATTCATCTAATCTTTCAAAAAAACATCCAGAATTTGTATTTATATTTGCAATGTTACTTGCATTTGTTTATGCAATGATTGCAGAAGCCATAAGTTTATCAGCTATTGTTGGAGCATTCATAGCAGGAGTTGCATTAGAAGGAGCAATTCTTAAAAATGGAAAAAATTACAAAGAAGGAGCAGAATATTTGTATATAATATTTGGATCTATTTTCTTTGTATCTTTAGGAATACTTGCGGATTTTAACGCTTTAACAATAAGTGTTATTTGGTTTTTGCTTGCATTAACATTTGTTGCAGTTATAACTAAAGTTATTGGTTGTTATATACCTGCAAAACTTCAGGGTATGTCTCATAAAGATTCATTAATAGTTGGATTTGGAATGTCTCCACGTGGGGAAGTTGCAATGATTATAGCATTGATAGGTTTGAATACAGGAATAATTGGACAAAATATTTATGTTTCGCTTGTACTTATGAGTTTACTTACAACAATTTTAACTCCTTTAGTTCTAAGAAGTTGGTTTTATAAAAAAAATAAGAAACCTGTTTCTAATTAATAAAAAATAAAACTAATATTAAATACAACAAGATTATTTTTTGTCAATAACAAATTAAAATTATAAAAAAGATTTGAATTCTAATAATTTTTATTCATATTTTAAAGCATCTACTGGGTTTAGGTGTGAAGCACGAATAGCAGGAAGTAAACCTGCAAGAATTCCAATAATTGTTGTTAAACTAATTACACCAATAATTAACCATAGTGGAAATGAAATAATATTATTTATTGCTACACTTTGACTTAAAGCAATTTGATTACCAATGATATTAAGTATTTTTGCTAAACCGAAGCTCAAAACTAGACCTATTACCCCTCCTAAAAATCCTAACATTCCTGCTTCAAAAATAAACATATTTCTAATAGTGCCACGAGTTGCTCCACAAGCTCTTAATACACCAATTTCACGAGTTCTTTCATATGTTGACATAATCATATTATTAATAATGCCTAATGCAGCGACAAATAAAACAATTCCTCCAATGGCACCAATAATCATTCCAATTAAACCAAATATTTTTTCAATTTCATCTAGCATTTGCTTTGCAGTTGAAGTACCAAAACCTAAATTTTTAATATTTTTTTCAACACTTTCAATATTAGCAGTATTATCAACTCTTAATAATATCGAGCCATATCCATTTCTTTGTAAATTATCTTGCTTTTCGAGCGCAAGAAAATTACTATTATTTTGGAAGTATGCATTATTATATCCAAGTGCTTCTAGTTTATTATTTACTAGTTCATCCCAATTTAATTTTATATTTTCGTTTCCATTTGTTTTTTGTAATTCATTCATTTCTGATTTTAATTGTTGTTGAATTTCCATACGCTTTTTTTCATATTCTTTTCTTTGTCCATCATCCCATCTCCAATTTAGACCAGTCATCAATTTTTTTCCCCAATTTAAAGTAATATAATTTTGACTTTCATCTGGTCCATTTGTAATTACACCAACAATCTCAGCAGTGATTTCATGAGATTGTTGTTGTATTTTGTTCCAATATTCATCATCAGCATTTTCCGGTGGTTTTGGAGGTTGCTCTCCCCAATCAACATATTCATTAGTATAGAGAATTATTCTTTTTCCGATAATATCACTAGGATTTTTTGCATAACCAAAGCTACGCAGTAATTCAGTTCCAATAACAATTTTATCCATATCTTCTGCATTCAACCCTCTACCTACACTGACAGGAATATTTAAGACCTTAGTTTCTGGAGGATATGCCATTATGTTAGCACGATATTTTTTATCTTGACCTTCAAGTTTGGCACTTTTAATCCAAATTCCAACAACTGGCGAAGCATCAACTACATTTGGAATTTGTTTAAGTATAGAAACAGTAGAATCATTTAATTTATTTCCAAATTCATCACCATTCGAATCTGTGTTTAGCAAATTTCCACTTTGTGTTATTTCAGGATTCGCAGAAACAGAAATAAGTGTTAATCCATCAATACTTTCTAATTGTCTTGTTGCTACTTGTTTAGCTCCTAATACTAATGATAACATAATAATAATTGAAATTGCACCAATTACTACTGCAAAAATAGTTAAAAATGAACGAGACTTACGTCTCCAAATATTCTTAAAACCCATTGTGATATAATCTATGAATCTCATTTTACTTTCCAAATTTTTCCATCTTGCATTTGTAAAATTCTATCAGCTTCACGCGCAACATTTTGGTCATGTGTTATCACAATAATTGTTATTCCACTATCACGATTTAAGTTTTTTAATAAGGACACAATTTCAGCACTTTTTTTAGAATCTAAATTTCCTGTTGGTTCGTCAGCAATAATTATTTGTGGGTTATTAACAAGAGCTCTTGCAATACTCACTCTTTGGCGCTCCCCACCTGATAACTGATCTGGTTTATGGTTAGTTCGATTCTCAAGACCAACTGCCTTTAAACATTCTAATGCTTTTTGTTTGCGAAGTTTTGATGGTTGGCTTGAAAGTATCAGTGGCAACATAACATTTTCCAAAGCAGTATATGTTGGAAGAAGATTAAATGACTGAAAAACAAAGCCTATTTTTTTATTTCTATAATTCGATAATTTCTTATCATTTAATTTATTTATTTCTTCATTATCGACAATTATCATTCCCCTATTAGGTTTATCTAATCCTCCAATAACATTCGCAAGAGTTGATTTTCCAGAACCAGATGGTCCTATTATTGCTACAAATTCACCTTGTTTAATATCAAGATTAATATCATCTAGGGCAGCTATATTTTCTTTTCCCATTACATATAATCTAGTCAATGATCTGAGTTGAATTATAGTCATTCTTAGTCTCTTTTTTACATAATTCTTATTTTTCAATTATATAAAGAATGAGTTTTTAAATATTTCTTTTCAAGAAGTATTTAAGGAATTTATTTTAAATTATTCTACTTTTGTTATTAAATCATTTAGATTAGAACATTTTACAATAATTTCTTTCCATTTGTCATATTGTTCTATTTCAGATAGTTTCTTAATAGAATTTTTATCGTGGAGTCTACCTTTTTCTAAAATTTTGTTTATATTAATAGGATTCCATTTTACAAATAATGGGTGTCCGGTACCAACTATTAGTTTTAATTCAGGAAATTTATTTGTAAAGTTGACAAATATGGAGCTATATATCAAAACAGGTTCAACAAATGATTCATTATTTGCATGTAATTCATGCAAACTTGTACACATACCATCTAATTTGTCAAGATAAGAGACAACTTGAGCTTCAATACAATCTTTTTTATGGACGTGCAATAATGCACTTTTATAATTTATATTATCAATTTTTTCTGGAAAGATTTTTGATAATTTTTCAATAGCAATCAGTTCATTTTTTTCAACTTCTTTAAGTTGTATAGCATTCATTTTTCCTTTTTGATAAAGTGTAATATCTCCAGTAATCATTTCAGGGTCATCATGTACTTTCGCCATTACTAAAGAAAGTTTCTCATTAAAATTAGGAATTGCTTTTTTTATTTTAGGCATTACTTCTTTTAATAGCAAAACTACTCTTTTAGAATGTCTTAAGACATTATCTCTATAGAACATAATCTTATAATCTGAAAAACGTTTAATATTTTCTAGTTCTTTTTCTCTATTCATAAGATTAATCGTTCTCTACTCTTGGTGCCAAGATAAATGAGAGCATTACTTTGTCAACTTCTTTGTAATCAATTTTCAAAGGATAATCCTTATTGAATTGAACTGTGACATTATTTGACAATTTGCCACCCTGCATCATCTTTTTGAGATATTCAATTGAATATTTTGCTTTGATTTTATCTTTAGGTTCTCCAATTATTTTTGTATCACTATCTTCTTTTATCTCTGTTTTAGAATTACTCAAATCTCCATCTGCTTCAACTAAAAATTTCTTTCCATCGACGGTAAATGAAACAGACTCAGCTACAATATCAGCATCTTCAATTGCATCATTTAATATTGCTGATGTTGTTTTAACAGTAACTGGAAATTTAAGTTCCGGTATTCTTTGTTCTTTATCATCACTTTCAATTATTGCAAGTGAAAATGTTCTTGTGGTATTGCTCTTTAAAGTTAATTTTAATTTATTTTCTTCAACTTCTAATGTTAAAGTATCATTTGGTTTTGCTCTTCTTAATATCTGCTTTAGATTTGAAAGATTAACAGAAAGATCAACTTCTTTTTTTACATCGTATTCAACAAAGCAGCTTGATAATAATTTGAAAATTACCATAGCGACATTTGCTGGATCCATTGCAACTAGTTCAATTGCATCTGTTGTAATTTTGAATCTTGCTTCATTAACAAGTTCAGAAATAATTGATACACTATCTTTAAAGTATTTTGGTTCTGCAAGAGTAAGTTTCATTTTTGACCACCTTAATTAATCTTTATACAACTTCTATAACAAGAAATGATTATATGTTTAATTTATAAAACTTCACTTTTTATTATGCATTTTTGTTGTATTTAGTTTTGTAATGAAATATTAAATAAAATGTTAAGAATTTGAATAAAAAAGTTACTTGGTTTTTATTTCTATTCTGCCACCATTGCTCATAAGAAAAACATTTCTGCCACGTTTGTATCCTAATTCTTCTGAAAGAGCTGCAAGCTCACTTGTTTTTGATAAGTCTCCATGAGCAGGAATTACATTTTTTGGTGTTAAAAGTTCTAACAATCTTCTTAAGTCTTCTCTTGCTGCATGTCCGCTTACATGGATATCTTTAAACATACGAACTTTATGGGCTTTTAACTTTTCTTCAAGGATTTCTCTATTATTTCTATTTGTTTCAGTTGGTATAACTTTACATGAAAATATTACGTGGTCATTTTGATCAAATCTAAATCCTAATTCTCCTGAGACCATTTTTGATAGTGTTGCTCTTGGTTCACCTTGGTGTCCAGTTACAACTAACAAATATTTGTGTTTACCTTCTTTCATTACTTGCTTTAATTTTTTAGAAATTTGACTTCTATATTTTACGATTTCAACATCTTTTGAAAAATTTACAATTCCAATATCTTCACTTGCATAACAATATTTTGATAATGATCTTCCAAGAAAAACAATTTTTCTATTCATTTTTTTGCCAAATTCAATAATACTTTTTAGTCTTGCAATATGGCTTGAAAATGTTGTTACAATAACTGCCTTGTTTCTTGAATCAGTCCCAATAAGCACATCTTTTAGCATTTGCTTAGCCACACTTTCAGATGGCATTTTTATTCTCTCTCCAGCATAGGTTGAATCAATAATAAGGCATAAAATTCCATTATCACCTAATTTTTTGAGTCTTTCAATATCTGGTTTTTTTCCAAGTGTTGGATACAAATCAAATTTGAAATCATTAGCATAAACTATTACACCATAAGGGGTATGTAAAAATGCCATAACTGTATTTGGTGTAGAATGTGTAATCTCTACAAATTCTAATCTTAGTTTATTTGTAATTTTTATTGTTCCATTTACTGTTAAAACTTTTAGCTGTGATCTTAATTCTAACTTTTGATCTTCCATAATTCTTCTTAAAACTTCTGCAGTATAAGGTGAACATATAACTGGACATTTGTATCTATTAGCTAGAAAAGGAATTCCACCAATATGATCTAAATGGGCATGTGTTGGAACTATTGCTTTTACCATTGGACGCCAATCTTCAATTAGTGCAACATCGGGTAGTGCTTGAACATCTATCATTGCTTTTGTGTCATATACAATAAGCTCTTCATCATTTGTATAAGAAATGTAATTTTCAAGGTGAATTCCCATATCAAATATTACTACTTCATCGTCTACACGAACAGCAGTCATATTTCTTCCAACTTCATTATATCCTGATACTGTGCATATCTCTATTCCCATTTTATTATCAAAACTGCAGAATTAGTATATATGTTTTTTGATGGATTAGTTTATTTATATGTTTCAAGTTTTTTTTCTAAAATTTCTTTTTTTGTTGGAAATTGTATATTTAAGTTTGAGATTATTTTTTGAACATTTTTTTTAGATGCTAAAATATTTACTTTTCCTACAAGATGTTTATAATTTTCATTTTTTGAGTTACCTCCATTTCCAGTATATATCGAAACAGCTTTGTTTGTTAAGGCAATACCAAAATCTGAAAGCATATCTGCAACAATTGTCATATATTTTGTTAAGGCGCTTTTATCATCAATATTCGATCCTTTTTTAATTTGAATACTTGATTTAGTAATGTTCAAAGTGGTATCCATAAGGCATGATAAAAATTCCCTTTTGTAATTATCATCTAAAATCCATTCAGTTGGTATTTTAACACTGTATCCTTTATTTTGCATATCTCCTTTAGGTAAACCCATTAAATAATATAATCTTCCTAACATAGGTGAATATAATAAAACATCATCACGACTAGATGAAGAAAAATCAATTGGCACTATTTTTTTAATAATTTTTAGTTCATTATCTTTTCCAGTAAATTGTAGTGTGTAATTTGAGTTAAGTGATCTATTTCCATGATTGAGGCGAAAAGACGAGCATCATTTACGGTAGGCAAATAAGAAAATTCCACTCTTGCTTCTTTTAGTATTATTAAATTATCAATTACTAAACTTAAGCTGTCAACCAATTTTTGAAGAAACAGTTGAAAAATCGAATAGATAAACTGCATTAATTCTTTAAGCATTTTTTGCATGTTCCTTTTACTTCTATCTGAAAGCTGGTTATTGTTCCCGGAATTTTGTCTTTTAAAAAATCTAGCGAATCAACGTCAAAATGAGTTATAATTCCAGTTTCTTCACAAATAAAATGGCAGTGGCTTTTTCTCTCTTTTGAATAAACCAACCTATTGTCGCAGGTGTATGAGTATATTTTTCCATTTTTTCTAAGTTCCTTCAAAAATCTGTATGTTGTAGCTAACCCAATATCTTTGCTTATTTTTTTATGTAAATCCTCTACAGTAAAGAAATTATTAATTTTTTCAATTTCTTTTTGGATTAATTCCTTTTGTTTGGTATTTCTTGATTTTCGTGGCATTTTTCTTATTGAGAATGGGAATCATTAATATTTATAAATATATGGATTAAACATCTTGATATGAATATCTTATATCCATTAGTTAGCGTAATTATTGTATCTTCAATCTCAGTAATCTTTGCTATACCTTTTTTATTGAAGAAAAAAATATCCGATAACATTTTACTCTTCTTACTTAGTGTATCTGTTGGAGTATTATTAAGTACGGTATTTATGGATTTTTTACCAGAGGCAGTTTCACATAAATATACATTAGGATTAGCATTTTACATTTTATCTGGATTTTTAGTAATGTTTGCTTTAGAAAAATTTGTTCATTTTCACCATAGTAAAAAATGTGAAGAAGGCGATTGTGGGCACGGTCATGCGTATAATCTTGCACCTATTAATTTAATAGGAGATGGCATACATAATTTTATTGACGGATTAGTTATTGCTGGAAGTTACGCAGTAAATGTAACTCTTGGAATTGCAGCAACAATCTCCATCATATTCCATGAAATTCCTCAAGAAATAGCTGATTTTGGCGTTTTACTTTATTCTGGAATGTCTAAGAAAAAAGCATTAATCTTTAATTTCTTATCTGCTGCTACTGCAATAGTGGGTACATTAGTAGGAATTCTCTTAATAGAAAAATTGCATGGATTTACTGAGTTTGTAATTCCTTTTGCTGCAGGTAATTTCATCTATATTGCAGCTTCAAATCTAGTTCCACAATTACATAGGCAATGCAAACTAAAAGATATCATTTTACATATTTTTGCAATATTATTAGGTATAGGCATAACTGCCTTGGTAACATTATATGGTCCTGCACATGGACATGGGTGAGGTAAAATGAGAATTGTAATTGCACTAATCTTATTATTGTTGGTTTTGTTTATTACGGGTTGTGATACGGAACTTGGGCATCATCATGAAGACCACGATCATGATGGAGATGGAATTCAAGATCACACCCTTGAAGAACATGATTTTGAAAATCATTCTGAGGATAGCCTTTTAAGAGGGCAGAAGTTGACTTAGTGTGGTAGGGATTCCGTTCGTTTTTTGTTTTTAATCGCTCTAACGAGCTAGAACAAACAGAAATATCTATCAAATGTTTTTACTGCTTCTGCCTCTTGTACAAATACTGAAGAGAGGCACGGCATTCATCCCACAAATAAATTTGTGGGTATTTTGCCTACGATTTTATAAAATTTTGAAGAATAAAAGATACAAATACTACTATATTTCATACATTAATTATATCAAAATATATCAAAAAAAATTTAAACTAGAAGTTTTGATTAAATACTATGGAAAGATTATCACAAGCAGTAAAAGAATATAGAAAAGCAGCTATGAAAAATAATATTGAGGCATTACGTGAAGCAACTAAGAAAATATCTAAAATATGTCTAGAAATTATTGAATTGGATGGTAAACAAGGCAATTTAAGTATGATGGCATTGGATATACGACATTATTTACTTTATTCTAAAGAAGGAGGTCCGAAAAAAACAGCAGCTGAACTTGAAGCTACTTTAATGGAAATGAAAAAACTTGCTAAGAATATTAAAAAAGATATTAGTAGATTCTAATAATTTATTGGATATTAATATATTCTCTATTAAAATTTTAAGCAACGCCTTTATAGAACCAAGCAACAACATATTTTTTCTTAATTTTTCTATCTTTTACAGGTTTTTGATCTAAAATTTGTCTATATAACGCAGTAACTTCTCCAATTCGTTTATCTGTATCAATAAAAAAATTAGTAATTCCCTCTTTTGGTAAACTAGAACATAGACTAAATAATCCTAATTCTTTTCCATTAAGTATTTCAGAACCATTATGGATTGCATTTACATGAAATACTGCATTTGTTTGGTCGCGAATATCACCTTTATCTAATTTGTGTCGTAGTGTCATAAGTTTTATTTTTCCATGCACAAATACAATAAAATTTTTGTTTTGAAATTGTTTAAGTTCATGTAATGAAAGTTCAGGAGAAATTATGGGAGTTGCTCCTTTTTTTAATACATAATCAAGGTCAATATCATTAAAAATGTTAATATTATAATCTAAATGTATTGGTACAGTTAGGCCAAGGTTAAGTATTCCAATATTTCCCGCAAAGATTCCATCTGGCTCTTTAAGTGCAATTTCCTTTTTAATTTGTTCAATATCACTATCTAACATAATTCTAGGTGTTATACCAAATAGTTTTGATGAAATCTGGGATTTTAATTTAATAAAATCATTATTAAAAAGGTCAAAATAAATAATATCTGCTCCTTCTTTCGAAGCAATAATTGCATCTTCCATATTATAAGCTCGCACAATCAGATTTTTTGTTTGAGAAGATTTATGTTGAAATTTTGGTAAAATTACTTTTGGTTTGATGCGATTTGAAACATATTTTTTACTTGGGACTTCATAAAATTCTTTTTGCGTGATAAGGGATTTTCCAGCTGAATCATTTCTATTCAAAATATTTTCAGAAGACACAAAAAATCCCTGTGTAAACTCTCTATTAAACGCATTATGAAGTTTTTGTTCCATTTCTTTTGTTACCTTAAATTTTCCCTTATAATGACTATCTAAGGCTTCTCGATAAATTTCTGTTGTTGTTGCAACATAATTTGGTGTTCTCATTCTTCCTTCAATTTTAATAGAATCAACTCCAATGTCAATAAGTTCTGGAATCTTTTCTAACAAAAATAATTCTTTTGTGGAAAGATAAGACACATGATTATATTGTCTTCTGCAAGGTTGTGCACATTTTCCTCTATTGCCTGATCTTCCACCAAGTAAACTAGAGAAAAGACATGAACCTGATACACTTACGCAAAGTGCACCATGGCAAAAAATTTCTATCTCTTTTGGATAATTTTTGCGTATCTCTTTAATTTCTTCTTTAGAAAGTTCTCTAGCTAAATTAATTCTATCAGCTTTGTTTAGAAGAGTAGCATGATATGAATTCATGATGCCTGCTTGTGTTGAAATATGTACTCTTAGATCTGGATAATTTTTTTTAATAATATCTAAAAATGAAATTTCTTGAATAATAACTGCATCAATTCCAAGAGTGTATGCATAGGTAAGTTGTTCAAAGAACTCATCAATTTCATTATTTTTTATCAAAGTATTCATAGTAAGAAACAATCGAACATTATTCGCTTTGCAAATGTTTATTGCTTCTTTAAGATAAGAATCATTAAAGTTTGAGGCGTAACTTCTTGCACCAAATCTAGTCATACCTAAAAATACAGCATCAGCTTTTCTACTAATTGCTGCTTTAAGATTTGCCATGCTTCCTGCAGGAGCTAAGAGTTCTATTTTTTTGTGCATAGGTAGATTAAATGGGTTACTGTTTAAAAGGATTGCAGTTTTGTTCGAATATATTCTTTTTAGTTTAAATCAATAAGAAATGCGGGAGAAGGGATTCGAAGAGCTGACCTTCGTTCGCACGGGAGCCGATTAACTTTTAGTTAATCGTCTGAGAATTTTTTTAAAATTATGAGTGCGGGGGAAGGGATTCGAACCCTCGAAAGCACTAAGCTATACGACTCTGAATCGTACCCGTTTGACCACTCCGGCACCCCCACAACTGGTAGCTCGGTTGACACGCTACTTAAGTACGACACTCGCATTGCTCGGTCGTACGAACTTTGTTTAATTTTTATCTAATTTTAATTATCTTTTTTTAATTTGACAAGATTTGTTAATCCATATTTTTCTCTTGTAATTAATTGCTTTTGCTGTAATCTATGTAATATTCTGGTAACTTTTACCTTAGAAATCATTAATTTTAATACTAATTTATTTTGTAATATTTCACCATTATTTTCTTTAAGTATCAAGATAACTTTCTTTTCTTCGGGTTTAAGTAAATTTAGCACTTTATCATCGATATCATCAAATTCAATTTTTTTTTCAGATTTTACAATAGTTTTATGTTGATTTTCATTTGATTTATCTGAATTATAATATAAATAAATTGCAGTAGAACCAATTAAAAATGAGCAAGAAACTAATAAAAGCACTTCTGCCAATGAAAAATATTCAGGAGTTGAAGTAGTTATTTCTTGTCCAGATTCTAATGTTATTTGAATAGGTTGGGGACTAAAAATTCTATTGAATAATAAAAATAATGAAGCTATGAGAATTACTATTGAAATGTATATTTTGTATTTGACCATTAGGAAACAATCTTTTAGTAATATATAAACCTTTCTTCACTAAACGCTCTTAGGTTTCACAAAAATGAAACCAGTTTCACACAAAATATATATGTTGTTTCACATTATTAAACTTTAATTGTCAATCTTGGCATTTAAATTATATTTTAAATTATTATTAACCACTATTAAACAGGTGCTTAAAATGAAAAAAACAGATTACAATAAAAATAATAAAAAAGTAAATTTAAAATCCAATCTTAAATCTAATACCTTTAACACAAATAAGAATTCGAATAGTTTTGGTGTTAGTCGTTTTTGGAAAATTACAACTCTTATAATCATTGCATTGTTTTTACTGTTTATTGTTATTGGTTTATTTAAGGTATATCATTTAAAATCAAGCTTTGTGAAAACAACACAAGAACAAAAAGACTTTGCAGTAAAAATTGCAACAGATAAATTGCACACTATGGGAATTAATGAATCCACTTATAAAATAACTGTTGCTGATAAGATGAGGGCAATTAAAGAAGGCAATTCTCAAAATAAAGTCTTGCAGGTTATTTTTTATGGTAATTCTACAATGCAACTATTTTTAATTAATGTTGACTCTGGTGAAATTATTTTACACTCTAAAACTGAAATTTACTCTGAAAATTGGCAAGAACATCAAAATCGCTCTCCTAATTTTCCAAGAGAGTTAGTACTTCCATTTCCACCGTCAATAAATCCAAGAATTAGACATTAAAAATCAGACATTAAAATAATTGATACTAATTGATATCAATAAGTAAATGTGCGGTAATGTAATATGAAAAAAGAAGTGGTCATAAAATTAGTGGATGTTTGGAAAACCTATAAAATGGGTGAAGTAGAAGTGCAAGCCCTAAAAGGAGTTAGTTTAACAATTGACCAGGGCGAATTCTTAGCTATAACCGGGACTTCAGGTTCAGGAAAAAGCACAATGATGAACCTTGTTGGATGTTTAGATCTTCCATCAAAAGGAACCATTTTTCTAGATAAAAAAAATATTTCAGAGTTAAGTGAATCTGATCTTTCACAAATACGCGGTAAAAAAATTGGTTTTATTTTTCAGCAGTTTAATTTAATACCTAATTTAACAGCTCTTGAAAATGTAATGTTACCACTAGAATTTCAAGATGTACCCTCTGATGTTTCTAGAAAAAAAGCAATTGAATTATTAAATATAGTAAATTTAGGGGATAGAATGGATCATTTACCTTCTCAAATGTCCGGCGGTCAACAACAAAGAGTGGCAATTGCAAGATCGCTTTCCAATAATCCTGATGTGATACTTGCAGATGAACCAACTGGCAATTTAGATAGTAAAGCGGGTTCTGATGTTATGAGTTTACTTGAAAAACTTTGGAAAGAACAAGGTAAGACAATAATTATGGTTACACATGATTTGAATTTAGCTAAAAGAGCTAAAAGATTGGTACAATTAAAAGATGGTGAAATCACCAAAGGAGGAGATGTAAAATGAAAAAATCTATTTTATTGGTTGTTTTATTAGTTATTTTAAGTTTGGTTCCAGTGTCAGTTTATGCTCAAAGTACAACTACTAGTTTACCTAATGTAGTTGTATCTTTATTAAACCAAAATCCAAGTCCAGCAAAAGCTGGCGATTCAGTTACTTTAAGATTTAAATTTGAAAATTACGGAGGTATAGCAGTTGATAATTTAGCTGTGGAATTAATACCTGATTTTCCTTTTATAGTATCGGGTAGTAATATTGGAAAAACCATTTCTCATTTATCAGCATATCAAAGTGGAAATGATTATGTTCCATTAGAATTTAATGTTCAAATTAATAAAGATGCAATTCAAGGACAGAAAACTTTGAAATTAAAATATAAATACGATAATAATGATTGGATAACAACGGAATTTAATATTGATATTTCAAGTCAACAGTTTGCCCAAATTATTTATGTTGATAAATCTAAATTAGAACCAGGTAAAGAAACAGAAATGAATTTTACAATTATTAATTTAGGAAATGCTCCATTGCAAAATATGATTTTTTCATGGAATGAAGCAAAAGGTACAATACTTCCTGTTTATTCAAGTGATACAAAATATGTTAAATATTTAGGTGCAGGTGAATCAGTAGTTTTATCTTATAAAGTAATTGCAGATATTAATGCAAATCCTGGACTTTACCAACTTGATTTAACTCTTAAATCTGAATCAACTCTTGATGCAACTCAAACAACAACAACTACAAAAGCAGGAGTTTTTGTTGGAGGAGAAACGAATTTTGATGTTGCATTTTCAGAAAGCTCTGCAGGACAAACTTCATTATCTGTTTCAAATATTGGAAGTAATCCAGCACAGTCAGTTTCTGTTACAATTCCCTCACAAAGTGCATATAGGATAAGTGGTACAAACTCAGCAATAATTGGTAATCTTGACAAAGGAGATTATACCCTTGTTTCGTTTCAAATAGCAGCAGCAAATAGTGCAACTAATGCAACTTTTGGTAATACATTAAGTGGACAAACAAATGCGGGACCAAGAGCAGCAGCAAATAGTAATTTAACACCTGAACAAATGGCATCTTTTAGATCCAGACTCAATAATACCGATTCTAATGGTTTGAAGGTAATAATTGATTATACCGATACAACTGGTCAAAGAAGAAGTTTTAACAAAACAGTTCAAATTCAATTTAGATCAGCTACTTCCTTAACAAATGGAGTTGGAGGGTATGGAGCTGCACAAACAACTTCCACTTCTTTTATTGGGAGTACAACATTTTACTACATATTAGCAGGTGTTGTTTTATTAGTTGGATTTTATATCTATAGAAAAACAATGAAAAACAAAAAATAATTGAAATGCTAAAAATATTATTTTATGATTTATTTTATTTAATTTATTTAAATTACTAATTAGATTACAAATCAAAAAGTAAGAAGTAACAAAAACAAGAGAACAAAATGAGACTTAGAAAATCATTCAGATTAGCTTTGAACATTTTATTACATAGCAAACTTAGAAGTTGGCTCACCATAATTGGAATTGTGATAGGAGTTGCTGCAATGGTAGCAATTGTTTCAATTGGTGAGGGAGCGCAAGCTAGTGTCAATGATAGGTTAGGTGGACTTGGAGCAGATCTTATAACTGTTTCACCAGGAGCACAAAGAGCATCTGGTGGATTTAGAACAGGTGGAGATTTTGGTGGTGGCGAAGGCAGTAGTTCTTCTACTATATCATCTAAAGTAAAAAATCTTACAAATAGGGATGTTCAAATAATAAAAACAATTGAAGGTGTAAAATTTGTAAATGGTATTGTTTCCGGAAGGGCATCTTTAACTTATCTAGCTGAAACCTCTTCTATTTCTGTGCAAGGAGTAGATACAATGGCATGGCAGAATATGGTAACTACACCATTAGAATCTGGCAGATACTTAAATTCAGGAGACACAAATGAAAAAGTTATTGTAATTGGAAATAGAATTGCAACAAAAAATTTTAAACAGCCATTAGTTGTTAATAGAGTTGTAACAATTTATATGGCCAATTATCCTCCACAAACTTTTAAAATTGTAGGCATACTACAATCTTCTGGAGCAGGAGATGACAATGTTGTTTTTATGCCTTCTTTAGCAGCAAGAGATGTCTTAAACTTGGGACCTGATAAAATAGATTCAATAATTCTAAAAGTGGAAAATACTGATAATGTAGATTTAATTGTAAATGAAACTGATGCAAGACTTATGCTTTCAAGACATGTTACAACCAAAACAAAAGACTATTCAATAACTTCTGCAAAAGCAATACAGGCAAATATTCAAAGTATTACTCAAACATTTACTATATTTTTAGCAGCAATAGCTGGTGTATCTTTGCTTGTTGGAGCAGTCGGAATTGCAAATACTATGTTTACATCAGTACTTGAAAAAACTAGGGAAATAGGAGTCATGAAAGCAATAGGTGCAAAAAATTTAGACATAATGCTTATATTTCTTATGAATTCAGGACTTGTTGGTTTAGTTGGAGGTTTAATTGGAATAGGGCTTGGTGCAGCTATTTCAAGTCTATTACCTAATCTTATTGGTATGAGTATTGGACCTGGTATTAAACTTAAAACCTTGATTCCAACAAGTTTACTAATACAATCAATAACTGGATCTATTCTTATTGGCATGGTTGCAGGAGCAATACCTGCTTATAGAGCATCAAAATTAAAACCTGTTGATGCATTAAGGTATGAATAATTTTTAAATTTTTAATTGATAAATTTTAATAACTTTGTAATATCTTACTTTTAAGATGGAATATGATAAAAAATAATAATTATAAAAAACAATTTATTACGAGAATAAGTGTACTTTTAAGTCTTTTTTTATAGCATTATTTTTACATAAAATTTTTTCATCACTTGTTTTTGATTTAGATATGTTTGCAGATATACTTTTTATACTACTTTTTACTTTTAGGTTTACTAGTTATTACATAAATCTATTTTCAAAAGATAATATACATAAAATAGAATTTGTAATGAGTCTTATTTTGATATATTTAATGACAATAATTATGTTTGCAATTATTTATACTGAGCCTGCAACACTAAAAGAAGATATGTTTAGAGTTGATGGGATATACTCAAATCTTACGTTTTCTAATGCATTATACTTTTCTTCTACAACTATAACAACACTAAGTTATGGAGATATTATTCCACGTGGCATTTTTAGATATTTTGTAGTTATAGAAGCAATGCTTGGTTTAATATACACAGGAATAATGATTTATTTTATAACCAAAGTGTTGGGAAAGAATTGATTTGCTTAATTGAATAATTAAATACTTATCAAAATTATAATTATTATTCTTTTAAAATTATAAAATATCTTAACTTTTTATTAAACTCTTAAATCCCTTATAAGCATCATCTACAGTTATCATATCAATGAATCCAGTTTTCTTTCCCCAATACATTTGATATAATCCTTTACCATTGGATTTATCAATTATTTTATCATTTTTATTCAGGGGCATAAATATGTGTGGACCAGGTCCTAACAAAATTAGGGTTCTCAAATTTGATAAATGAGCCATGTTTCTTGGACCACTATCTATTCCAATAAAATAATTGCACCTCCTCATTACTAGCATTAATTCATAAGTAGTTGTTTTGCCAATCAAAGAATGCAATTTGAAATTTATTTTTTTGCTAATTATATCATAATCCTCTTTTTCATTTTCTGTTCCTATAAAAATAAATCTAAATTTTTTTAATTTGTTTATTTTTTTAATTAATTTTTCCCATTTATTATTTTCCCACTTTTTCATATACCAATTTGTGCCGGTATGGATAAGCACAATTTTTTTATTTGTATTCAATTCATGGAATTTTTTCAATTTATTATAATCCGATTTGGGTATACAAAATATTTCTTCGAAATTATTTTCATCAAATACTTTCTGAAGTTCTCTTTTTGTAAGTTTTCCTAAAAGAATTTCACTAATAGCAACTCTCATTTGTTTTGGATATTTTCTTGTTAAATTATTTTTAATCATATTAAATCCATAATATTTGATATAATGCCAAACATGCGTATTAATTTTTCTAAAGCTTATATTTTGCAAAAGATTGTAAGCAGCTTGATTTATTCTAATAACTATTATTGTATCATAATTATCAAATTTGTTTGGTATTTTTAAATGGTTTTTATTATTCACAGATTCAATTGTTTTTGCAACATATACTTTTCCAATGCCTCTAATTTTTGTTGTTATTTGATACACTGCAGGTGAAACGACCATATCCACTTTTAAATTAGTTTTTTTGATAAATTCTCTAATAACTGGTAGAGAAACTAAATAATCTCCTAGCAGAATACAAGTATTTATTATTAGGATACTATTTGATTTAATTGATCTATTTTTATTTTTTTTAAAATGTGCAGCAATATGATAAGGCATTTCACTGAACGATTTAATATAATCTGAATTAATTCTTTTTAATACCATAAACATAATTATTTTTATCTACTTAAAAATCTTTCACTTATTTTCAAATAAAATATTTTAATCTATTTATCTCATAATTTTGTTTCTGATTTTTCCAATGCTTCGCAGTACATAATAATTTAATTTTCTTATTTTATTATATTTTTTGCCATATCCAAAATTTTTAATTATTCTCATAAAATCTTTCCCACCAGCATTATGCACAATTGGTATTTTTTTACCATTTTCAAAATAAAATTCTCCATTTTCAATAAAAAATTCCCTTTTACAAGTTTGAAATATCATATTATATCCCTGATCCAATGCTTTAAATCCATCACGATAAAGAACATAATTTACAGCTGCTTGATCCGGTCCATACCCATATTTGTTTTTAATTAAACTATAAACTTCTTTACTTAAAGATAGCATCTTATTTTTTGGACCTAATACTACACCACAATTAATCATTTTCTTTCCTTTTAAAATTTGATACATTTTTTTTACGTTTTCTTTTCCAAAGAAAACATTGGAGAATGTTGTATTAAGATTAATAATAAAATAAGTTTCAACAACTGCACGAAATTCATCCTTATTTTTTTTAAAAATTTCACTAATATCTTTTTGGAAAATTATGTCCCCTCCATCAGTCATCAAAACCTGATCATAAAATCTTTTACTTAAAAACTGAGCAGCATCTCTAAATCTAATATTTCCAATATTTCCATCTTTATTACATTTTTTTACAATAATTTTATTATTTTTTAATTTTATAACTTGTTCTTTTGTCAGTCCATAATCTAAAACAAGAATATCCACATTTTTCATATCTACATTTTCTTTTAATGATTTAAGATAGTGATTAATTAAAAATTCTCCGTAATTTTCATCAGATGCAGTTATTATAACATTTTTCATTATATTGACCAACATATCTTTTAATTATTTTTAATTTTTTTGAAATATTTTTTTAATATCGACTCAGTTAATAACCATATCCCTATAATCAATGCAATTAACATGGCAGCTAAAATAATTCCGAGTTGAAAATATTCATATAGATAACTAAACAATGCTCCAGAATAATAACCTATTATTGTAATTATGCCACAATGAACAATACTTACAATTAAGGTGTATAAAATAAATTTTTTTATTGGCATTTTAGAATATCCTACCATAATTAAACCTGGCATTGGAAAAAGCGGTGCTGTTTTAATAACAAGTAAACTTTTAAAAGAGTGTTTTTTAATAAGGGAATTCAATTTTTTAATTTGTAAAAATTTAAATTTTTTACGAATATACTTATCAATAATTCTTTTTTTGCTCATTTTTCCTATTGTATAATAAATAAGATCGCCGATAAGATTACCTAAGACCGCTAAGATATATACTATAAATACATTAAAAAAACCAAGTGAAGCTGCAAAAGCAGCAACATAATTTACAATAGCACCTTCAATAATAAAAATCAAGAAAAGTACAAAATAACTCAATTCACTTACAGATTTTAATGCATTAGCAGCTATACTTAAGTCCATAAACTAAGGTTTATTGTTACCTTAATTAATTTTGTCCCTAAAATAATTATTTAGGAAGTGTATACACTCGCTTATCAGCTAACTTTTTCTCAAGAATTACTGCAACCGCTTTTG
This sequence comes from uncultured Methanosarcinales archaeon, assembly GCA_964604995.1. Classification (GTDB taxonomy): domain Archaea; phylum Nanobdellota; class Nanobdellia; order Woesearchaeales; family JABMPP01; genus JAGVYD01. The sequence goes on from CAZSAD010000002.1 coordinate 28,671, forward strand.
GAAAAAGACTTTTCCAATTTCCATCTGGTCACTTTGCATCAAATATTTTTCCAGAAACTTCTTCTAAATGCTCTTGGAATTTCACAACCTATCATATAAATAATAATGAGAAAGAATAAAAAATTAACGGTTTATTTATTGAAAAACAATATATAGTATAAATCATATTTAATTGCATGCTTGACTATATTTTTATAATCAAATTTGTAATTGCGCTATCATTTATTCTTGCACTTTCTATCTTATCAGAAAAAATTGGTCCAAAATACGCAGGGATAATATCTGGTTTCCCTACAGGAACAGCAATAACACTATTTTTCTTTGGACTCGAAAATGGAACAGAATTCGCTGCGAAAAGTGCGGTTTATAATCTGGCAGGCATGGTCGCTCTTCAGGTTTTTATTTATACTTATTATAAGGCATCCCTAGTTTTTAAGAGATTTGAAATACTGGCTTCGTCTCTGTTCGCATTAAGCACTTATTTCATCTCAATTTATTTGATTAATCTCATTCATATAATCCCCATCTTTGCAGTGATACTCTTAGTTGTATCAATCCCCATATTTATTTATTTGATGAAAGATATCAAAGAAGTTAAAATTAAAAAAAGTGTAAAGATTACTCCATCTATTTTAATATTTCGTTCAGTTTTTGCTACAATAATTATTGTGTTTATTATAATGATTGCTAAAGTTGTTGGGCCTCAATGGGCAGGACTTTTCTCAGCTTTTTCAACAACACTTTTTCCATTAATACTAATAACGCAAATATCTTATGGTAATAAACCAGTACACACTATAATTAAATATGTTCCTCAAGGTCTTTGGTCAATGATATTTTTTAGCTGTGGAGTTTATTTTTTCTATCCATTAACTGGAATATATTGGGGGACATTAATTGCATATTCTTTTGTTGGTATGTATCTTTTTTTTGCATATTTATATTCACTTCACAAAAGAAAATTTTAATATCTCCAAATCTAGTAAAACATTTCTTATCTTTTTTATCAAGTAATTAAAAAATTCAGTTCACAAAAAATAACAAAAAAAATAAAAAATTAATTGATAATTTTTGATCTTGTGTTATAATTCAGATTACACATTCCACATTCCACACATCCGGCACTTGGTTTTTGAAAATATTTATCTTCCATTGCACCTTGTAAGACTTTAAGTCTTTCATTAAATAATTCAAACCTTTTTAACATTATTGGCCATACTTCTTCTCTATCTACAAAATCTTTACTTAATGTCTTCCAATAAATATCATTCAATTTGCTTTTAGGTACAGCTCTACTAACTAAAAGTTCAGGTACAACTTTACCTAAACCTATTTCATAAGTTTTCGAAATAAATTCTGCAACCTCTTTTATTGGCTCAAGTTCTGGATAAAAATTTGTTTGAATTACAGTTGATACACCATATCCTAAGTTTGCTAACTGATTAAATATTTGCAGATATTTTTCTTTTTTAGGTTTTCCTGGTGCTAGTTGCATCCTTGCTTTATCATTTACCATTTCAATATTTATCATAAATGTGTCGGTTTTAGCAAGACCTGTTTGTTCTAAATAATTCATTAAATTTTTTCTTTCCGTTAATGCAAATGGTGCTATTTCAACTGCAATTTTGTATTTCGGAAAATTTTTTTTAATTTGAGAAACCACGTTTCCAACATAATTAATTTCTTCACCTAATCTATATAACTGACCTGTATTTATTACAATATTTTTTATATTATACCCACTAGATTCTACAGTTATAATTTCTTTTAACACTTCTTTAAGATCAATTGGAACTTTTCCTTTCGCAGATCCTACAATACAAAATTCACATTCTCTTCTAGCGTCAAAAAGGTTACATCCCTTAAAAACCATTATTTCAAGAGTGCTATTTGAAGTTGCTGATATATTTTTAACTTCTGTTGGAATAGATATCTCACTTGGCAAAATACTAATGCTCTCTTTGGTTATAACATTCTCTAGAGAATTTTCGTCATAAAGAATGGGACTATATTTTGCACCAATCATTGAATTTTGCATAGGAAGTTTTACTTTGAAAGGTAAATTCTTATCAAATATAACAGCATTTTTTGCAGCGCTAAAACCACCACGTTTAAGACCATTTGGATTTAAGGGATCAATTTTTTGTGTTAAATCATTTACTCCAAAAAACAAAGCAGCTATTTTCCAGGCAGATCCTATACCATAATCTTTGATTAATAAATCCCAGTTTTTTTTGAAATTATCATATATTTCATCATTTACAATGAATAGAAGAATACTCTTTATTGTTATCTGATACAGTCTCGCTTTTTCTAACTTCATTTTCTCCATAAAATTCTTCTTGTTTCATTTTTTATTCCTCCATTCTAATTTTTATAAATAAATTATATTTTTGATTGGTATAACAAATCATAAATATTTATCTAGTAAGCTAACTAAAGAAATCTTAGTGATGATGATTAAATTCAATATTTTCACTGATTTTATTTACCATATTAATTACAAAGTAAAACTACAATATAAATCTTTGGAGATTATGAGTGCGGAGGGCAGGATTTGAACCTGCGAACCCACTAAGGGAACAGATCTTGAGTCTGCCGCATTTGACCAGACTTTGCTACCTCCGCGAATGGTTTCGCCCATTCACGACGAAATTAGTATTAAGGGTATTTCGCTTTGCTCAATACCCTAACTCCATGCATGAGAACTAATATTGTTTTAAAAATCTATTTGAAAAGTTTAAAGCTTACTCAATATAAATCTCAGTTTTTTTGTGCCATGTATGATATTCTTTTTCTATTTCATCAAGAACCAGATAAAATTTCCATGTATCAATAGTTCCATGGGCATACTTATATCTGGATGGTTTTTCATTAATATAAGCTAAGAGACCTTCTTTTATTCCATACTTTTTACCTTCCATATCTACTCCATCAAGTGTTGGAACTTCTTCTATATCTGGATATTTTTCTAGAAATTTTTGAAGATCATGTTCCATATCTTCTTTTGAAATTGTCATACTTTTTCCAAACATAAAAATTGACCATAAAATTCTATAAGGCATATTATGATCAGCTAAATCATTAACTATTCTTACAATATTTTTTTTATCCATAAATTCCCCTTAAATTTAATAATAGTTCATCTCTTAAAAGTCTTATTAAAAAATCACAAATTCAATTATTAAAAATGTCAATCTTTTTATATGGGATATTTTACTTATTTGATTTGTATTGAAAATGATATCACTCTATAGTAAACAAAATGCTGACGCAATAAAATATAATAGTGTCCAACAAAATATTGCATCACAATATGATGGGAAAGTAAAAATATTAGATAATCCAGTTCTACAAGATATTTTACTAACTTTAAGAGATAAAAATACCGATTCTAGTACATTTAGAACATTAATTCATGAAGCAGGAAAACTTATGACTTTCGAAATTCTTGGTTATCCTGGAAATAATGTGCTTAAAAATACACAAACTCCCATGGGTCATGCACAGGGTACAGGTATTGACAAAAGGATTTACATTACTGAAATTTTGCGTGCAGCTGCACCATTTACTGAAGGAGGAATTGAACTTATTGATAAACTTGGATACAAAAGAGACATTGCAGTTATAGATGCAAAGCGTCTTGAGAGTGATAATGGTCCAGATGAAAATGGAATGTTTAATATGAAAGTCGAATTTACAACATTTAAAGCACCACCAATAAAAGAAAACTCTTTAATAATTGTAGCTGATCCTATGCTTGCAACAGGTACAACACAAATTTTAACATTAGATAAACTTGCAAAATTTGAAAACTATTCTTATCCTGAAGTTTTATGTTTTATATCAGCACAATATGGCATTGAAGAATTATTAAAGAAACATCCTGAAGCTAATATTACAACTCTTGCAATTGATACAAAAGGTAAATATAGGGGACTTAATGAAATAGCATATATTGTTCCAGGTCTTGGAGATGCAGGAGATAGAGCACATAGTTCAAATTAATAATACAAATTAATAATTCTAATAAAAATTGAATTTAAATTAATACTCTTTTTTACTTTTTCAGTTAGAAAAGAAAATGTTTATATATTTCTACACCTAAGTTATTTTCATGACGTTAAAGAACATTAAAATTGGAAATAGTTCTACATTTTACTTTTATAGCTTTAGCTTTTATTACTAAAAGCGTGCATTGACCAATTGATTTTTGAAATTCTAATGTTTATTCAAACATCATACAAATCAAAATTGGAATTTCTTAAACCATAAATTTTATTTTTTTATTTTTTTATTACAATTTCATTTATTAAAATAACAGGACGGTGGAAAAATGGGAATTACACAAAATTTGAAACTTGTTTCAAAATCTGGAGAAAAAAAATCAATAGTTAAAGTTGGAAATGTCAAAATTGGAGAAGGATTTACTATAATTGCAGGGCCTTGTAGTGTGGAGAGTGAAGAGCAAATACTTGAAACGGCTAGGGCAGTAAAAAAAGCAGGTGCACAAATGCTACGTGGCGGTGCATTTAAACCCAGAACTTCACCTTATGCATTTCAAGGATTAGGATTAAAAGCATTAAAACTACTTGATATGGCAAGACAAGAAACTGGTTTACCTATTGTAACTGAAGTAATAGATACAAGAGATGTTGCATGGGTTAGTGAGTATGCAGATATTTTGCAAATTGGTGCTAGAAACATGCAAAATTTTTCACTTTTAAAAGAAGCTGGAAAATCAGAAAGACCAGTTTTACTTAAAAGAGGAATGCATTCAACAATTGAAGAATGGATTAACTGCGCAGAATATATCATGAAAGAAGGAAATGTTAATGTGATACTTTGTGAACGAGGAATTAGAACTTTTGAAACCTATACTAGAAATACTTTGGACTTAAGTGCAGTTGCAGCAGTAAAAGAACTCACACATCTTCCAGTAATTGTTGACCCTACACACTCTACGGGAAGACCCAGTCTTATTCCTCCTATGAGCAAAGCATCAGTTGCTTGCGGAGCAGATGGTATAATTGTTGAAGTTCATAGAAATCCACCTGAAGCTCTTAGTGATAAAGACCAAGCACTTACACCATTACAATTTAAACAGATGATGGATGACTTAACGCCTTTAGTTAATTTTATCCATAATAAACATTAAAATAATGAACATTAGAAAAAATAAAAATTGGAAAACTCGGTGAATTGAAGTGAAAAGTATTAAGATTTTTAGTGGCGGTAAAGAGTCAGAAATAATTATAGGTATGGCACTTTCAAATTATATTGGTCAACTTGAAAAAAGTGTCAGAGAAAACACTATTGTATTAATTGAAAAAAAATTACATGAAAAATTTTACAGTAAATTAAGTCAAATAAATTTAAATCAAATAATTGGTATGGTAATAAATGAAAGCATAAAAAATTTAGAGTCAGTTGAAAAAATTTACACTTTATTTTTGGAATTGAATGTAGATAGAAAAACAAATGTAATAATAATCGGAGGAGGAGTGCTTTGTGATGTTGCAGGATTTGCATGTTCTACATACATGCGAGGATTGGATTTTGTTATGGTACCAACAACATTGCTTGCACAAACTGACGCATCAATTGGCGGAAAGAACGGTGTAAATTACAAAGGATACAAAAACATGATTGGAACATTTTCACAGCCTAAATGTTGTTTAATTGATACAGAATTGTTAGATACTCTTCCCTATGAAATATTTGTAGAAGGGATGTCTGAAATCATTAAGCATGCAATCATTGGAGATATTGAATTATTTAATTTAATTGAAAAAAATATTAAAAAAATTAAGTCTAAAAATCATAATGTAATTAGTAAAATGCTTTGGAAATCAATTAATGTCAAGGTTAAAATTGTTAATTTAGATGAAACTGAAAAATCAGAAAGAAAAAAACTAAATTTTGGTCATACTATGGCTCATGCAATAGAAAAAACCCTTAAATTATCGCATGGAAAAGCAGTTAGTATTGGGATCATAAAAGAATTAGAAATTGCAGAAATTATTGAGAGAAACAAAGGAAGAGATGTTTCACAAATACTTCAAATTAAAAAGAGAACTGAAGATATTTTACGAGCATTTGAACTTCCAGTTGAATTAAAATTAAACCCTGAAAATATTTTCAGAGTAATATGCCATGATAAGAAAAAAGTTAGTGATAATATTACTTTGATAATCCCACAAGAAATTGGGAAGGTTTGTTTAGAGGAATTAAATATTGAAGAAATGAGGCTGATAATTTATGATGTGTGTTAGTTTAGGTGAAAAAACCTTTAAGGATACAAAAATAGCAATCAAAAAAGCTATTTTGTTAGGGGCAGATTTAGTAGAAATTAGATTAGATAAATTAAATGCTAGGGAACAATCCAAAATAACAACTTCAAAACTTAAAGATGTTTTCAATACAAAACTCAGAATCAATAATAAAACATCAAAGGTTGATGTATTAATAACATCACATGAATCACATCACCAAAATATCAATCCAAAAAAAAGTAATGATGGTAAATGTAATGATAATAATCTAACCTGGAAAAATAAAATGTTAATTTCAGTTGATGCCAAAGCAAAATATATTGATATTGATTTTAGGAAAAATCGAAAAGAGATTTTGGATTTAATAAAATGTGCTAAAAAGAAAGGATGTAAAATAATTGTTTCATATCACAATTATAAAAGAACTCCAAAAGATAGTGAACTTAAAAAAATTATTACAAAGTGCAAGTTACTAAATCCAAATTATATCAAAATAGCATGTACTGTAAATAAACTAGAAGATCATTTAACTATAACAAATCTAGTTGGAAGAAAAATCGGAACTGCAAAAATTATTACAATTGGTATGGGGAAAACTAGTAAAATTACAAGAATTATTGGTGCAACACTTGGTAATCCTATCAATTATGTATCTTTGAAAAAAGGAAAAGAAACTGCTCTTGGGCAAATTGATATCACTACAATGAAAAAATTACTGGGAAAATTAAATTAAAGGGATTAAAAATGCAGCACATTAAAAAATTGAAAAATTGCAATTTGAACACTAAAAAATATGATGCAAACAATATTTTATTGTTTGGGGTAGCTGGAAATCCTATTTTACACAGTCTTAGTCCTAATATACACAATGCTGCATTTAATAGTTTAGGTATAAATGCTATTTACTTAAAATTCCTTGGAGAAAATTTTAATCAGATTTTAGAAATGGCAAGGGAAATGGAAGTTAAAGCTTTGAATGTTACTTCACCTTTCAAACAAGATGCATGGAATGTTGCAAAAGAACATGACAAATTTTCAAATACATTGCATGCTACTAATCTACTTATTTGGAAAAATAATCATTGGCAAGGGTATAACACCGATGTAGTAGGAATTGAAAAAACATTTGTAAATAATAATATTAATTTAAGTGGTAAAAATTTACTTCTCATTGGAACAGGCGGAGCAGCTAAAGCTGTTGCATATATTTTAACTAAGGGAAAAGCAAATGTCACAATCATCAACAGAACAGAAACTAAAGCACTAAAGTTAGCAAAACAATTTTCATGTAATTATGCAAAATTAACACAGAAAACTTTAGAAAAATTGTTGTCTAAATCAGATATTGTTGTATCTTGCATTTCAACTAATAATTTACTAATATCTAAATCAAGTTTGAATACTAATCAAATTATTTTTCAGGCAGATTATGTAACTGATACAGCATTACTTAAAATTGCTAGAATAAAAAAATGTAAAATTTTAGATGGAAAAGAATGGTTACTTTACCAAGGTTTGGAATCATTTAAATTATTTTCAAAAATAAAACACACATTACAACCTAAGGATATATTGCAATCTATGAAAAAGGCAGTATTTCAAAATAAAAATGGAAATATTAACAAGAAGAAAAATGATAATATCTGTCTTATTGGAATGATGGGTTGTGGTAAAAGTACAGTTGCAAAACAATTATCAAAATTACTCAAGAGAAAATTTGTTGATATTGATTTGGAAATTCAGAAAAGGTCAAAACAAAGTATCTCGAATATTTTTTTAAAAAAAGGTGAAACATATTTTCGTAAATTAGAATCCAAAATAATTAAAGAAACTTTAAATAAAAAAAATCAAGTTATTGCAACTGGTGGTGGGATAGTTCTTTTGGAAAAGAACATTTCAGAAATGAAAAAACAATCAACTGTAATTTGGTTATGGGCAAAAAATGAGGAAATTTTGTTAAGAATCAATGATGAAAAAAATAGACCTTTACTTCAAGAATTTAATCAAGAACTTAATAACGACCCTAATCATAAACAAAAATTAAACAGACAAAAACTAAATAAAATTTCAAATTTAATTTTGGAAGAAAAAATTAGAATGATTGAAAAAAACAGAAGATCATTATATGTACATACAGCTGATTTAGTTATCAATACTACAAATATTAAACCTACAAAAATTGCAAGGATGATTGCAAATGAAATTCATAAAACCCTCTAAAATCAATGGAACTGTAATTGCTCCATCATCAAAAAGTCATTTACAAAGAGCTATTGCTTTATCGATGTTAGCTAAAGGAAAATCAAAATTATATAATGTTACACTTTGTAATGATTCACTTGCAATGTTAAATGTGGCTTTAGCTTTAGGCGCAGTAATTACTAAAAATGGTTCTATTGTTGAAATAAATGGGATAAAAAATGTTCCTGTCACAAATCAAGTTACAATTTTGAACTGTAATGAATCAGGACTTTGCATGCGAATGATTGCTCCAATTTCAAGTTTATTTGAAAGAAAAATAAAAATTATTGGAAAAAATAGTTTAACTAAAAGACCAGTTGGAAATATAGATAAAACTCTTATTTTACTTGGAGCAGAATGCAAAACAAATAAAGATTTTTTACCTATTGAATTGAAAGGTCCAATTGATGGTGGAATAATTAATGTTGATGGTTCATTAACTTCACAGTTTATATCTGGTTTAATGATTTCACTTCCACTGTGCAAAAATGATAGTTTAATTAAGATTAGTACTCCTAAAAGTAAACCTTATCTTCAACTAACTATTAGTACCATGGCAAAATTTGGAGTGAATGCAAAATCAAATAAAAATTTTACAGAAATAAAAATTAAAGGCGGACAAAAATATAATCCCTCACAAATTCAAATCGAAGGGGATTGGTCAGGTGCATCATTTTTAGCAGTTGCAGGTGCATTAAAAGGTAAAGTTGAAATTCACAATTTGGATTTCAATTCAAATCAAGCAGACAAAGAAATTATTACAGCATTACGTTTGGCAGGATCAAAAATTATAATAAATAAAAAAAATAGCAAATCAATAATCATTGAAAAAAATCAGTTGAATGGGTTTAAATTTGACGCAACTAATTGTCCTGATTTATTTTTACCACTTGCAGCATTAGCATCAGGTTGCAAAGGAAAGAGCGTAATAAAAGGGGTTAGTAGATTGAAACATAAAGAAAGCGATAGGGGTTTAGCACTTGTTTTAGAATTTAGAAAAATGGGAATAGATATCAATATTTCAAATGATGATTTGATAATAAACAATAACAATAATGCTATTCAAGGTGGAGAAGTCAAAAGTCATAATGACCATAGAATAGCAATGGCATGTGCAATAGTAGGTATCAACTCAAAAAAAGGAGTAAAAATTCATGGTGAAAAAAGTGTTGAAAAATCATTTCCTGAATTTTTCAAACAACTTGAAGTATTAATGGAACATAATTACAAAAATTAAGAAAATTTGCAAAAATTACAAATTAATAAACTTTGGAGGCTAAAATCATGAACAGTTTTGGAAGGTTGTTTAGGATTAGTATTTTTGGAGAATCACATGGCACAGGTACTGGGATTTTGATAGATGGTTGTTCATCAGGGCTTGAAATTAATGAAACGGATTTTGAATTAGATTTATCTAAAAGAAAACCTGGGAAAAAAGGTACAACAACAAGAATTGAAAAAGATATCCCTAAAATATTAAGTGGTGTTTTAAATTCTAAAAGTACCGGTGCTCCTATTTTAATTATGTTTGAAAATAATAATACGGATTCATCAGTTTACAACTCATTTTCAACAGTGCCAAGGCCAGGTCATGCAGACTTTGTTTCAATGCAAAAGTTTGGTGGATTTAGCGATCTTCGTGGAGGAGGACATTTTTCAGGTAGACTTACACTTGCAATAGTTGCAGCTGGAGTAATAGCAAAAAAATTATTGAATTTATCAAATAAAATATCAATCTTCGCAACACTTACTCAAATTGGTGGTTCAATAAATATTGATGAAAAAATCCAAGAATGCATAAAAGAAGGAGATTCAGTTGGTGGAATAATTGAATGTAAGATTGTAGGATTGCCTATTGGATTAGGTGAACCTTTCTTTGATTCATTAGAATCACTTCTAAGCCATGCAATTTTTTCTATACCCGCAATCAAAGGAATAGAGTTTGGCTCAGGATTCAAAGGAGCGACCATGAAAGGAAGCGAAAATAATGATTTAATTACTGATGCATCTGGAAAAACATTAACCAATAATTCAGGCGGAATAAATGGGGGCATTAGTAATGGCAATGATTTAGTTTTTCGCTTGGCAGTTAAGCCAACATCTAGCATTTCAAAATCTCAAACAAGCATTGATTTAACTACAAATTCCAAAGTTGAATTAAATGTGAAAGGAAGACATGATGTATGTATTGCACTTCGAATGCCAATTATTGTTGAAGCAATGGTAGCAATTGTTTTAGCTGATACAATGCTAATTGAGCAAAAAATTAGAAGAGTTATCAATTCAAAATAATTCAAACTAACTAAAAATAATTTGGGGTAATTAATTTGATTTAATTTGACTTAATAATCTATGAAAGGTGGTATAAATGGAAATAACTAAACTAAGAAAACAAATTGATGTTATTGACAAAGACATTGTTATAAATTTGAAAAAAAGAATGGAACTTGCAGTAATGACAAAAAAATTCAAAGATGCTATTGATGATCCTAAAAGGGATGCAGAAGTATTATCCAATGTAAAAACCAAAAATAATATCCCTGATTTTAATTTAGCATTAACTAAAATTTATCAAAGTATTATTCAAGAGTCTAAAAATTTACAATCTAAAAATTTAGAATTAATAGGATTTCAAGGGGAATATGGTGCATATAGTGAAGGTGCTGGAAAAATGTACAATGATGGTGCGCTTATGATAGCACTTACTGATTTTACAGACATATTCAATTATCTTGAAGCAGGACTTATTGATAAAGGAATAGTTCCACTTGAGAACTCTGTTGAAGGTGCTATTGATGCAGTTACACAACTTTTAATTTCAAGAAATATGCACATTATTGGGGAAATTATAATTCCAATACATCATAGCTTACTTGCAGTAAAAGATGTAGATTTACACGATATCAAAGAAGTTTATTCTCATCCTCAAGCGCTTGGTCAGTGCCACGGATTTATAGAAAGAAATAAGTTGTTACCAAGGAAATATTATGATACTGCAGGTTCAGCATTGATGGTATCTAAATCTGGGTTAAATAATATGGCAGCAATTGCAAGTAGTGATTGTGCCAATATATATGGGTTAGAAATCATCAAAGAAAATATTGAAGATATTTCAACAAATGCAACAAGGTTTGTTGTAATTTCAAAAAATCTAAATTCAGAAGGTAACAAAGTTTCAGTAGTATTTAGTGCAGAACACAAAGCTGGAAGCTTATTTAATATTTTGAAATTATTTTT
>CAZSAD010000002.1:40433-96523 GCA_964604995.1 uncultured Methanosarcinales archaeon
TTTTTGAAGCAGACATTAATTTGACTAGAATAGAATCTATTCCTTTTTACAAAGAAAGAGGGAAATACATGTTTTTGCTTGATTTTGGTGGAGATTTTAAAGATCAGAAAGTTAAGAGTATACTTGAAAAATTAAAAAAAAGAACAACTGATTTTAAAATTTTAGGTACATATAATAAATTTAAATTGCACTAAATTTAGATTAAATAATGAGGATTGGTAATTATGAAAATAGCAATAATGGGATGCGGAAAAATGGGAATGTGGTTTGCAAATAGTCTTTCAAAGTCAAATGATGTTTTAGTGTACGATATTAACAAACAAAAAACACAAGAATTACTAGAAAAAAACAAGAAACTTAAATCTATCGACGGTTTGGAACAATTAAATTCTTTTAAGCCAGATTTATTAATTAATGCAGTGTCATTAAAAAATACATTTGAAGCATTTGATAAAGTGATTTCATTTTTACCACAAAATTGCATAATTTGTGATATAACTTCAGTAAAGGGGAATCTTAAGGATTTCTATTTAAAAAATAAAATAAGATTTGTATCAATTCATCCAATGTTTGGTCCAAGCTTTACAGATATGAATCTATTAAAAGGGCAAAATGCAATAATTATTTTAGAATCAGATGATTTAGCAAAAGAATTTTTTAGAAACTTTTTTGGAGAGTTTAAAATTCAAGTATTTGAATTTTGTTTTGAAGAACATGATAAAATGATGGCATATTCTTTAACAACTCCTTTTGTTTCATCACTTGTTTTTGCTTCGTGTGTAAACAATAAATCTGTACCTGGAACAACTTTTAGTAAACATTTAGAAATTTCAAGAAAACTTCTTTTAGAAGAAGATAATCTATTAACTGAAATATTATTTAATGGCGAATCAATTAAGCAAATAGAAACTATTACAGGAAGACTCGAATTTTTGAAACATATTATTCATTCAAAAGATTACATTGAAGCAAAAAGATTTTTTGACAATCTTAGAAAAAATGTCAATTAGAAAACAAAATTAAAAAGTTGTTAATATCAAATAAATATTTGTTTTTTATTTCTTATTTTTTTAATTTAGAACTATCTTTTTAATTTACCAAGTTTACTTTCAATATCTGATAATTCTAATTCTAATCTTTCCATTTCACTTGCAGGTTCTTTGTCATCTGGAACTGGAAGTCTAGCTCTTGGTTTATCCGGTAAACCTAATATTTGATGAGGAACTCTTAAATTAGTTTTTGGCATTGTATTTTTTAATCTTACATTAAGTCTTGTCAAATCAGCCATAATTCTTTTTAACTTTTCAATTTGGACAAGTTTTTGACCACGCTTTTCTTTGAAAGCTTCATATTTTTTCAAGACACCGACCATTGTTTTTGAAGCTTCAAGAAGATATCTTCTAAGTTCAGCTGGACTATCAATTCCTACAAAAAAATTATCTTCGTCTTTCTTTTTTTCAGGCAATTATAACACCTTGTAATTATATTATGTAATTTTTATATGGTTTAATCATCTTTATTATTTATTTACATTGATTCAGGTTCAAAAAGTGATCTATCCATATGTTCAATCTTCTTTTCAATTTCTTCTATTTCAGTATGCCACAAGTCAAGCTCTGAGTCCTCTTCATTTTTCATTTCATTGATTTTATTCAAAGTTTCTCTTGCTTCAGTTAATTTTGTTTTTATCATATTAACTAATTCTAAAATCTCTTTATATTCATCAATTTTAACGTAAATTTGTGCTCCTTCTTTTCTCATGGTATCACCTTAATAATCATTTTTCTAAAAATTAACTAAACTATCCTTCAAGTTCGAATATTTTTTTATCAACCAATAGGAATTTCTTTTGCAATTCTGCAATATCTCTTCTCCATTTATCATATTGTTCATTTATTGATGATTCAATATTTCCTACCCTATCAAGTGTATCTGATGCTTCTTTTAATTTAGCTTTTACAAAATCACTTTTTTCTAACACTTCTTTAAATTCGCTCATTGTTACAAAAAGAGGACCAGATGGAACTCTTCTTTTTGATTGTGTTTGGGCTTCTCTGATTTCTCTTCCAAACATTTCATAATTAGGTTTAATTTTTTGAGTAGGAGTTGGGGGAGCTTCTAATTCATCATCAATTTCCATTTCAGATTGATTTATATTTTTTGCATTTTGTGCATCTTGTTTTGTTTGCATATCCTTCATTAAACTTTCATAATCAAATTTAGGAGCATCTTCCATTGGTTTAGGCAAAGGTAATGGCGCTGTTTGAATATTTGTTTGATTATTATTATTCATTATGGGGGTTACTTGAGTATTTTGATTTGGTGAAAAATCTAAAGAAGATTGCTGAAGTTGTTGTGATTGTACTTTTGTTTGTTCCGTATTTGATGCAACAGGTATTGGTGGGGAGTCAAATGTTGGAAATTTTCCAAAGTCATCTTCGGAGGGCATATCTAATCCTAAATCTCCCGGACTTTTTAGGCTAGATTCAAAACTTTGCATAGAAAAATTTGGTGATGGTACTTCTTGTTTTTTTGAAGTGTCAAATTTTGGTGGTTCTTGAAAACTTGGCATTCCAGGTGGTGTTGGATAAGGAGGAGCACTACTATCTTGCATAGTTGAAAATTGTTGATTTGAAGAGAATGGTTTTTTTTCAGTGAATCCTTGCGAATTATTAAATGGGTCTTTATTATCTTGCATTTCTGGAAATGAATCACCACCTATTCCAAAAGGGGGTGGCGGAGGTACATCAAGATCAAATTTTGACGGCATATCTTTATTTGTTTTTTTTAAAAAGTTTAAAAAAGCCATTCACCCACCATGTGATAAAAATATCCCTGACATTATTAAAAGATTTAGCACTATTCTAAAAGGACAACATTTCTAGACGAATACTTTTCTTTGTCAATTATTTTCATAAGATTTAAAAAGGAATTAGTCCCATCATTTATTTTTGATGAGCTTATTGCAAAGTGGGGATGATTGTAAAGTCAACCTTGTTCTTGAAGATGGCTCAATTTTCTGTGGAATTTCTTTTGGTGCTAAAAAATCAGTTGCTGGAGAGGTTGTTTTTAATACGGGAATGGTTGGTTATCCTGAAGCATTTACTGATCCATCTTATCGTGGACAGATTTTAGTTTTGACTTATCCATTAATTGGAAATTATGGTGTACCTAATGATAAAATTGAAAATGGACTTCTAAAACATTTTGAATCAAATAAAATTCATATTACAGGTTTAATAGTTTCTGATTATTCACATGAACATAGCCATTGGAATGCTGTAAAATCCTTATCTAGTTGGTTAAAAGAGCAAGGAATCCCTGCAATTTATGGAATTGACACAAGAATGCTCACAAAGAAACTTAGGGAAAGAGGAGTTATGCTTGGAAAAATAGAAGCAAATGGAAAAATAGATTTTGAAGATCCTAATCAAAGAAATTTAGTTGATGAAGTTAGTACAAAAGAAAAAATAGTTTACAATGCTGTTTCAGATAATACTCCAGACAATACTCCAAATAATAATTCAAATGCTAATTCAAAATCAGAAAGAAAAAGAATCCTTTTAGTTGACTGCGGTGCCAAATACAATATTATAAGAGCACTTGTTAAAAGAAATGTTACAGTAATTAGAGTTCCATGGGACTATAATTTTTTAGATGAAAAATTTGATGGGGTAATGTTAAGTAATGGACCTGGAGATCCTAAAATGTGCAAGACCACTATAAATAATATCAAAAAATTATTGGAAAAAAATGTTACAATATTTGGCATTTGTTTAGGCAATCAACTTTTAGCACTAGCAGCTGGTGCAGATACTTACAAATTAAAATATGGACACAGAAGTCAAAATCAGCCATGCATTGAAGTTGGGACTAATAAATGCTATATCACAACACAAAATCATGGCTTTGCAGTTGACACAACAACTCTTCCTAAAGATTGGAAACCTTGGTTTGAAAATGCAAATGATAAAACAAACGAAGGAATAATCCACGATTCTGGAAATTTCTTTTCAGTTCAATTCCATCCTGAAGCAACTCCTGGTCCAGTTGATACTGAATTTTTATTTGATAGATTTTTAGAAAAAGTTAATGCGAAAAAATAGAAAAATAAAATGAAAAAATCAAAACACAATATTAAAAATCGTAATACGCAAGTTGATGAATATGTTTATCATGTTAATAAAAATGATAAAATAATTGGTAAAATTACAAAAAGCCAATGTTTGACAAATAGGATGTTGCATAGGGGCGCATGTGTTCTTGTTACAAATTCAAAAGGAGAAATTCTTGTACATCAAAGAGCAAAAACAAAGATGACTTTTCCTGGGCATTATGATTTATTTTTTGGTGGATGGGTTAGATATGGTGAAACATACAAGCAAACAGCTTTGCGAGAATTAAAAGAAGAAACAGGAATCAAAGGCAAACCAAAAATTAAATTTTTATTTAAACAATTCTGTAAAGATGATGATGGAGATTACTTTACTCAAGTATACCATATCCAATATTCTTCATCATATAATGAAAAATTTAAATTTCAAAAAGAAGAAGTTGAATGGGCAAAATTCAAAAATATCAAAGATGCAAAATTAATTCTCAAGACAAAGAAACTTTCAAATGATACAAAAGAATTGTTTCAAAATGTGTTAAAAAAATTTCCAAGACTCTTAGAACAAAAAAATATCGAATATATTTCAATTGTTGATAAAAACGATAAGGTTATTGGTAAGGGAACATATCACGAAGTTCATCCAAAAGGAAAAATATTTAGGGCAGTTAGGATCTTTATTAAAAATTCAAAAAATGAATATCTTCTTTTGAAAAGATCAAAAACGATGTTAGTTTATCCAGATTGCTGGGAGATTGGAGTTGCAGGAACTGTAAACTACAAGGAATCATATTTATCAACTGCAAAAAGAGAAATAAAAGAAGAGTTAAATATCAATCCTAAAAAAATAAAATTCACGCCTATAAAAAAAGTTTGGGTCGATGATAAATTAGAAAATTTATTTGCAAACATCTATTACTTAGTTTACGATGGAAAAATAAAAAAACAGGATGATGAAATTAGTGCAGTTAAATATATCCCATTTAACAATATAAACGAGTTTTCTAGAAAAAATAAAATGCATGTTAGTTGTTTAAAACACTTCAAATTACTAAAAAACTCAGATAAATTATAATTAAAAAATGTGATGGAAATGAATAAAGAAAATAAAAATATTAATACCCCAATAATAAAACCTAAGAAAGTTTTAATTTTAGGTTCAGGCGCACTAAAGATAGGGGAAGCTGGCGAATTTGATTATTCTGGAAGTCAATGCATT
This sequence comes from uncultured Methanosarcinales archaeon, assembly GCA_964604995.1. Taxonomy (GTDB): domain Archaea; phylum Nanobdellota; class Nanobdellia; order Woesearchaeales; family JABMPP01; genus JAGVYD01. The sequence continues at coordinate 45,764 of CAZSAD010000002.1, forward strand.
AAAGCTATGAAAGAAGAAGGAATAAAAACAATTTTAATAAATCCTAATATTGCAACAATTCAAACAAGCGAACAGTTGGCAGATAAAATATATTTTTTACCAGTGAATCCTAGTTTTGTTGAAAAAGTCATTGAAAAAGAAAGACCAGACTCCATACTTCTAGCATTTGGGGGGCAAACAGCACTTAACTGTGGTGTTGCACTATACAAAAATAATATATTTGAAAAATACAATGTAAAAGTTCTTGGAACTCCTGTCAAAGCAATTATTGATACTGAAGATAGGGAACTTTTTGTTGATAGATTAAATGAAATAAATGTTAAAACTGCAAGAAGTAAAGCTGTAAAAACACTAAAAGATGCAATACTTGCTGCAAATGAAATTGGGTATCCTGTTATGACTAGAGTTGCTTTTGCACTAGGTGGCAGAGGTTCAGGTTATGCAAATAATGAACAAGAATTAATTGAAATGGTAAATAAAGCATTCTCATTTACTGATCAAATTCTTGTTGAAGAATATCTTTATGGCTGGAAAGAAATTGAATATGAAGTTGTACGTGATATAAATGATAATTGCATAACTGTTTGCAACATGGAAAATTTTGATCCTATGGGGATACACACAGGAGAAAGCATTGTTGTTGCACCATCTCAAACACTTACAAATTATGAATATCATAAACTTCGAGAAATTGCAATTAGGGTAATTAAACATTTGAAGATAGTTGGTGAATGTAACATTCAATACGCATTAGATCCCAAATCTGATGATTATAGGGTAATTGAAGTTAATGCAAGATTGTCTAGAAGTTCAGCTCTTGCGTCTAAAGCAACTGGTTATCCACTAGCTTTTGTTGCAGCAAAATTAGCACTTGGATATTCTTTGATTGATGTTCCAAATTCAATTACTAAAAAAACAAAAGCTTGTTTTGAACCAGCACTTGATTATATTGTTGTTAAAATTCCAAGATGGGATTTAAATAAATTTAATTTAGTGTCAAAAAAAATAGGAACAGAAATGAAATCTGTTGGAGAGGTAATGGCCATTGGTAGAAAATTTGAAGAGGCTTTTCAAAAAGCATTACGTATGCTTCAAATTGGAATGTATGGTACAGTTTGTAATAATGTTGAATTTGAAAATCTTGAAGATGAATTAAAATTTCCAACTGATAGAAGAGTATTTGCAATTGTTAATGCACTTGAGCAAGGATACAATGTTGATCAATTATACACTCTTACAAAAATTGATAAATGGTTTTTATACAAAATTAAAAATATAGTTGAAATAAAAGAAAAATTGTCAAAAAACAATTTATTGTCAATTACTAAAGATGAAATAAAACATGCAAAACAGCACGGATTTTCTGACAAACAATTATCACTTATTTTTGGAAATACTGAACTTGAGATGCGAGAAATAAGGAAAAAAATGGGATTAATGCCTTTTGTTTTACAAATTGATACTTTAGCAGCAGAATATCCAGCGCAAACTAATTATTTGTATTTAACATATAATGCAAATTCAGATGATTTAAATTATCCTTTATTAGAAAAAGAAAGAAAAGCCAAAAATAAAAATTCAATAATTGTTCTTGGTGGAGGAGCATATAGAATCGGTAGCAGTGTTGAATTTGATTGGTGTTGTGTTAACACTGTTTTTTCTTTGAAGAATATGGATTATGAAACTATTATGATAAATTACAATCCTGAAACTGTATCAACTGACTATGATATTTGTGATAGATTATATTTTGATGAATTAAGTTTGGAGACCGTATTAGATATACACGAAAAAGAAAATCCTTTTGGTATGGTAATTTCAATGGGTGGACAAATACCAAATAATCTTGCAATGAGATGTTATAATCAAGGTGTTAATATTTTAGGTACAAGCCCTAATAGCATTGATAGTGCTGAAGATAGATACAAATTTTCTAAACTTTTAGAAACATTGAATGTTGATCAACCAGATTGGAAAGAATTAACAAGTATAACTGAAGCAAAAGAATTTTCTGATAGGGTTGAATATCCAGTACTAGTTAGGCCTTCATATGTTCTTTCAGGTTCAGCAATGAATGTTGCAAGAGATGGCGAGGAGCTGGAGAGATTTTTAAAAGAAGCAGTTGATATTTCTGAAGAATATCCAGTTGTTATATCAAAATTTATTACAGATGCAAAAGAAATAGAAATGGATGCAGTTGCAAAACAAGGAAAAATTGTAGCATGGGCAATAACTGAACACATTGAAAATGCGGGAGTTCATAGTGGCGATGCGACAATGGTTTTACCACCCCAAAAACTTTATGTGGAAACAATGAAAAGAGTAAAAAATATTACAAGTCAAATTTCGGAATCACTAAATATCAATGGACCTTTTAATATTCAATTCTTAGCAAAAAATAATGATATTAAAGTTATTGAATGTAATTTAAGAGCATCAAGAAGTTTTCCATTTGTATCTAAAGTTTTGAAGCATAATTTTATTGATATCGCAACAAAAGTAATGCTTGGTAAGTATGATGTCAAAGAAGAGATATCAACTAATCACCTTCCTTATATTGGTGTTAAAGCTCCTCAATTTTCTTTTTCAAGATTAAAAGGAGCTGATCCAATACTTAAAGTTGAAATGGCATCTACTGGCGAAGTTGCGTGTCTTGGAGACAATATGTATGAAGCTTTATTAAAATCAATAATTGCAACAGGCGTAGAACTTCCAAAATCTTCTATTCTTGTAAGTGTAAGTGGAGAGAAAAATCGATATGAAATGCTAGAAGGAATAAGAAAATTATATGACATCGGATTTACAATTTATGCAACAGAATCCACATCAATTTTTCTAGAAAAAAATGATATTAAAACAACAATGTTATACAAAATTCATGAGAAAAAAGAACCAAATGTTTTAAATTATCTTGAATCAAAAAAAATAGAACTCGTAATCAATGTTCCTGATCATCTTGAAAAATCGGAGATTGATGATGATTATACTATACGAAGAAAAACTATTGATTTTTCAATTCCATTACTTACTAATATTCAAATTGCACGAGAATTCCTAAAGGCAATAACAACAGTTAGTACAGAAGATATGAAAATCATTGCATGGGATGATTATGTTTATTCACCAACATTATAATTAATTATAGTATTAATTATATAATCATATATTATAATCTTATAGATTATAATTGTAATTCGTATTTATAATTATTAATTAAATAATTAACAAAATTATTGGGGGCGATGAAAATGGATTTTGAAGGAAGAGATATCATTTCTATTAATGATTTTACCAAAGAAGAAATTTTATATGTTCTAAAAATTGCTAAAAATCTTGAAGAAAAGCCAATGCCTAATCTTTTAAATGATAAAATTTTGGCAGCTCTTTTTTTTGAACCATCAACTAGAACTAGGCTTAGTTTTGAATCATCAATGTATAGATTAGGTGGCAAAGTACTTGGTTTTTCAGATGTTGGAATCAGTTCAATTAGCAAAGGTGAAACTTTAGCAGATACTGCTAAAATAATAAATAATTATTGCGACGTAATTGCAATAAGGCATCCAGTTGCAGGAAGTGCAAAGGTTTTTGCAGATAATTCTCAAGTTCCAGTAATCAATGCAGGAGATGGTGCTAATCAGCATCCAACACAAACATTGCTTGATTTGTACACAATTCAAAAAGCAAAAGGAAAACTTGAAAATTTAACAATTGGATTTTTGGGTGACTTAAAATATGGTAGGACTGTACATTCTCTTGTAACAGCACTCATGAAATTTAATGCAAAATTTTACTTTATCTCTCCAAAATCGCTTAGTATGCCACAAGACCAAATTAAAGAATTAGGGGAAGCTGGAATAAAATTTACTGAAACAGATGATTTTTATGGCAGTCTAAAAGATTTAGATATCTTGTATGATACAAGAATACAAAAAGAGAGATTTTTGGATCCATTAGAATACGAAAAATTAAAAGGAAGCTATGTTGTTGATAAAAGAATAATCAAATTCACAAAAAAAGATTTAAAGATTTTACATCCATTACCAAGAGTTGATGAACTTAGTCCAGAACTTGACAATACTCCTTATGCTTTGTATTTTCAACAGGCAAAAAATGGAATTCCTGTTAGAGAAGCATTATTAGCATTAGTTTTGGGAAAAATCAAATAACATTAAATAACATAAAATTATAAATAATTCAATTAATTATTTAATATTGCATTAATAGAGTATTTATCATTAATTTGATTATAAGAATTATAGTTTTTGTAATTCTTATAATTAGTATGGAAGGGAATACTATGTTAGTTATTAAAAATGGACAGATTATGCAAAATGGCAAGCTTGTAAAAAAACATATACTAATAGATGGGAAAAAAATCAAAAAATTATCAAATGTTATCCCAAAATCAAAAAATTATATTGATGCAAAAGACAAAATAATTCTTCCAGGACTAATAGATTGTCATGTACATATGCGTGAGCCTGGTTATGAAAATAAAGAAGATTTTTTCTCTGGTTCAAAAGCTGCAGCAGCAGGAGGAATTACAACATTCATTGATATGCCAAATTCAAATCCACCAACAACTTCTATTGAGATACTTAATAAAAAAAGAGAACTTGCAAAAAAAAGTCTTGTGAATTTTGGATTTCATTTTGGCACACTTGGAGATAATATTGAACAGATAAAAGAAGCTGAAAAAAATAATATTGCATCAGTTAAAGTTTTTATGGATGAAACAACAGGAAGAATGATTGTTAGCGATGAAAAATTATTGAAACAAATATTTTCAAATTCTACCTTTGTTTCTGTTCATGCTGAAGGGCAAAATATGGAAAAAGCAATAGATTTTGCAAAATCATCAAAGTCAAAACTTTATGTTTGTCATGTTTCATTAAAATCTGAAATAGATTATCTTTTGAAACATAAACCAAAAGACGTTTTTGCTGAAGTAACACCTCATCATTTATTTTTAACTGAGAAAGATAAAAATCAATATAATATTATGAAACCAATGTTAAAAACAGAAGAAGATAGAAAATCACTTTGGCAAGGCATTGAAAAAGGAGTGATTAATACAATTGCAACTGATCATGCACCACACACAGTTACTGAAAAAGAATTTGAAACAGTGTACGGTGTACCAGGACTCGAAACAATGCTTCCTTTACTTTTAGATGCAGTAAACAAGAAAAAAATTACATTGGAGAAAGTTATTAAACTAACATCTGAAAATCCTGCAAAGATATTCAAAATTAAAGATAAAGGCAAAATCGAAGCTGGTTATGATGCTGATTTGGTAATTGTCGATATGGATTTTGAAAAAGAAGTTGAAAATAATAAATTGTTTACAAAATGTGGTTGGAGTCCATTTGTAGGATGGAAACTAAAAGGGTGGCCAATAATTACTTTAGTTGGTGGGCAAATTGTTTTTGAAAATAATCAAATAAATCATATAATGGGTGAAGAAGTTAAATTTGGTTGATTATATTTATTTAATCATATAATTATAACAAATATTATTATAAAATATTATTATAACATATATTAGGGGGGTTGAAAGATGACATTAACTAATTTAAACAAAGACACTAGTAACAAGGAAATTAACCATCAAAAAGAACACAGGTTAAAACTTATAGCTGAAGAAGTTGCATCAATTCTTCTTGAAATAAAAGCAATTGCACTAAAACCTAAAGAACCTTTTACATTTGCTTCTGGAATAAAAAGTCCAATTTATTGCGACAATAGATTATTGTTGTCATATCCTGAAAAAAGAGAGCAGATAATTAATTTCTTTGCTGAAATTGTAGAATTAAATGAAATAGAATGTGATGTTGTAGCAGGAATTGCAACAGCAGGAATTGCACATGCAGCATGGCTTGCAGATGATTTTAATTTACCTATGATTTATGTAAGAGGAGAAGCTAAAGAACACGGTAAGAAAAACCAAATTGAAGGTAAACTTGAAGAAGGACAAAGAGTTTTGATGGTTGAAGATTTAATTAGTACTGGTGGAAGTTCACTTAAAGCAGTGGAAGCTGTAAAAGAATCTGGTGGAGTAGTTGAAAATTGTATTGCAATATTTACCTACGAAATGGAAAAAGCAAAAATTGGATTTGACAATGCAAAATGCAATGTTTATACCCTTTCAAATTTTTCAACTTTAGTTGAAGTAGCATCAAAACTTGGGTATATTCAAGAAGATGAAAAATCAATTGTTCTTGAGTGGAACAAAAATCCTGATAAATGGAAAGAAAGATTTGAAGAAAGATTCGCTTAATTATTTAACTTTATTATTTAAGGTGATACAATGAAAATAGTTAAATTAGAAAAAAGCATTATTCCATCACTTGATATTTCTTCAATTGATAAACTAAAACAAATTGTAGGAGAAACTTGTTCTATTGAAGGAATTGGTGCTTATAAAATTGGTTTTGAATTAGTGATTCCTTTTGGAATGAAAAGAATAGTTGAAGAAATTAAAGATTTAACAAACATTCCAATAATTTATGACCATCAAAAAGCAGGAACTGATATACCAGATACTGGTTTAAAATTTGCAAAAGTTTGTAAAGATAGTGGAGCAGATGCAATAATTATATTCCCACAAGCAGGTCCTGCAACACAACTAGCTTGGATAAAAGCTGCAAATGAAGAAAATATACCAATAATTGTTGGTGGTGAGATGACTCATCCACAATATCTGCAAAACGATAATGGTTATTTAATGGATAATGCACCTAAAAGAATGTATGAACTTGCTGCAAAAAATGGAGTTATGGATTTTGTTGTTCCTGGAAATAAGCCAGAAAGAATCACATACTATCGCGAATTTTTAGAGTCATTAGTTGTAAAACCAACACTCTATTCACCAGGGCTTATTAGCCAAGGTGGTAAAATTAGCGATTCAGCTAAAGCTGCTGGATATAGGTGGCACGCAATAATTGGCAGAGCAATATATGGAGCTAAAGATATAAAAGAAGAAACAAAAGCAATATGCAATGCATTAAAGGGAATAAAATGAAAAAATACAAATCAAGTAAAAATCGAGAAACCCTAAATATGAAAACTCTCAAAAGTAAAAAATATAATTATAAAATTAAAATATTAAACATGTTAATTGCACCTTCAATTCTATCAGCAAACTATTCAAAACTTGGTCAGCAAATAAAATCAGTTGAAAATGCAAATTATTTACACATTGATGTAATGGACGGACATTATGTTGACAATATTACTATCGGACCAGTTGTAATAAAAGATATTAATACTAGTCTAAAAAAAGATGTGCATCTTATGATAGAAAATCCTGAAAAATACATTAATGCATTTGCTAAAGCAGGAGCAGATATAATCACATTTCATGTGGAAACTGTAAAAGATTCAAAATCTGTAATTAACATAATCAATAAAATTAGGAAGTTAGGAATAAATGTGGGAATTGCAATAAATGTAGATACTTCACCTTCTAAGATTTTTCCTTATCTAACATATGTTGACCAAGTAATTGTAATGGCTGTTAGGGCAGGATTTGGTGGACAAAATATCATTCCAAAATGTTTAGTAAAAGTTAAACAAATAAGGGAAAAGTTTTCTGGTGATATTGAAGTAGATGGTGGGATAAATAATAAAACAATTAAAACTGCACAGAAAATGGGTACCAATATATTTGTTTCAGGTTCATTTATTTTCAATTCAAAAAATCCAACAAAACAAGTTGAAATTTTAAAAAAATTCCTTTGATTTAATTAAATAACAAAATTTTATTTCAGTTTAATTACCTTTCCCACAATTTTTAATTATTCCTCCAAATAAAAAATAAATATCACTAATTTAAATTGGTGAATAAACATGATAATAACTCTAACTGGAAAAGCGGGCAGTGGAAAGAGCACTGCTGCTAAATTAATGGCAAAATATTTGACACATAGTTACATATTAAATGTTGACAAATTAGGAAAATCTCTTCTCAATGAAAAAGATGTAATTTTTAGACTTAAAAGAACATTCGGAGATGCAATTGCATATCATAATAAAATAGATACACATTTGCTTTCTGCTATTGTTTTTAAAAATAATCGTAATCTTAGAAGATTAAATAATATTATGCATCTAAAATTAAAAAATAAATTAAGATACCAACTAAAAGAAATAAAAATTAGCAAATTAAAAATTAAGCATATAATTGTTGATGCAGCGCTTTGTGATGAATTAAAACTTAGAAGAATTTCTGATATTTTGGTACTTATAAAAGTAAATGATAATATAGCTTCAAAACGCATATCAACACAATTATTTTTGAGACGCAAATTTCAAAAAGATACAAAAGATTTTGATTTTATTATCAATAATAATTTCAATAAAGTTAACTTAAAAAAGCAGATTAATAAATTATGCACTAATTTAAATAAACATTATGCACATAAATATCAATAATACATTTTAATATTGGATAATACCTTAGGTGATAATTTGTTAAATCAAAATAAGAAAGTAAAATCAATTGAAAAAACAAAATTACAATGTGTTATTTATCCAGGTACATTTGATCCTATTACTTTTGGACATTTAGATATTATCAAAAGAGCATTAAAAATCACAGATAAAATAATTATTGCATTAGGAGACAATCCTTCTAAAAAACCTCTTTTTAGTTTAGATGAAAGATATGCAATGATAACTGAAGTTACAAAAGGGTTTAATGTGGAAATTGATCATTTTCAAGGATTATTAGTAGATTTTGCAAAACATAAAGGATGTAATACAATAATTCGATCAATGAGGGCAGTTAGTGATTTTGACTATGAGTTTCAGATGGCAACCATGAATAGGGAACTAGATAATGAAATCGATACAATTTTTTTAATGACTGATCAAAAATATCTTTATCTTCATAGTGGACTTGCTAAAGAAGTTGCACAAAGAAATGGTAAGTTATCTTCACTTGTTCCAAATATAGTTGAAAAAAAACTAATGGAAAAATATTCTAAAAAATAATAAAAATTAATTATTTATTATTACTTCTTATTTTTTACTTTCTATTTTATTTCCTACACTAATTGATTCCTATGCTATTTGGCTTTATTATTTTTTAATTTTGTAAAAATAATTACCTATTATTTTCTTTTAATTGTTATTTTTTAACGACTTTTCGAATATATTCTAAAATATACGCATTTTTTCTTAATTATTTTACTCAATTACTATTAATTAATAACTTTAAATATTAAATATGTATAAAGAAAATAAAGAATATTTTGAAAATAAAGGGCACATTAAAGTATTGCTTTTATTCATTCTTTTGCTTTATACAATTGATCTTGTTTTTGGTTCAAATGATTCAATAAGTAGGGATTTATCTTTGGAAATAATGGTTCCATCAAATTTTACTCTTGATTGGAATTTTGAAAGCAATAGATATGTTAATAAATATTTTGATAAATTGTTTAAAATAACAAATTTAGATTATAAATCTGGCATTACAGATAATATTGATATTTTTGTTATCTATAATTTTACTTTTTTAGAAGGGGTTTACTTAAATTTTAATTCAAAAGAAGATTCTAATAAAAATTCAAGTTATTGTTTTAACTTTAGCTATTTTAATGAAAATTATCATTATTATCATTCTAATTTCACTATCAAAGGTTTGAATAGTTATAAACTAGCATCAACCGGTAGTTTTAACTTTACAAAACCTGGATTTTATTTACTTTGTGGAGAAATAATCAATGCTTCTTATAGTGATCCCAATCTTTCTAACAATGTCGGTTGTTTACAAATCAATGTGTTTTCAAACAATAGCACAACTTCCAATTTTTCAACATTTGCTTTTTTTTGTAGTATGGATTTAAATGAGTCTGGTTTTTTGTCTAATTTGACAAGCAATTTAACTATTAACTTGACTGCCAATGTATCAATTAACGTATCAATTAATTCAACAAGTAATTTATCTAATATTTTTAATAATTCAAATATCACATTATCAAATGATTCTTTAACAAATATTTCTTCTTTAACAAATGTGACTTCTAATTTTAATTGTTATTCTAATCTATCAATTGAAACAGAAAAAAACTTATTCGAAGATGAAACTATTGTTTTTTATATTAGATTAAATCCAAAACCTGTAAATTTTTCTGTCGAATACTGGATTGAAAATCTTTTTGATGAAGAAATTAAATCCAAAGTCAAAACAACAAATCTTGCATCCAAACAATTTACTCCTAAAATTAATGAACGTGATATGGTATTTTTAATAAAATGTAATGTATATTCTTCTTGTCTTAGTAATGGTTCATTATATACTGAGAAAATGGTTTATTTTAAAACTACAAAACCGCAAGAATTACCAGCTTGTCCAAAAACTAGTTGTAATGAACTTCAATATCAACAAGAAATAAGATTTACCTATTTAGATAATGGTACATGTGTATTAATACCACAACAAGACGGAACAATTTCACAAAATTCTAAAAATATTAATAAAACTGAAATTTTAAGTTTTTATACACGTTCAAAAACAAATTCAGGTGAAATTAAATTTTATACAAGGTTAAGTTCTAAACAAGGAATCAATCTTTATTTTTTAAATGGTAATTTAGTAAATAAAGTAGTTAACATAAGTTCAGGAACATACAATTTTACAGTTAATACTAGTTCAGAATTAACTAATTACTTGCTTTTATTGGGAGATGAAAATCAAATTATAGATGCTAAAATTGTTACTTTAAATAATAGTGTAGCTCTCAAGTCTAAAACTAATCAATCTAGTTCAATTAAAAATAGTTCAATTAAAAATAGCAGCAAATTAGATACACTAAATACTTCTTTACTTTCTCAATCGGATTTATTAAATTTATATGTTGAGGGTAATAACAATTCAACTCTTATTGAAACAAATAAAAGTAAAATCTTGGAAACTAATACTAATTTAATAACTGGTGAAGCAATTTATCAAAGTCAATCTGCTAAGTCTTTTTCTATAGTGCCCTATTTTATTTTAGGATTGGGGGTATTTATTATATCCTTTTTAATATGGAAAAAACTCTAATGGAAAATATTTTATCGAAACATTTTTTAACCCCCGTTATTTCCTTTTAATTATGGGATTATTTGGTAAAACACAAGTGGAATTTGCACAGATGAACGAAAGTGAGAGATTGGAAGCTAATCAATTTCAACTAAGAATGATAATTGAAATGCTCGGTAAACCAAAAGAACATATGGAAAGCACCTTTGGGGAGCTTTTAAAAAAACTTTCTGAAGAATCTGACATTAAAATAACTAAAAAAACATTATCCAAAACAAAAAAACAAGGGGAGTTATTTTCTCGTTTTGTAGAAATTGAACTTTGGGCAAAAAATCTATCTGCAGTTATGACTCTTTGCTTTGATTATATGCCCTCTAGTCTTGAAATTGTGCAGCCAGAAAAAACATTGTTTAGATCACACGAATTAAATGGATTTTTCAATGATTTGCAGGCAAAATTACATCATGTAGATATGCTTGCAAAAAATGTAACAACTGAAAAAGCCATAATCTCTTCAAATTTTCTAAAATTAGTTGAAAATGCAGTTGTATTATCATTAGCACTTGGTCCAAAAGATGTAAAGGAAATTTCAAAAATGATAGGTATGCAAGAAGAAACACTTGATTCACATCTTAAAAGTTTAATCGAAAAAAAGAGGATTAACCTGGAAGGAGAAAGATATGTCCTTGCCTGATGATGAACTGAAAAATAAAGTTGAAGCATTGCTATTTTCTGTTGGGAAAACAATAGATATTAATGAATTAGCTAAACTTGTTAGATGTAAAGATTTATTGCAACTAGAACTGGTTCTAAAAGAATTAAAAGAAAATTATAATTCAAGGGATTCACCTTTATTAGTTATTAATGATGGTACTTTTTGGAAAATAGTCGTCAGAGAAAAATATGGACATGTTGTGAAAAAAGTAGTTGCAGATGTTGAACTTTCTAAAACTTTAATGGAAACATTAGCATTAGTTGCCTGGAAAAATCCAGTTAAACAATCTGAAATAATAGAAATTAGAAGTAACAAAGGATACGATCATCTTAATGAACTTGAAAGAATTGGTTTTATTACAAAGAAAAAATATGGCAGAACTCAACTTGTTTCTTTAACTGAAAAATTCTTCAACTATTTTGAACTTTCAGGACATGAAGATATCAAAGAAGCATTCAAAAAAATCAAAGAAATTGAAGAAAGAAAAATGCAAGAATATGCCCAAAAGAAAGCTGAAATGGACTTACGAAGAAAAAAATCAGATGAAGTTAAAATAATAAATCAAAAATCTTTCCTAGAAAGAGTTGATAGGCAGCTTGAAAAAGATCTAAGAAAAGAACAAATAAACCAACAAGAACCACTCGAAAACGAAGTTAAAAAACTAGAAGAAGAGCAAGCAGAAAAAGGAATTGTAGAACAAAAAGTAATAGAATCCAAAAAAGAAGAAGAAAGTGGCATAGAATCAGAAGCAACTGACGAAAAAGAAGAAACTGAATATTTTGAAGATAAATTAGATAAAGAAGGAATGCCTGATTTAAATGCAGATAAAGATAACGAAGAAGAAGAAATATTAGATGAAGAACAAGAAGAGAAGAAAAAGAAAAAAGAATAATTCTACAATAATCTTTCATAATTTTTCCATAAAAAAATAATAAATCTTTAAAAAATCTATTTATCTATTTAGTATATTTACCACAACCCTTTTAAATGGACATTTCTTCTATTTTATTGACGATGGAAACTACGCAGACAACTCAAAAAATAGTACAAAAAATAATCGAAGATGAGATGAAGCATTCTTATATTGATTATGCCATGTCTGTAATTGTCGGAAGAGCATTACCTGATGTTAAAGATGGTCTAAAACCGGTTCACAGAAGAATACTTTTTGCAATGAATGAGCTTGCTATGCACCATAACAAGCCATTTAAAAAATCAGCTAGAATCGTTGGAGAAGTTTTGGGTAAATTTCATCCACATGGCGATAGTGCTGTTTATGATAGTATTGTTAGAATGGCACAGGATTTTTCTTTAAGATACCCACTAATAAATGGACAAGGTAACTGGGGTTCAATTGATGGGGATAATGCAGCAGCAATGAGGTATACTGAATGTAGGTTATCAAAAATTAGCGAAGAGATGCTACAAAATATTGAAAAAGAAACAGTTGATTTTCAACCAAATTTTGATGGCAGTTTAACAGAACCAATTGTTCTTCCATCAAAAATTCCTAATTTACTTTTGAATGGTAGCTCTGGAATTGCTGTTGGTATGGCAACCAATATGCCACCACACAACTTAAACGAGGTTGCAGATGCAATAACTGCAACAATTGACAATCCAGATATTACTGTAAATGAATTATTAAATTACGTTCAAGCACCAGATTTTCCAACAGGCGGAATTGTTTACTCTGCAGGAATTCTTGAATCTTATACTTATGGGAGAGGAAGAGTAATTGTTAGAGCCAAAACTAGAATTGAAGAGCATAAAGGAAAACAAAGAATCATTGTAAGTGAAGTTCCTTATACTGTAAATAAAGCACAAATGATTGAGCATATTGCAGATTTAGTTAGAGATAAAAAAATTATTGGTATAGGGGATATCAGAGATGAATCTGATAGAGATGGAATTAGAGTTGTTTTAGAAATAAAAAAGGACAACGATACTGATGTTATCCTAAATCAATTATTCAAACATACAAGAATGCAAATAACATTCGGAATTAATATGCTAGCTTTAGTAAACAATGAACCTAAAACTTTAGGATTAAAATCTTTAATTAATTATCATATACAACATAGACAAGATGTTATTCGCAAAAGAACACAATTTGATTTAACAAAAGCCGAGAAAAAAGCACATATTTTCGAGGGCCTAATAATTGCATTAAATAGTATTGATGCAATTGTTCAACTAATTAAATCTAGTAAATCAGTTGAAATTGCAAGATTAGGGCTTAGTCAAAATTATTCTTTATCTGAAGAGCAAGCAAATGCAATTCTTGAAATGAAATTATCAAGACTTACAAGTTTAGAACAAGAAAAAATAAGACAGGATCTTGAAGAAACCAAAAAATTCATTTCTGAAATGAAAGATATTTTATCAAGCGAGAAAAAAATACTTGAATTAATTAAAACTGAACTTAAAGAACTTAAAAAAGAATATGGGGATTCTAGAAGAACTGAAATTGTAGCAGGCGGAGATGATATTGAACTTAATGTTGAAGATTTAATTGAAGAACAAAATATGGTTGTTACAATTACTCACCATGGTTATATCAAAAGAATGCCAATTGATACTTATAAACAACAAAGAAGAGGAGGAAGAGGTGTTGTTGGTGCAACAGCTAAAGGTGAAGAAGATTTCATTGAAACTATTTTTGTTGCAAGCACGCATTCATATTTATTATTTTTTACAAATAAAGGCCAAGCATATTGGTTAAAAGTTTACCAAATACCTGAAACAGGAAGACAAGCACAAGGTAAGGCAATTGTAAATTTGCTTGAACTTTCAGAAGCTGAAAAAATAACAGCATTTGTGCCAGTTCCAATTTTTGTTGAGGGGAATTATTTGGTTCTTGCAACTAAAAAAGGTATTATCAAAAAAACAGATATTATGTCCTATTCTAATCCAAGAAAGGGGGGAATTATTGCAATTAATCTTGAAGGCAATGATGAACTTGTTTCAGCAAGATTAACTGACGGCAGCAGAAATTTAATACTCGCTTCTAAAAAAGGATCGGCAATACATTTTGCAGAAGGGGATGTTAGGGCTGCAGGAAGAACAAGTATGGGAGTTTATGGAATGAGGCTAAAAGCAGATGATGAAGTAATTGGAATGGTTATTTCTGATCCTAGTATGACACTTTTAACAATTACTGAAAATGGATTTGGCAAAAGAACCAAAATAGATGAATATAGTGTAATCCACAGAGGCGGTTTAGGAGTAATAAATATTCAATGCAATGAAAGAAATGGAGATGTTGTAGCAGTTAAAGAAGTTAGTGACAAGGATGATATTATGATAATTAGTAAAAATGGAATAGTAATTAGAACTTTGGCAGGTGATATTTCTATTATAGGTAGAAATACTCAAGGTGTTAGGTTAATGAAATTGGAAGCAGATGACAAAGTTGTCGATGCTGCAATAATTATTCCTGAAGATAATGGCAATATTAATGGAAATATACCTGATAACAATTTAGAGATTGACAATAAAAGTGAACTTATAAATAAAGGATAAACTCTCTTCTTTTAATGGATACTTTACTTAAATCATTTGCTATAGCAAATAAAGGTACTGAAAATTTTTGTGCAAAGGAAATTAAAGATTTAATAAACGCAAATTGTAAAATCTTAGATAGGGCAATTATTTTTGAGACAGAAAAATATGAAGACTTATGTAAATTATCTTATCTAGGTCAAAGTTTTTCTCGTGTTGTTTTGCATATGGGTGATTTTGAATTTGAAGAGAATCTTTTTTTAAAACTTGAAGAAAATATTCTGTCTAGCAAAATTAATAATTGGTTGCATGAGGGTATAACTTTTAGAACAGAATGCTTAAGATTAGGAGAACATAATTTTACAAGTGTTGATGTAGAACAAAAATCAGGTGGATTTATTCTAAAAAAATGTGAAGGCAAAGTAAAAGTTGATTTAAGAAGACCAACATTAATAGTTTTTATTTTTGTAGTAGACACTCATTGTTATTTTGGAGTTGATTTTTCAGGTTTTGATCAATCTTTAAGAGAATACAAAATTTTCTCACACAGAGAATCTTTGAATGGGTCCATTGCATATTGTCTTCTTCGACTTTCAGATTGGAATAAAAAAGAAATAATTGTAGATCCATTTTGCGGATCAGCTACAATTCCAATTGAAGCTGCATTTTGGCAAACAGGCATTTCACATAATCAATTCAGAAAGGAGAAATTAGCATTCACCCATATGGAATTAGGATTTGACCAAAAAAAATTCTTTGATACCATTGATAAAAAAATAAAATTTCCAGATAAAATTTCAATATTTGGAAGTGATATGCTTCTTGCGTCTGTAAATGCCAGCGAAAAAAATGCAAAGATAGCGGGAATTCACAAAGCAGTTAAAGTAATGAGAATGGATATGGAATGGTTAGATACTAAATTTGAAGAAAATACCATTTCAAAAATAGTTACGCATTTTCCAGATTCAATTAAAAATCTTGACGATAAAGATGATGAAAAAAAGCTTGAGAAATTATACAAAGAATTCTTTTATCAAGTTGATTTTTCAATGAAAAAAAAGAACGCATCAATAATTGCAATTTGTAATTATTTGGATACAATGAAAAAAAATGCAGAAGAATTTGGATTTAAAATTGATGGCAAATTTGAATTTTGGCAAGGTAAAGAAAAATTAAATATTGTGAAATTTGTTAGATAATTTATTTCAAATAACCTTTATGTTTAATATCTTTAACATTTTTTATTATGTTTTTACTAATTTTTTGCTATATATTTTTAAACCATTAACAATTATAATCTTATTGTGGGGCAGTGCTTGGCAGAAGGTGGATTCATAGGAATCTGCTTAGGAAAGTCCGCCCACAGTAAAAGACCACTCCATCTGGAGATCCTGAAATGGATGGCAACCACTCAGAAACGATACAACCAAGAAATAAGATGATGCAGTGAGAAGCTTTACGCAAGTAAAGTAAGTTAACCAGCTGATGTTTTTTTTGGAATTGGTGAAACGGTGAGCCCTGGTTTGTGCAAGTCCTTTGCGACGCTTAGTTGAATGCCAAGATTTGCTATCGCATCTATGAAGTATGGGAAAGCATCACATGCTTCTCATCGATAAAGTGGGTGTTTGAGCAAAACAAAAGGTGGCTTATAGCTGCCCCACAGATTTTTAACAAAAATCTGGTAAAAACAAAGACGACATAAAGTCGTCTGAACATGATATTACTGTAAAATTTTTATCGTTGTCAATACTCTCTTTTTTTATTAAATTTACATCAAACCAAGAAAAGTTTGTGCAAAAGAAAAAGCCCTAGGTAAAATGAAAAAGTCGTCGCCTTTGGCTCCTGGATTTTTGCAAAGCAAAAATCTTAGATAGAAACAAAATCTTCTTTTCAAAAGCGAATATTTTTAAACATGTCACAATTACATTTTAAGTATGGGAAGAGACGATAAAATAAGAATGCCTTCTAGCATGGGTGGACTTACTAGCTATGCTGAAGATTATAAAAGTAATATTGAGATAAAACCAGGTACTGTTATTATGATTATTATTCTAGTTGCAATTACATTAATACTTCTTAATATTTATGGAAGAACCCTGTTTGGTATTTAGGTGATTTTCTTGTTTCCTGGAGTTAATAAAAGACAAATGGAACTTGCAATGCGCAAGATGGGTATTCAACAGCAAGAACTTGATGCAGTTGAAGTTATAATCAGATTAAAAGATAAAGAAATTGTAATTAGTGAACCAAATGTTTCTAAAGTTAATATGATGGGTCAATATACTTATCAAGTTGTAGGTAAAGAAACAACAAGGCCTCTTTTTATACCAAGTTCTGAAATTGAAATAAATGAAGAAGACATTAAAACAGTAATTGAACAAACAGGCGTTGATTATAATACTGCAAAAGATGCGATAAAAAAACACAAAGGCGATTTGGCAGAAGCAATAATGGAATTAAAAGAATAAATTTTTCTACATTTATAAAACAATACATTTTTATAGTAAATTTCATCAAATTCTAAAATTAAATCATTTGGAGGGGATTAAATGAGAAAAATTTCTATACATTTTGGGATAATAACAATATTTATTATGTTATTGTCGGGATTAGTGGGGGCAGTTTGTAAAACTGGTACAGTAAATGGACATTATACAACGACAGAAACAAATTATACTTGTACTATTACTTATCAACCTAATTCAACATATGGGCAAGATGCAAGAGTACTAACTCATGCTACAAATCCAACATACGCTAACATGAATTTGGGAACAGATGCTTATTTTGAAACCTACGCATGGACTTGGTCTGGAGTTTTTGTTTTAGAGAGGAGTCTTTTAAAATTTGACTTGACGCCTTTAAATAATGTGACCAACGTAACATCTGCAACACTTTATTTATTTAATGATGGTGTGGATTTACATGGGCAAGGAAATTCAATATATTCAAATCAATCATCAACGAAATTATCAAGATTATCTTCTACATGGACTCAAAATAATGTAACTTGGAACATACAACCTGGAATCTCAAATAGTTCCGCCATTTTAATAAATGCGCCAAGTGCACTTAATGGGAATTTAACAGTTGATGTTACTTCTCATATAACTAGTTGGGTAACAATGAGCGTACCAAATTATGGATGGAGATATTCTTTACAGACAGAAAATACTTATAGGTCAACCCACTACAAAACTTCAGAATATATTGTATCAAATATGAGACCTAGATTAGTAGTTGTCTACCCAAAGAACTAAGGTAATTAATTATCTTAGTAATTAAAAAAATAAATTATTTTTTCTTTTTTTCTTAAATTTTTTATACTTGTAAAACAATAGTATATTTAATGCAAGCTTATGAGCAGTTTTTAGAAAATGCGAAAAAGTATGTAAGGACAGCAGATCATCTTCTAACAAATACCTTTCCTCTTGTAAAAGATCCAAGAATGCTAGTTTCTGTATTGCATAATGTTGATTTAGCTTACAGAAATATTGTTCTTTTTATGTTAAATCGAGATGTTACACAAGGAAAAATTCCTGATTTTGATCAAACAGATTTTGGAGCAGTAATTAGTTTATTTAAGGCAAGAGCAGAAAGAAGATATACAATTAAATTAGAATATGTAAAAATAGTTGAAGAGATCTATAATTTAGTTAAAGACCATAAATCTTCTCCGATGGAATTTGCAAGACATGAAGTATTTGTTATTTGTTCAGATAACTATGATGTAAAGACTGTCACAACTGCAAATCTTCGAGAGTGGATAGGTAAGGCAAAGCTATTTATAGATGAAATCTCAACCAAAAGCTAAGCATGGACGAGTTTCTAGAAGAGGCGATCGAGGAATTAAAACGTGTCGATCATCTTATTTATGTAAGTTTGAAATATACTCGAACAGTTGATGTGTTCAAAAGTATTCTTGAAAGATTAATTACTTGTTATGATATTTCAATGGATGGTATTTTAAACAAATTAAAAGAAAAAGGAAAAATTGATTCTATTCCTCCAAGTCCTATGCTTAAAGCAGAAATATTAAAGAAAATTTATTCTAAACAAGAAGAATTTATTCAATATCTTGATTTTTATATTTTCCTAAGAAAACTAAACAAAGCAGAGTATACAAGAAAAAATGAATATAGAAGACACGTTACAATGACTGCAACTTTTTTATCAGGTGAAGTTGTCGAAGTGACAATGGATATAATTCATGGATATTATGACAAAGTAAAAGCTTTTGTTAAGTATGTAGGAGAAAATATATCATGACAAGATACATTGCAATAGCTTCTGGTAAAGGCGGTGCTGGAAAGACAACAGTTGCCTTAAATTTGGGTTTAGGATTAACTAATTTTGGAAGGGATACAATTGTTGTTGATGCTAATTTTCAAACACCACACATTGGTTTACATTTAGGTTCACCAGTAAATCCAGTTTCTTTAAATGATGTTTTGAAGGGAAATAAACACATAACTGAAGCAATATACAAACATTCTTCTGGGTTAAAGATTGTTCCTTTAACAATTGCAGTAGATGATTTAGGATATGCAGAAATATCAAAGCTTAAAGAAGCATTGGAAGGATTAAGAAATAGATGTGAAACAGTACTATTAGATTCACCAGCAGGATTTGGAAGAGAAGTTGATGAAATCTTTAAAGCATGCGATAATGTTATTCTAATTGCAACACCTGATTTAATTTCTGTAACAGATGCATTAAAAACAAAAGTTAGAGCAGAAAAATTTGGTGCAAAAGCACTTGGAGTAATAATTAATAAAACTAGAAAAGATAAAATAGAAATGAATTTTAAAAATATAGAAAGTATGCTTGGTATTCCTATTCTTGAAGTTATCCATGAAGATGATGATATTAGACATGCGCTTCATATGAAGCATCCAGTTACATATTCACATCAAGATTCAAAAGTTAGTGTACAATTTAAAAAATTAGCAGCAAAGTTACTTGGACAAACTTATGTTGATCATATAGAAGATAAAAAGCAAGAAAGCATTTATGCAAAAACATTAAAAAGACTAGGTTTTAAATAATACTATACAACAATAAAATAATTAAAGTATTTATGAAATAATTAAAGTATCTGGTGTTTTTTCAAATGAAAAAAGTTGTAAAAAAAGAGGAAAATAAACGCGATAAAAAAGTTCCAATGAGAACTTTAGAAGAGCAAGAAGCAAGAATAAATGAATCTCTTACAAATATTAAACGAGCACAAATCAATAGAAAAGTAGAATATGAAAAGGCAACTCATAGAGTAATTTATTGGTCTGCTTTAGTTGTTTTATTGGTTTGTAATTTTGTAATTTCAGTTATACTTGTACCATTTATTCTTGTTATGAGTGGTCTTAGATTTTATTTACTAGTTATACTTTTTGCTTTAATTTTTGGATGGTTGTTTAATTTAATTATAAATGATATTGAACATATAGAGAGTAAACACCATCTTTTTGCAATTATAATTTTACCAGTTGTAGGTCTTATTAATATTCTAATTACTACGAATGTATCAAATTATTTAGCTAAAATGCTAATGCTACCAAATTATACTAATCCTACTCTTCCAGCAACACTTTATGCAATAGTTTTCTTGTTGCCTTACATTTATTCAGTTGTTAATGGAAAGAAAGAAACTGACAATGTGGCATAATCAATAATGTGGGATAATTAGAAATAAAATAAATAATAAATCTAAGGAGCAATTAATCTAAGGAGCAATTTTACAATGTGGATAACAAAGCTCAAATTAAAGCATAATGATTGTCCAATTGTAAATAGATGTCAAAAATTTAATTTAATTGTTCTATCATATCCTAGCACTTGGTACGAAGATAAAGGTAAAAAATTTGCAACGACAACTTGTTTTTTTCAAAGTGATGATGAAGAAAAGAAAAATAAATTTATTGAAGATTTAAAGGCAGATAGAAGAATATCAAACATAGATGTAAGTGGGGATATTTTTACTTATGAAATAAATTTAGGTAAACAAGGTGAACATGTCATGCTTTACCATTTACGAAGAATTTTCTTTGTAAAACCAGTTGTGAATCATTTCGATGGTCATGAATATTGGGAAGTTGCTGCTTGGAAAAAAGAAGATTTGCAAAAATTTATTGATTCACTTAAAGGACATATGGATGTATGTACAATAATGAAAATAGAAAATTCCCATTTGACAGATGTTTATTTTCCAAATGTGATGCCTAAACTTTCAGATAGTCAAAGAAAAGCGCTTGAAATAGCATATGCAAATGGTTACTATTCTTATCCTAGAAAAGCATCTCTTAAGCAACTTGCAAAAATTGCAAAAATTGGGATTTCTACATTTCAAGAACATTTAAGAAAAGCAGAGTTGAAACTACTTCCAGTTATAATTGAATATCAAATGAAACAACATTGATTGTGATATGAAGTAAAGATAAAAAAAATTAAAATAAACTTATTTCTTGAATATGTCCCTATTTTTTATAATAATTCTAAACTGAACAGTTTCGGCTTTTTCTTTTAATAGTAATCAAAAGCCGAACATTTTCGGGTAAAAGTCCTTATTTTCTTAAATTATACTACTGTAAAGTGATATAAATGTCTAATTTACCTGGAAGCATTGATGATCTAGTTGAACAGAGAAAAAATTACAATTCTGATTTAGAGAAAAGATTGGAAAAACCTTCAAGCATTGGAAAAATAGCATCAGATTGTGTAAAATATTCTCCTTTTGTTGCATTATCAACTCTTCTTTTTGGACCAGTTGTTGCATTATCAACAGCAATTCCAGCATTTGGATATTCTTTTGGAGCATGGATAGAAAATCGAAAAAATAAAAAAAAGACAACATGGAACAAACTAAAAAAAGAAATTTATACTGGAAATGTTATGGGGCATGTAGATTATGCATTATTTTCAATGCCTGAATATATTTTTAAAGCAGCACCTGCTTTGTTTCATGCTGGTACATTTGCAAGTATGACACTTTCAGCACTTGTAATAAATCCTCTTTTTTTTATACCTGTAAATATTGCCTATAATGCTTTTTATTACATCAGAGATAATTATGGCATTAAAAATTTTACAAAAGGAATTTTCAATGGAAAAATTTTCAGTTACATAAAAGATACTTATAGGCATGTAAAAAAGAATCTTTGGCAGGATACAAAAAATGTTTTCAAAATGTTTCCATTACATTTTTTTCAGATGCATTATTTACCAAGTGCTCCACTAAGAATGGCGCAAAGTGCATTTATCAATAATCCAATTTATCGAAAATTAACAAGTAAACAAGAAAAACTCGATTCTTTAAAGATGCCAACAAAATATGTTGATACTAAAGATAGAAGATACTTAAGAAATGAAATAAATAACAATTATCAAAATAATCTTGCGTTTGCAGATACTTGACTATTCACTTAACTTATTACTCTAAAGATTGCTTTTACTAAATATGCTATAATTTCCATCAACATCTTTAACCATCCACGAGACAAATCCCAATTTATTTACCAAATTTACAATTGTTTTTTTGTGAATTGGCCATAATTCACGACCATACTCTATCATTTTCATAATAGTTTCTTCAAATTCTTTTGAATCTTTATTCATATCTTTAACATACTCCTCTCCTAATCTTTTAAATTTAGGAATAAGTTTTTTTACTTCATTTAGGGGGTTTATCATTTCAATACCTAACAGCTCTTCTAATGGTAAGTTAGAATAAGTAACTTCAATTTTATTTATTCTTTCAATAATTTCACTATGGATTTTTTGTTTATATTCTTCTTTTTGTGTTTTATCAATATCTTCATTTTTTAGGCTGTTCCATGAGTCAATATAATTGTTTATTCCTACAAGGGTACTGCTATAATCATCTCTATACAATAAAATCGGAAGAAATGACATTGCAATACTTTTTTCATCTTCTTTTCCATTCTTTATTTTCTCAATTACCTCTCTTTCAAAAAAAGAATACCACTCTGAAGAAAGATTATGTGTTTTTTCTCTTGCCTCTTTAGCAATAGTTGTGATTTCTTTTGGTATATTTTTTGTATTCTCACTTTTATAATTAATAAGAACATCTAATTTTTCTGGTAAATCATTTACAATAGTACCATAACCTTCTTTTTTTACTAATTTCTCCTTATTTAATTTTATTATGCCTATATAATTGGCTATTTTGATTTCTATATTTTTATTAATTGAAAAAATATCAGATGAATTTTTACCTATATCCCTTATCAATTTGTCAAGTTGTTTATCTATAATACATACTTTATCATATATTTCTGATATTTCTTTATCCAGTAACATCTTTAAATACTCCATCTATTTTTAAACTATTAAAGTTAAATAAAGAACCCCTTTTTCTAATAATAATTTTTTAAATAAAAAAGGGCAACCACCGAGAATCGAACTCGGGCCTAGGGCTCCACAGGCCCTCATGCTACCATTACACCATGGTCGCCATATATAATTAATATATAAAAAAGGTAAAAGCAGACTGATATAAATGTTTGCAAATCAATACCTTTATAAACAGCCATTTTCTCCCAAACCTTATATCATTTAGCCCGAGTTCATTTCGAGCGATTGAGGGCTGGAAAGATATTCTATACTCTTTTCCAGCTTGTTAAATAAAATAACTAAGGATTAAAATGGAACAAAAACCAGAACAAAATACACCAAAGCCACAACATCAAAGGCCTTCAATGCCACAAATGGTACCAAAAGCTGAATCAAAAGCAGATTTGCCAAAGGATTTTAGGCACTTAGTTAGAATTATGGATACTGATTTAGATGGTAATAAATCAATTGGACAAGCACTACACAAAATCAAAGGTATTAGTTTTATGTATTCTCATGCAATTTGCAAATTAGCACAAATTGACACAACTAAAAAAGCAGGTATTTTGAATGATTCAGAAATTGCAAAACTTGATGATGTTATGAAAAATCCAATGCAATATAATATTCCTTCATGGATGTTAAATAGAAGAAAAGATTATGAAGATGGCGAAGATAAGCACTTATTTACTTCTGATTTAATTTATGCAAGAGAAAATGATATCAAAATTATGAAAAAAATAAAATCCTTTAAAGGAATAAGACACATATTAGGACAACCTGTTAGGGGACAAAAAACCAAATCAAATTTCAGAAAGAACAAAGGTAAAGTTATGGGAGTTAAAAGAGCAAAAGTAGCTCCTGGTTCAGCTGAAGCTAGTAAAGATAAAGGCAAGAAAAAATAAAATAATTAATAAAAAACTAAAAAACTGATGTAAAATGGGAGATCCAAGAAAAGCAAGAAAACAATATTCCACCCCTAGCCATCCATGGCAAAGGATGAGAATGGAAAATGAAACAGCCGTAAGAAAAAAATACGGCGTTAAAACTAAAAGAGAAATATGGAAAATGGATTCCATTAGAAAAGGATTTACAGGCAGAGCAAAATTACTAATTGCAGGAAGAACTGAACAATCCAAAAAAGAAAAGGAACAGATTGTTCAAAAATTAATGAAACTTGGTATGATTAGTGTAAATGCAAAGTTCGATGATATTTTAGGATTGACTCTTGACGATGTTATGGAAAGAAGATTACAAACACTTGTTTGGAAAAAAGGATTTGCAAAAAGTCCAGATCAAGCAAGACAATTTATTACACATGGACATATTGCAATTGCAGGAAAGAAAATAACTTCTCCTTCATATTTAGTTTCAGTATCTGAAGAAGTACAAGTGGGATTTTTACCAAAGTCCACTTTAGCTGATCCTGAAAATTTAGAAAGACAAGCAGTAGCTGCAAAACCTAAGGTTAATCCACACTCTTCAGATAACAAAGGTCATAAAGGTAGAAGAGATGGCAGAAAACCAAGAAGGCAACAACAATCTTCCAATCAAGAAAAACCAAAAGGGGCTGATAAAAAATGAGGCCACAAAGAGAAAGAGAAACTACTAGGGATTTTGGAGGAAAAGATGTTAGGTGGGGCATTGCTCATATATTCTCCTCATATAATAATACCATTATTCATATAACTGACATATCTGGAACAGAAAGCATTGCAAGAACTTCTGGTGGTCAAGTTGTTAAGAGTGATAGAATGGAAAGCTCTCCAACAACAGCAATGATTGCAGCTAAAAAAGCAGCAGAAATTGCAATGGACAAAGGTATAACAGGAATCCATGTAAAAATCAAAGCTCCAGGCGGACACAATGGTCCAGCAAATCCTGGTCCAGGTGCTCAAGCAGCAATTAGGGCGTTATCAAGAATGGGCCTTAGAATTGGAATAATTGAAGATGTTACACCAATACCGCACGACGGATGCAGAAAGAAAGGCGGAAAAAGAGGAAGGCGTGTATAAAATGCAAATAACTCTTATCAAAAAGGATAAAGAAAAAGCAAGTTTTTTGGTTAAAGATGCAACACCATCCATGATGAATCTTTTGAGAAGAAACATTGTGAACAGGGTACCTGTTATGGCAATAGAAGAAGTCGAACTTAGAAAAAATAGTTCAGCTGTTTATGATGAAATGGTTGCACATAGGTTAGGTTTAGTTGCTCTAACAACTGATCTTAAATCCTATGATTTACCCGAAAGAAAAGAAGATGGAACAATTGAATACAATGCTAAAAATTCAGTCAAATTAACAATCAAAGTTAAAGGTCCATGTACTGTTTATGCATCGGATCTAAAATCAAAAGATCCTGCAATAAAACCAGTTTATCCAAAAACAATAATTGCAACACTTTTAGAAGAACAAGAACTTGAAGTTGAAGCAGTTGCAACTTTAGGATTTGGATGGCAACATGCAAAATGGTCTCCAGGACTTGTAACTTATTATTATAATCCAATAATTACAGTAAACAACAATAGCCCAAAGCTCGAGGAATGCAAAAGTAAATTACCTCCTCAAATATTCGATAAAAGTGGCAAAGTTGACAAGAACCTCATAACTAATTTCAACTTAGTTGATGCAGTTGACGGTATCTGCGAAGACGTTGTCAAAGTCGAATACGAAAAGGAAAATTTTGTGCTAAATATTGAGAGCTGGGGTCAACTTGGCACAAAAGAGATGTTAAGTAAAGCCTTGGAAATAATGGAAGATCAAATTAACGAAACAACTAAGGCAATTAGCAAGGCCAAATAAGTACCAACTAACTGCAGCATTCCCTCAAAATATGTTGAATTTTGCAAAAGCAAAAACTCAGCAGAATTGTAGTGTCATAAGACGCTTCAGTTGCGGGGGTGCCGGAGCGGTCAAACGGGTACGGTTGAGGGCCGTATAGCTTAGTGCTTTCGAGGGTTCGAATCCCTTCCCCCGCATTTATTAAAAAACTAAAAATGCGAAAAATTAATTGATTATCAAATAAAAAAGAGGATAAATTTCATATTCATGCAACCCGCATTCATCATTAAACCAAATGTGAAAAAGGTTTGCTTAGTTAATATGGCAAAGGTCACTGCCGCAGTAATTGTAATAATAGCTGTGGTGTCCTATTCGAGTTACCTTATTGATTTTTCAATATTCAAAGACGTACTCGAAATCGGTGAAGGAGATTTACCAAGCACTGGAAGATTGATAATTAATTTTGCTATAGGTGTTTTAGTAGCTGCATTAATAACTTTAATTGTTAGCTACTTATCAGCCAGCAAAAGACAATATCTTTTTTATTCAGATAAACTTGAAATTCATAACAATTTTTTGATATTTAACATTTCAAAAAAAGAGATTGATTTATCAAAAATTGTAAGTGTAAATGTTGAGTTTAAGGGAGAAAAAAAATTATTTGGGCTTGGAAAAATAATATTAATGCTAACAGGTACAAAAGAAAAAAGTGTTGATTTGGAAGATTTAGATCAACCTGATTATTATGTACCTTACATACAAAGATTACTTGATGCAATAAAAATGCAAGAAACAAAGCAATTTGTGTTAAATAATAAAATAGATAATACATTGAGTGGATTATAATGGAAAAAACAAATGTACAATTACAAACCTTGATAGCTGAACTAAAAAAAGTATCAGTCAAGGAAAAAGCAGATATTTGGAGAGCGGTAGCTTTAGATTTGGAAAGACCAACAAGGCACCAAAGAGCTGTTAATATTTCAAAGATAAGTAGAAATGCTAATGAAAATGAAACAATATTAGTTCCTGGCAAAGTTTTAGCTTCAGGAGAAATCAGTAATAAAATCACTGTGGCAGCATTTAAATTTTCAAAGCAAGCAGCTGATAAAATAAATAAAAATGGCAAAATCATTACAATACAAGAATTACTTAAACAAAATCCAAAAGGAAAAAATATTAGGATAATTGGATAGTGATGCAAAATGATAATCGACGCAACTAATCAAGTGCTTGGAAGAGTAGCTAGTTTTGCTGCTAAAAAAGCGCTTTTGGGAGAAAAAATTGAAATTGTAAATTGTACAAATGCTATAATTACAGGAACAAAAACTGATATTCTTACTAAATACAAAGGAAAACGTTCTAGAGGAGATCCATTTCATGGTCCATATTTTCCAAGACAAGCAGAAAAAATAATGAAAAGAACAATTAGAGGAATGCTTCCTAGAAGACAAGAAAAAGGTCAAAGCGCTTTAAAACTTGTTGTATGTTATAGGGGAGTTCCAGAAGTTTTGAACAATAAAAAATTCGAAACAATTAAAGGTGCAGATGTTTCTAAAATGTCAAATCTAAGATATATAACTTTAGGAGAAGTTTGCAAATTACTCGGAGGAAGAGTATGAAATCACAACACGCTTCAGGAAAAAGAAAAAGAGCAATTGCCAGGGCAACACTAAGACTTGGCAAAGGCAAAGTTAGAATTAACAAAGTTCTACTTGAATTTTACCAGCCAAAAATGTCAAGGCTCAAAATAATGGAACCATTAGTTATTGCTGGTGATGTTGCAAATTCAGTTGATATTGATGTTTTAGTTCGAGGCGGTGGACAAAGTGGTCAAGCTGAAGCAGCTAGACTCGTTGTTGCTAAATCTTTAGTTCAATTTTCAAAGGATAAAACTTTGGAACAAAGATATCTTGCATATGATAGGCACATGCTTGTTGCTGATGTTAGAAGAAAAGAAACAAGAAAACCAAATGACTCAAAAGCAAGAGCAAAAAGACAGAAGTCATACAGATAAAATTCAAATCAAAATCAAGGTGAGAAAAAATGATTATACCAGTTCGATGCTTTAGCTGTGGAAAGCCAATTGGCCATCTTTGGGAAGAGTATAATGAAAAACTAAAGAAAGGCGAAGATCGAAAAAAAGCTCTTGATGATTTAGGCATGGATAGATATTGCTGTAGGGCAGTATTTTTAGGTCATGTTGATTTGATGAACGATGTTTCAAAATTCAAGAAATTTTAATTAATATTTTTTAATTTATTATTTGTTTTTTTTAATTCATATGATTATTTTGTTTCTTATCTATTTAATATCAATAATTTTTTAAACTTCTAAATTGGGATTAAATTATGGATAAAAAATATTTACTACTTTGGAAATTAGCATTGCCTTATCTAAAAAAAGGAGTTAGGAAAGATTTTGTTCTTCATACAAAAAATGTTGTAAAAGCTATTGAAGAAATATTAAAAGAAGAAAAGGGCAATTCAAATTTATTGTATCCTGCAGCAATACTTCATGATACTGGGTGGTCTGATGTTCCAAAGAGATTACAGTTAACTAACATCAATGCAGAAAAAAAGAAAGCTCTAAAATTACATATTAAATATGCATTACCAATTGCAAGAAAAATTTTAAAGAAAATGAATTATAAATCTGACAATGTTAATAAAATTGTTTTAATAATAAAATCACATAAATTTAGTAATCCGAAAGATTTGAACAAAAGAATACTCATAGATGCTGATGCACTTTCAGATGCATATAAAAATTCTTTTTATAGTGATGCAAAAAATTATTCTGTAAGTCCAATTGATTTATACAAATATAGATTAGCTAATAACAATTTTTATACAAAAATAGCAAAAAAAATATTTCAAAGAGAGATAAATAAAAGAAGAAAAGAACTTTTTGGATAATCCTCTATTCTTTAATGCTTAATTTTCTCCATAACCTTTTTATAATTCTATTATACTCAATTATTATCATGAATTTCGTCGAAATAGAAAAGAAATGGCAACAGAAATGGAAAGAAGCTGATATTTTTAGAGCAGATTTAAATCCAAATAAAAAGAAATTTTATTGTTTAGAAATGTTTCCTTATCCTTCTGGCGCAGGCCTTCATATGGGTCATGCAAGAAATTATGTTATTGGAGATAGCTATGCAAGGTTTATGAGGCAGCAAGGATACAATGTTTTGTATCCTATGGGTTACGATGCATTTGGACTTCCTGCAGAAAATGCAGCAATTAAAAATAAAGTTGATCCTAAAGATTGGACCTTTAATAATATCCATACAATGGAAGACCAACAAAAAGAGCTTGGTTTATCCTATGATTGGAAAAGAGAATTTGCAACATGTACACCTGAATATTATAAATGGAATCAATGGATATTTCTACAATTTTTTAAAAAAGGATTAGCATACAGAAAAAAATCGACAGTTAATTGGTGTCCTAGTTGTAATACTGTCCTTGCCAATGAGCAGGTTGTAAATGAAAGTGAATGTTGGAGATGTCATAGCCAAGTTCAAACAAAAGATTTGGAACAATGGTTTTTCAAAATCACACAATATGCTGAAGAGCTTTTGAATGATATAGATTCTAAACTTGAGTTCTGGCCTGAAAGAGTTAAAACAATGCAAAAGAATTGGATAGGCAAAAGTAGTGGTGTTGAAATCTTTTTCAAAGTTGATTCAAAAGTCGATGGAAAAGATAGGGTACTTAAAGCTTTTACAACAAGATGCGATACTATTTTTAGTGTAACATTTATTGTATTAGCTGCAGAGCATCCACTTGCAAAAGAAATTGTGAAAGGAACTAATCAAGAAAAAGAGTTTAATTCTATTTTAGAAATAATAAAAAAACAAACTATTATTGAAAGAACAACTCCTGAAGGAAAAGATAAACTTGGTTGTTTTCTTGGAAGATATGCAATTAATCCAGTTAATGGTGAAAAAATACCAATTTACATTGCAAATTTTGCATTAATGGATTATGGTACTGGAATTGTAATGGCAGATGCACATGATCAAAGAGACTATGAATTTGCAAAAAAATACAACATTCCACTAAAATTTGTAATCTCTAAAGATGGTCAACCAATAGATCCAAATATTTCGAAAGAAGCATTTACCGACGATGGAATATTGTTTAATTCAGGAAAATTTTCTGGTATGCAAAATAGAGTTGCTTTGCTACTTATGGCACAGTGGTTAGAAGAAAATAAATGGGGTTCAAAAACAATCCAATACAAATTAAGAGATTGGTTAATTTCAAGACAAAGATACTGGGGGACACCAATTCCAGTTATTTACTGTTCTGATTGTAAAATTGTTCCAGTTCCTGAAAATGAATTGCCAATTATACTTCCATCTGATGTCAAATTTACCGGAGAAGGAAATCCACTTGATAAAAGTTCAAGTTTTGTAAATGTCAAATGTCCAAAATGCAAAAAAGATGCAAGGCGAGAAACTGATACAATGGATACATTTGTTGATTCCTCTTGGTATTTTTTAAGATACACTGATCCTAAAAACAATCAAGTTCCATTTTCAAAAGAAGCTGCAAAATATTGGATGCCAGTTGATCAATATATTGGTGGAATTGAGCATGCAATATTGCATCTTTTATATGCAAGATTTTTTACAAAAGCACTTCGTGATTTAGGACTTGTTGATATCGATGAGCCTTTTGCAAGACTTCTAACACAAGGAATGGTTACATTGCAAGGGCAAGTAATGAGTAAAAGCAAAGGCAATGTAATTGATCCAAGAGAAGTTTCAAGTAAAGTTGGTACTGATGCTTTAAGAGTATTTATTTTATTTGCAGCACTTCCTGAAAAAGAACTCGAATGGAGTGATACAGGTACACAAGGTATTTTTAGATTTTTGCAAAAAGTTGAAAAATTATCAGAAGATAATTTATCTATTACTGAAAAAAATGAAAAGTTAGATTTATCAAAATTAAGTAAAGAACTTAGTAACATGGATTTGTATATTCTTAGCAAGTTAAATACCACAATAGAAAAAGTCTCTCTTGATATTTATGAATTTAGATTTAGTCAAGCAATTGTTTCACTTATGGAATTTGCAAACCTTTTATACAAATATTCAATTGATCACAAACCCAACAAAATAGTTTTATCTGAAGCAATAGGAAAATATTTGCAAATGTTATCTCCTTTTGCGCCACATCTATGCGAAGAACTTTGGCATAATAGGGGAAATAATAATTTTATTTCTTTAGAGAAATGGCCACAACTAGAAACAGATAAAATCAATTTGGAAATCGAGGCTGCATTTGAGCTTGTTGAAAATGTCAGAGCAGATATTTTATCAGTTTTACAATTAGCTAAAATTGAAAATCCAAAAAACATTTCACTATTTGTTGCAAATCCTTGGAAATTTAAAATGCTTTCAATTATCAAAACTAAATTGGAAGTAACTAGAATACCTGGCGAAATTATAAAAGAATTAATACAATCAGAACTTAAACAATATGGGAATGAAATAGTTAAAATTGTTCCAAGAATAATTGCTGATCCCTCTAAAATACCAAAAATATTGCTTAGTACTGAAATCGAATTTAATAATCTAAAAGAATCAATAAGTTATTTATCCAAAGAATTTAAATGCGATATTGTTGTAATTTTAGAGACGGATTCGAAAGAAGCAAAAGCAAAACAAGCAATGCCTGCAAAGCCTGCAATACTTGTAAAATAAATCAATATTGTTTATCTATTATTATCTTAAAGAGGTATAATCATGCAATCAAAAATTAAACAATCAAAAATACAGCCTAAGATTGCAGTTGTGTATATGAGGGAAGGCAGTGATGAACATTTACTATCTTTAACAACTATTAAAAATGAACTTAAAAAAAGAAAATTAAATTTCTCAATTATTGTAAGGGATAAATTAGTAAGTGGAATGATTGATAACAAAGATATTGTAATTGTAGTTGGTGGAGATGGGACTTTTCTTAAAGCATCACACTATGCACTAAATGGACAAATATTATTTGGGATAAATTCTGATCCAAAAAATAAAGAGGGTTTTTTTCTTAATACTTATAGAAAAGATTTTCCAAAAAAATTAGATCTTTTATTAAAAGGAAAAGCTAAAATTCTAAATTTATCAAGGCTTGAAGCGAAACTTGATGGTGAAACAATTCCTTTAGCATTAAATGAAATCTTTATCGGAGACCCTAAACCTTATAGGATGTCATATTATACCTTGGTAATTGGTAAACATTCAGAATGCCACAGGACATCAGGACTTTTAATATCAACTCCTTCTGGAACGCATGCATGGGCAGGTTCAGCTGGTGGCGAGAAATTAAATTTAAAATCAAATAAATTCGAAATTGTAGCAAGAGAGCCTTATATTAGAAGATTAAACAAGCAAAAAATATTTGTTAAAATATTAGATCCAAAAGATGAAGTTGAAATAATTTCAGACATGAGGCGAGGAATTGCAGTTGTAGATTCAATATCTAAAGAATTTAATTTTAGTTTTGATCAAACAATAAAAATTAAGGTTTCTGATAAATGCTTAAGAATGGTTGTTTAAAAGCTATTCAAAATATTCTTCTTATAACATTTTATAACTTTTAGAAATTTAGAAAATAAGTTGCGAGCACGCCCAAAAATCGGCAAGAGGCTACCAAAACAGTTGGATCCTTGAACCTCCTCAACTCCGCTACCCTCCAAGCATCTTCGCCTGCAGTTAGTGCTGCTCCATTCCTGGCCTGACACATTTCCCACGAGTAAAAATCCTGAAGGACAAAGTTTCATAGTACTTACAAGGACTGCTTTGACAGTCCAAACCTTTCCTTAGGCTTCGATCCCATCATGAAGCCGGTTGATGGCAACAGGAGACGGCTACCCTCCCGATCTAGCTCGCATTATGAAGCAATAAATAAGGGTTTAAAAGGGTTTGCGAAAGAATTTAATCTTTATTTTATATTATGTATTGATACCTTCTTTATTTTCTTTCAAAATCAACAAACGAATATTTATGATCATCTTGATAATGCTCTTCTTTTAGAACTGTCCATTCTTCTTTATTAAATTGCGGAAAATATGAATCACCTTTGAATTCTTCTTCAATAAATGTAAGATAAAGTCTTTTTGCATGTGGCAAAAAAAGTCTAAATACTTGTTCTCCACCAATTACCATTGCTTCATTAGCATCTTTTGAATGTGTGATTGCTTCTTCTACAGATGTAACAATTATACAACCTTCAACACTATAATTTTTATCTCTTGTAAGAATTATATTTTTTCTATTCGGAAGTGGCCTTCCAATACTTTCAAATGTTTTTCTTCCCATAATAACCGGTTTACCTGATGTAATTTGTTTGAATCTTTTCATATCAGCTGGAAGTTTCCAAGGAAGAGAATTGTCTATTCCAATCACATTATTTTTACCCATTGCAGCAATCATGGAAATTATCATATTATTCACATTAATTAATATTAAAATATATCAGGTTTATAAATAGTCAAATTATAATCTTATTAAACAGCCATTGGAGCTTTTATTGGTAAATGGCATTTGTAATTTTCAAGTCTAATATCTTTCATTGTAAATTTATCAATACTTTTTATTGTTGGATTTAACCAAAGTTTTGGAAGTTCAAATGGTGTTCTTGTTAGTTGTTCTTTAACTTGATCAAAATGATTGTGGTAAATGTGAGCATCTCCTAAAGTATGAATAAATTCTCCTGGTTTTAAATTGGTTACTTGTGCAACCATTTGTAAAAGTAGTGAGTAAGATGCAATATTAAATGGGACTCCAAGGAACATATCACATGAGCGTTGGTACATTTGTAATGATAATTTTCCGTCAGCAACAAAGAACTGGAAGAATGTGTGGCAAGGAGGAAGAGCCATTTTATCTATTTCTCCAGGATTCCATGCATTTACAATTATTCTTCTGCTTGTTGGATCTTCTTTTATCATATTTATTGCATTCATTAATTGATCAATTTCTTTTCCATCTACCGATTGCCATCTTCTCCACTGAACACCATAAACTCTTCCTAGATCTCCAACAAATTTAGCTTTAGGTTTCCAATAAGAAGCATTAGCATTTGCTGTCCATATTGTCTTTTTTTCACTGCTTCTAGTTTCATGTAAAATTTCAGCAAGTCGTCTTTCATCATTTGATCCTTCAATAAACCATAAAAGTTCAGATGCAACAGCATTCCATGCAAGTTTTTTTGTTGTAATTGCAGGAAAGCTATTTTCTAGGTTAAAGCGCATTTGCATTCCAAAAACTGCTCTTGTACCTATGCCTGTTCTATCTTTTCTATCTGTTCCATTCTCGAGAACATATTTTAATGCATCTAAATATTGTTTCATAAAGAGTGCAATTTATCTAAATTTTAAATAGGTTTTGCTTTTTTAGTGGAATTATAGAAATATATCATTTTCAAATCATTTTTAGATTATTATTTAATCAATCCAACTTGCAATATTTTTCATAAAATCATCAACAATTTTCTCTCTATATTTTAATAGTTCATGTTCAGTATTTATTTTTTCAAGTTCTATTTTATAGATACCACTCAAATATCTTGAAATATTTCCAATCTCAGTCAATTTTTTTAGAATTTCTCCAATTTTATAATAAAGACTTTGAAAAGTTTTTTTATTACCTATAATTTCTGATGCATCGGCAATTAAGCTTGCTAAATCATCATGAAGTTTTTCAAATTTAATAAGGGTATTATGCAGTTTTAATACATCTTCACTGATTATCTCTTTATTAGAAAATAATTTCTCTTGATGTTGTGAGTATATTTCTTTGGCGTATTTTTTTACAAGATTGTCTTCGCTATCAATATGATTAAATATATTATTAAAATGACTACCTAGAACATGAAGATGTTCCTCTCTAAATTCATATACTTTTGAGATATTTACACCAATAACATTATTTTTTTCTATAGTTATTTGTTGTCCATCACTTTTTTTAAGAGCAATAGTAAGAATTCTATAAAAACTCTGTATTCCCTTAATGTGAAAATCAAAACCTTTTTTATGTAGGAACATGTTTAACCAGTGCTTTATGAATTTTACAAATATATATTACTTGTTATTTTAATGCTTCATTCACTAAAGGTTAATTAAAGAACATCTACAAAAATGAAAATATTTTTTCATTTTAAATTCTCAAGATTTATGCAATTTTATTACAAATAGTTTAACATCCAAACAATAATATATCCTAGAAAACAGCCAGCACTGATAAATGGCATTGCAGGATAGAATTTTCCTTTTTCTGATTTATAGAGTAAAATAAAAAGAGCCAAAGCAGATAAAATTACAACAATCATTGTTTCTAAAAATGCGATTGGAACAGGGATTGAATCTGCAATTAATGTTTTCAATACTACTCCTGCGAAAATTAAAGGAAAGCCAATGTCTCCCCCACCAAGAATTGCACTTCTAACTTTACCAGGCTTATTTTTTGCAGAAAGTTTTATTGATTCCATTTTAGTTTGTATTTTTCCAGATTGTATTTTAGATTCATTATCATCTGTAGATTTGTGTTTCTTATTTTCTTTATCATCTGTTTTATATGGTACAAATAATCCAGCAAACAATTTACTTTCTGATTGAAACTCTGCCATTTTTACCATATGTTTACTTTTCCAGACAGCATACATATCATAAACTGAAATTATAATAAGTAACATAACTCCTGAAAAAATATTTAGAATTGGAGTAAATATTGCAGCAAGTCCACCGTAAATCAAAATTTCTGTTAAGTTATGAACATAAAAATTAGGTCTTAATATTTTCCAAAGTGCAAATATAATTGCAAGTGTTAGAGCAATATATTGGGGCAAGTATGCAGCAATTGCAATTGTTAAAGTTCCCATAACAGCAAAGAAATACCATAATTTCCATAAACCAATTCTTCTAAATTTGATAAGGAGCAGTAATAACAAAGTTCCAATAACTATTGCTGCAACAATATAAAGATAAGAAACTGATTGTTCAACTTGTGGTCTTTCAACATTGAATGGAAGATTACTAAATGTACTTGCGCCTGTTTCTTGAGTTGCTTTAACATCTAAATAACTTAAAACAATGCCTAATCCTATTATTTGTGCAGTTATAAATATTGCAATAAGAACAAATGTAACATTCCAAGTATGCTTCATTTTTCTTAAGATATTGGGAACTTATATAAACTTAAGCATTCCTTTTTCTCTCTATGAAGCTTGGAAGATTTGTGGAAATTAGAGTTTTTTGTAAAGAAGATGAAGATGAATTAAAAATAACACAAACTTTACTTACTTTAGTTCCAATTAATTTTGAAGATGAAAAAATAGTTGTTCATAGAAAAGTTGCAATGGGGTTTAATGAGCGTAAAATTATAATTCTAACAATTGAATTGAAAAAAGATAGACACATAAATTTATTTATAAAAAAACTGTTTTCAAAATTAACAGCAGAACAAAGGGAACTAATAATTAAACAAATTGATTCAAGAGTAGATGATGAACTTAATTTCTTTTTAAGACTGGATAAACCTGCTCTTATGAAAAATGAAAAATTTAAGATTACAGATACTGGAAATTGTTTTCACATAAGAATAAATGTTGCAGCATATCCAAGTAAAAGAGAAGTTGCTAAAAAAATTATGCAAGAAGCACTTTTAAAATATAAAGATAAAAATTAGGTATGGATATAAAAATTCTTAAAATTATTTTTGCTGTGAATTATTCTGCTTTTCTTCATCAATCATTCTTCTAACAGTTCTTTCTACTTCTTGTAATGTTGCATATTTCATTGGATCCCACATATTAACATACTTTTCAACAACTTTTAAATCCTCTTTTTTTGCAAATGTTTGAAATTCATTTATCATAAGTTTTATCTTGTTTTGAACATCTGCAATATCTCTTTTCATCTCATTTAATTCTGCATTTATTGTTTTTATTTCAACACTTAAATTCTTATGATTAGTTAACATATTTTGTTCAAGAATTTGACTTTTTTTCCTAAGATTGGAATATCTTTCCTCAGCAATTCTAAGCCTTGCACTAAGGCTATTTAATTCATTATAGATTGGAGTTACATCTGTTGTGTTATTAGAATGTTTAAAGAGACCTCCACTTTTATCTTGTCCAGGTGGCTGGAGTATCATTCCTTGTCCCATATCTTGCGGTTGTTGTTGATCTGCCATTTTATAATCCAATATAATTCAAATATTATTTTAAGGTATATTTAATATTAATGTAATATTAGTATAATAATGCATTATATTACTTTAAGATATTAAATTTTGCGTGAGTATATCAAAGTAGTGTTATTTAAACTGGTAATTTGGTTAATTCTTCCAAAAATCTTAAATACTAAACATATTATATTATCATATATTTAAATAGATTATCATATAAAATATATATTATCATATATTATTATTTGTTAATCATACACAATTATTGATCATAATTGATTATTTTTATAATCATTTTATAATCAATATCTATTGAAACCTACTGAAAAACAGAGGGACACATTGAAAAAACCAATTAGTGCAACAATTGATAAAGAACTTATTGTTTGGGTTGATAAAGAAATAGAGACCAAACGCAAGTTTAGAAATCGTTCTCATCTTATTGAATATGCAATAGACCTTCTAAAAAAAGAGGAAAAGAAGGAAGAAAAAAGAGGATAAAAGAAAATGCCTAGTGTAAGTCAAAATAATGACTGGGAATATGAAGTAGTTAGAGAAGGAGAAGATAGGATACTTAAAATAAATTGTGAAGACTATCCAAAACTTCCTTCTCTTGAAGACGACCAGTATACGATGTCCAAAACATTTGATATCATATTAGAAGCTAGAAATATCACAAAAATTGTATTTTCTCAAAGAAGAGACTATGAATATGATTTTGCCCAAACACAATTCATGATTGAACTAGCAAATTTTTATTCAAGTGTTGTCAGAAAAGGACTTTTAGGATATCAGAATATTGGCGGTACGTCTTATGGTCCTTACTATGCAGAAAAATATGGACAAATACAAACTTTGATGAATACTATTTTCAAAAGAGACCCGCTTGGAGCTTATGTTGAATTAAAAAGAGTGTTAAGAGAAGAACAAATAATTCTTGAAAAAACATTTGATTCTATTTTAAAGCAGGGCACTTTAAGGTATATCCAATTATTAAATTTTCTTGTAAGAGAACTTGAAAAAACAAGAATAATTACAATTGCTTCTCCCTACTTAGCAGGATTTCAAATTGGTGATAGATCTGCTTATAGAAGAATATTCATTCCAACAGTAAAGCCAGATTTTATGTTCACAAAATTAATGGCAACATATCCTAATGATGGCGAAGAACTTGATAATTATTCAGTTGGTGAAACAGAAGTTACAATATTTACTTTACCTGGAACAGTTCAATATCTATATCATATAATGCCTCCCGAATTTAGATTAGATGAAGATAAATATGAATTGCTTGATATGGCAAGAAAAATTCTATCTGAACATAAACCAACAAAAAGCGAATTTGTTGATCCAAAAAGTGTAAGGCAAGTTTTTTTTAATATTGGCAAAGATTTGATAGAAGAACTAGCAGATTATAAACAATTAAAACTTCGCGATAAAGAAATTGATGAATTAACTGAAATTCTAGTTAGATATACTATTGGTTTTGGTTTAATTGAAGTTTTGCTCGCAGATGAAAAAATTCAAGATATTAGTATTAATAGTCCAATGGGTCAAACACCAATTTTTATTGTTCATCAAGATTATGATGATTGTGTAACAAATATAATTCCAGTTGGAGCAGAAGCTGAGTCTTGGGCATCAAAATTAAGATTAATGTCAGGAAGACCCTTAGATGAAGCTGATCCAATACTTGATACTGAACTTGAATTGCCCTATGCAAGTGCAAGAGTTGCAGCAATTACAGCCCCACTTGATCCATCGGGACTTGCTTTTTCATTTAGAAGACATAGGGACAAACCTTGGACACTGCCACTTTTTATTAAAGCAAAAATGTTAACGCCTTTAGCAGCAGGACTTCTTTCATTTTTAATTGATGGGACAAGAACTATGTTAATTGCAGGAACTAGAAGCTCTGGTAAAAGCAGTTTACTTTCTGGATTGTTGGTTGAAATTATGCGCAGATATAGAATAATTACAATTGAAGATACTTTAGAATTACCTGCAAATCAACTTCGAAAACTTGGTTATAATATTCAACAAATGAAAGTTGCATCAGCTTTAACTAAAGAAGGAAGTGAAGTTCGAGCTGAAGATGGAATTCGTGCAACACTTAGACTTGGAGATTCAGCATTAATAGTTGGGGAAGTTAGAAGCAAAGAAGCGACAGCATTATATGAAGCAATGAGAGTTGGCGCTGCTGCAAATGTAGTAGCTGGAACAATTCATGGCGATTCACCTTATGGTGTTTATGATAGAGTTGTAAATGATATTGGAATTCCAAAAACCTCCTTTAAAGCAACTGATATAATTGTTGTTGTAAATCCAATTAGAAGTCCAGATGGTATACATAGAATGAGGCGAGTTACACAAATAACTGAAGTTAGAAAAAGATGGGAAAATGATCCTTTGCTTGAAGGAGGTTTTGTTGATTTAATGAAATATGATGTTAAAACTGATGAACTTTTACCAACATCTGAACTTCTTAATGGAGATTCTGAAATTCTTAAAACAATAGCCGGAAACATCAAAGATTTTGCAGGTAATTGGGATGCTATGTGGGATAATATACAATTAAGAGCACAGATAAAAGAAACACTTGTAAATGTTTCAAAAGAAATAAACAATCCGGATATGCTTGAAGCACCATTTGTTATCAAAAGCAATGACATGTTTCATAAATTTTCAGAAAAAGTTAAGCAAGATACTAATTATTTAGATTCAAAAAGAATATTCGATGAATGGAAATCATGGCTTGATAGGGAAGTTAAAAAGAATAAATTCAATGAAACTTCACAAAGTGGTTACTAAAATTTAATTACTATCAATATCAAATGACAATAAAATTTTGTAAATAAAAAATAAAAGATGTAAAAGAAAAGAGGTGTTTTTTCTTTTATGGTAATGCAGAAAGGTAAAGCAATAGAAGAAATCCTTGAGAAATACAAGGATAAACTAAAAAAGGAATTAGAAGGCTCATCCACTAAATTAGGTGAAAATCCTTCTACACCTGTAACTTCTAGAGAATACCATCAATTTAGGGAAGAAGTAATGCCAAGGCACATGAGTTTTTATGAAAAAATGTGCAATCTTACAGAAAGCATTATAAAAATAAGTCCTGATAAAAAACGTGAAGAAGAATTAAAAGAAGCAATAAAAATAACGCATTTAAATATAACTCCAACAGGCGCAGCTAGTTTAGCACTTGTTGTACCACTACTTATAATTTTAATTGGTTCAATGGTTAGTTTAATTTTATTTGATTCATTTTTCTTTGTAATATTTTTTGTAATTATTGGTGTATCTTTAATTTTTATACTCGGTAAACTGCCAATGTTTTACTCAAATAACTGGCGTTTGCAAGCAAGCAATCAAATGGTAATTTCTATATTTTATGTTGTTATGTATATGAGGCACACATCAAATTTAGAAAATGCATTAAATTTTGCAGCTGAACATTTATCTGGACCTTTAGCATTAGATTTTAAGAAAATACTTTGGGATACTGAAACACAAAAATTTAGTTCTGTAGAAGAATCATTGGATAATTATTTGGAATCTTGGAGAAGATGGAATATAGAATATATTGAATCATTTCACTTAATTGAATCTTCATTGTATGAAACATCTGATGATAGAAGATTATCTCTTCTTGAAAAATCACTTGAAGTAATGCTTGATGAAACTTTTGAAAAAATGTTACATTATGCACAGAACTTAAAATCTCCAATAACAATGCTTCACATGCTTGGAATAGTTCTTCCAATACTCGGATTAGTCATTTTGCCTTTAGTTGTTAGTTTTATGGAAGAAGTTAAGTGGTATCATTTGATGGCATTATACAATATAATTCTTCCAGCAGGAGTTTATTATTTGGGTAAAACAATACTTTCAAGCAGACCAACAGGATATGGTGATACTGATTTATCAAATGAAAATCCAAATGCAGATAAAAATAGAAAATTTATTATTGATTTAGGACTTGCTAAAATTAGTATTTCTTATTTTATTATTGCAATTTTAGTTGGTGGATCTATGGTGCTTATAGGACTTAGTCCACTTATAATTCACAAATTAAACCCTTCATTTGAAATAACCTTGGGTGAAGGTGGATTTTTTAAATTCTTAGATTATAAAATTGATCCTAAAAATCCCGGAAGTCCAATTGGGCCATATGGTCTAATTGCAGGAGTTATTAGTATTTTTGTAACACTTGGATTATCATTTGGTATTGGATTTTACCATAAAAGTAAATCTAAAAATGTAATTGAACTTAGAAAAAAAACAAAAGATCTTGAAAATGAATTCGCATCAGCATTATTCCAACTTGGTAATAGATTAGCAGATGGACTTCCAGCTGAAATTGCGTTTAATAAAGTTGCATCAACAATGGAAAGTACACATTCTGGGGAGTTTTTTGAATTAGTTTCTAACAATATCAGAAAACTTGGTATGTCAGTTGAAGATGCAATTTTTAATAATAAAGTTGGAGCAATATTATCTTTTCCATCTAAACTAATTAATAGTTCTATGAAAGTTTTAACTGAAGCATCCAAAAAAGGGCCAAAAATTGCAGCAAAAGCAATAATTAACGTTTCAGAATATATCAAAGA
Source organism: uncultured Methanosarcinales archaeon (assembly GCA_964604995.1). GTDB lineage: Archaea > Nanobdellota > Nanobdellia > Woesearchaeales > JABMPP01 > JAGVYD01. The sequence goes on from CAZSAD010000002.1 coordinate 87,955, forward strand.
AATCCATAGGGTAAATGAGCGTTTAACTGATTTAATGTCCGATACAATTTCTTCAATGAAAACACAAATTTCATTTTTAACACCAGTTATCGCAGGCATTGTAATAGGTATTACTTCAATGGTTTCATCAATTCTTGGAAGCTTAGGTGAGCAAATGAAAAATATAAATGCTCAATCTAATTTAGAAGGTGGTGGAGTTAGCACAATGTCTGGATTTTTTGGAAATGGTGTTCCAGTATTTTATTTTCAAATAATAGTTGGAATTTACGTTGTGCAAATTATTTACATCTTAAGTTTCATGGTAAATGGAATAGAAAATGGTTCAGATAAATTAAATGAAGATTATACAATTGGAACAAATATGGTTAGGGCAGGAATGATATATGCAATTGTAGCATTTATTGTCATGCTAATTTTTAATATGATTGCAGCACAAATATCAGGACCCTTGAGTACTGGAATGTAATTTAAGCTTCTAGATAAACAGAAAGAGTTTTAAATGATATAGGATACTTTGAAATATTCTCTTTGTGGGACGATAGCTCAGCTTGGGAGAGCACACGGCTGAAGACCGTGGTGTCCTGGGTTCAAATCCCAGTCGTCCCATATAACCTTTTCTTTCGTTCTCCCTTTGGTCAAACAAAGAAAAGCTTAACGAAAAGAAAGGTGATTTTGACTAAAGTCAAAATCAAAAATTCTGAGAATAATTTATATATTAGATGTTTTGATGTTTCAATATGAAAAAAATATATTATATTGCTTTGATTATTATTTCTACGATACTTTCCATTTATAATGCAATTGGCATTTCACTTTTTTTTCTATCGCCCTCCATTTTTGCACAAGTGATTCTTTTCTTATTTGCAATATTTATCGTATTTGCCATTTTGAAGAACAAAATTCAATATTGGGTAATTATTTCATTTACATCATTACATATCTTAATTGCAGGATTTCAGTCATTTATGGATTCAGTTGTCATATTCACGATTTTGGAAATTATTTTATATATACTGGTAATTTTTCTATTCAAAAAAGTGGAGTTTAGTGAAGTGTCTTCTTGAAAAGATATTTTTTTCAAGTCTCCGTTCGCCATTTAAAAATATCATTCAGAAACATTTAAATATTAAGCTATCTAAGATAATTGTATGTCAGACACTGTGACAATACCAAGAGAAGAGTATGAATATCTAAAGAGATTGGAAACTATTGCTCAGGATGAATTACTCTCCAGCGTTAAGCGTGGCTTGGAAGATGCATCTAAAGGCAAACTTAGAGGACGCTAAAGTTGCTTTTTTATCAATTCTTTATAAAAATCTAATTGTTCCTTGATTCTATCTATTGTTTCTTGTTGGACTTTTTTATCACTAATAGTCACTAATAAAACAGTATTAATCTCTTCATAAACAAGAAAATAAATTCTGTACTTGCCTATCTTTTTCTCTTTGAAAAATGGGTAACCTAAAGATTTGCCAACTTCAATTGTCTGTTTCAGTTGTTTAATAATATCTTCTATTTGTTCTTGATAATCCTTTGAAAGAAGTCTTTCCCAAGTATCGAATTCTTTTGTTGATAAAACACGATTCATGACCTGAGATTAGCTTTTTATATTTATTAAATGTTTGTTTTATCTTTCAGGCAGAGCATTAATTTGTTCAAATCCCAGTCGTCCCATAAATATTTTTATAATTTTTAATTGAATTAAAACTATACCAATAGTTAAATACTACTCTACCTTCTCTTATATTAATTGAATAAAATGGGAAAAATAATTCATATTTTAACTATTGCAGTGATGTTACTAGCTATCACTACAGCATGCAATCAACAATCTGATTGTGAAAGTGTAGTAAAAACCATAATTCATGATAATAAAATTATTGATATCAATACAACACATCAATTAGAACAACAGAATTTGACAAGAAAAGGATCTATTTATCCAAAATTTCCAAAAGGTAATTTAGGTATTAATCCACCAATATCTTTTTTTGTTATAGACATGAATAAAAGCAATGAATATTATTATGTGGATGGTGGTATGTATTCTCCAATTTGGCATGGACCTTACCAAGGTAAGTTGCCAACAGTTTGTTTTTATCCAGAAAAATAATTATATTTTTTAATCTCAGTTTTTCATGTTAATCAATTTTACTTAAAAGAATATCATTGATCATTTGTAATGAATTTATTTGTGTATCTGCTTTTGATAAGTCTTGTTCTAAAGTGTAGTTATTTTTTACAGCAATGCACATACATCCTGCAGCTTTTGCTGCAATTATTCCTACAGTTGCATCTTCTAGAACAACACATTCAACTGGTTTTAAATTTAATTTTTTTACAGCGATTGCATAAGTTTCAGGATCAGGCTTTCCTTTTTTTACATCATTGCCTGAAACAATTACATTAAAATAATTTCTTATTGAAAATTTATCAAGAACTATTTGAATATATTCTTCTGTTCCTGAAGATGCTAATGCTATTTTCATTCCTTTTGACTTAAAAAATTCAAGCGAATAAATTAATCCTGGCATTTCTTTTAATTCTTTTTTTACTAAATCAAGAAATATTCTACTTCTTTTTTCTACTAATTCTTCAGTAGAAATTGGAAGTTTTAATAAATCTACAATTTGCTTAGATCTTCAGGAATTTCATCCATATCTCTTGAATATTCTTTAAGAACTTCTTCAAAAGATTTAGTATGCAAAGATACAGAATTAATCATTAAATCGTCCATGTCATAAATCACTGCTTTTATCATTTTAATTAATCACATCTTTTAGATATAATAAATAAAATAATTAAGAATTAAAAATAATTAATTTTCTTCTTCATCATAAAGATCGTCTATATTTTCTTCTTCCACTGCTAAATTTTCATCATCACTACCATAGAGATCTTTTTCACTAACTTTTTTCTCTTCTTTTAATGGGGTAGATTTTGTTTCAGGTTTAGCAACTGGTGCTGGGCTAGGTGCAGATTTTCCTGAACCTTTCTCAACAAGTTCCAAGCTTCCAAATTTACCAGTTGAAAGTTGCATCTCTCCTTGCCATTCTCCAACATAACCATTAATTATGTGAATCTTATCTCCAACATTGACTTTGTCAATATCATCATTCCAAAGAGTTAAGACTATTTGCCCAGAATCATCTTTGACTTTGGCATTAGCTACTCTTCCTGATGTTCCAAACTTATTCCAAGTTCTGACATCTCCTTTCTCTGCTACTTCTACAATTAGGTCAACTTTACCTTGTCTTGGTGTTAAATCTTTGATTGCCATGGGTTGGAAAAAATCAAATTGCTTTATAAATCTTTGCCGGTCTATACCTATTTACATATCTATTCTTCTTATTTTCAAAAGATTTATATAAAACTAGGCATATCTAAATATTATGAACGGCGATTATCTTTGGCAGCGGTAAATTAAAGTTAGTTTTCTTAGTTAGTAATATACAAAAAAATTCAGATGGTCATTGGCGATAAATAGATTTCTCTATATAAAATTAATTTTTATTTGAAATTAACTTCATAACTTCAAAAAATAAAATATACAAAGGTGAAAAAATGAAAAACAATAATTCAAGTCAAAAAAAAGAAATGCAACCAAATCTACAAAGTACACAACATGATTTACAAAGGGGTTTTTTTGGTGAATTTGGTGGACAATTTGTTCCACCACAATTAATCCCTTATTTATCTGAGTTAGAAAAGGAATATTCAAAACTTAAAGAAAATGAAAAATTCAAGTTTGAAATGCAAAGATTACTTAGTGATTATGTTGGAAGACCAAGTCCTCTTTACTTTGCTGAAAAATTAAGTAATTATGTTGGATGTAAAATTTATTTGAAACGTGAAGATTTGAATCATACGGGTGCACATAAAATAAACAATACTCTGGGTCAAGCATTTCTAGCAAAGGCTATGGGGCGAGAGGAAATAATTGCAGAAACTGGTGCTGGGCAGCATGGTGTTGCAACAGCGACAGCAGCAGCACTATTTGGCATGAAATGTAAAATTTTTATGGGAGAAATTGATGTAGAAAAACAGATGATGAATGTTTTTAGAATGAAACTTTTGGGTGCAGAAGTAATTGTTGTTAAAACTGGAGGGAGAGTTCTTAAAGATGCAGTTGATGAAGGACTCAAATACCTTATTGGTAATCCTAAAACTTTTTATCTTCTTGGAAGTGCTGTTGGACCGCATCCTTATCCAACAATTGTTAGGGACTTTCAAAGCATTATTGGTAAAGAAGCAAAAGAACAATTTTACAAAATAGAAGGAAAACTTCCAGATATGCTTGTTGCATGTGTTGGAGGTGGAAGCAATGCAATGGGACTTTTTTATTCTTTTATTTCTGATAAAAATGTTAAATTAGTAGGTGTTGAGCCTGCAGGTAGAGGGCTTGAGACTGGAATGCATGCAGCAACATTAAATCTTGGAAGCCCAGGAATAATTCATGGATACAAATGCCTTTTGTTGCAAGATAAAAAAGGAGAACCACTTGAAGTTTATTCAATAGCATCAGGCCTTGACTATCCTGGTGTTGGACCAGAAATTAGTATGTTAAAAAAAACTGGAAGACTTGAAGTTGCAACAGTTACAGATAAACAAGCTCTTGATGCATTTTTATTTTTAAGTCAAAAAGAAGGAATAATTCCAGCACTTGAAACAAGCCATGCAATTGCTTATCTTCTTGAAAATAAGGGGAAATTCAAGACTGATACAACTATTATTGTAAATTTATCAGGTAGGGGCGATAAAGATGTCGAAACTGTAAATAACATTTTGTTCAATGACAAAAACTCAAATATCAAAAACTCAAGTAAATTAGGAGGTGATTTTCATGCTAGCATTTAGTGGAGATCAAAGACTAAGATTACTTGCACAAAATATACTTGAAGACAACAACATTTCATCGTTGGATTTTAATATATATAACCATCTTTTAACTACAAAAAACTTTTCAGATATTAATCCAGTTATGGATATTTTAATAAAAGATAAAGATGAGGAAATTGAAAATAAAATATCCCAAGCATTTAATATGATTGGGCTTAAAAAAATTAATTCAAAAGATGAAGGGTCATTATTTGACGATTCTTTTGTAGATGTGCAAAATATAGATGTACAAACTAAAGAAAATTGGCCTTACTCAAAAGACAACTATGCACATGTAGTTGTCCCAGCTCAATATGGGATTAATGTATTAGAAAAATTTAAAAGTTATTTGGGAAGACATGCTGAAAACAAAAAGCGTGTTATCAAAAATATACCTTTTGGTTTTTATTTTTTAGATTATGGGCATAATGTAGCATATTTTAAAAGAAAGGACGGTTCATTAGAATTGCTTTCAAATTCAACTGATTCAACACAAGAAAAGAGTAACGAACTTGCACTTAAAGGTATAAAGAAAATAACTCCTAATTTTTTAATAAGTATTTTAGGTGAAGAAGGCAAGAAAAAATTCAATAACTCTCTTGGTGAAGTGATTGAGCAACATTATAGAAGTAAAGGAATTGCTTACATAGGTGGAGGATTTATACATGGTTAAATTATTTAATTTTACTGTTAATCCTATTGGAAAAAATCATACAAACCTTTATTGCAAAACTTTTTTATATTGAAAACAAGATTAATAATATAAAATAAAAATTGTAACTTAATTGCTAACAAAATGACAGACAAAACTACTGATAAAATGACTGTAACTCCTTGGGAAGTTAGTGGTGAAATTGACTATCACAAATTAATTAAAGAATTTGGAACAGAACATTTAGATGAAAAGCTACTTCATAGAATAAAAAAACATACAGGTGAATTACATTATTTACTTCGAAGAAAAATATTTTTTTCTCATAGAGATATGAATTGGCTTTTAGACGAATACGATAAAGGGAATAAATTTTTTTTATATACAGGAAGAGGTCCATCAGGGCACACCCATCTTGGTCATTTAATCCCTTGGATGTTTACAAAATGGTTACAAGAAAAATTTGATGTTGAATTGTATTTTCAAATGACAGATGATGAAAAATTCTTGTTTAAACAAAATATGGAATTGGAAGAAACAAATAGGCTCGCTTATGAAAATGCATTAGATGTCATTGCACTTGGTTTTAATCCAAAAAAAACATTTATTTTTTCAGATATTGACTATGCCAAAACGCTTTACAAAGAGGCATTAAAAGTTGCAAAAAAGCTTAATTTTTCAACTACTAAAGCAGTTTTTGGATTCAAGAATGAAACAAATGTTGGGCAGATATTTTTTACATCAATGCAAAGTGTTCCTGCATTTTTACCAAGTGTAAAAGCTGGTAGAAATATTCCTTGTTTAATTCCACATGCAATAGATCAAGATCCTCATTTTAGAATTTGTAGAGATATCTTACCAAAACTTGGTTATTTTAAACCAGCAACAATACACTGTAAATTTTTACCAGGACTTAGCGCAGGTTCAAAAATGTCAGCAAGCAATGAAAATGTTACCATATATACAACTGACAATGAAGATGTTGTGAAAAAGAAAATTATGAAATATGCATTTTCAGGAGGACAACCAAGTATCGAAGAGCATCGCAAACATGGTGGTAATCCTGATATCGATGTGCCTTATCAATGGCTAACTTTCCTTGAAGAAGATGACCATAAATTAAAACAGATACACGATGATTACAAATCTGGAAAAATGTTAACTGGGGAAATGAAACAAATTGTTGTTGATAAAATAAATGGATTTTTAAAAGAACATCAAAGAAAAAGAGAACAGGCAAGAAATGTTTTGGATAAGTTCATACTGAAAGATTAACTTTTTATACTTATTTTGATTTAGTTAACAAATAAACTTAATTAATATTTAATTATTTTATCGATATAAATGTTTAATAAAAGAGGTGGGAATTTGACAGAAGTTGCACCATTACCTGCAAGTTTTATGGTTACAAGTATTGTTGGATATATTATCTCAGTTCTTCTTGTTTATCCAAGATGGCAAAGTTGGGGATTTGCTTTTGCACTTGTTTTTATCATGATGTTTATAGCATCAGTCATATCTATGACTTATTCTGAAGTCAAAGATCCTTTAATGATCCATAATAAAAAGAAAGTTAGATAATTATCATTTTTTAATTATTTTATATTCTCTTCTTTTTGTTTTATACTTTTACTACTTTTCAATGTTAAATATGCCAAATATTTAAAAAGATGAAATTTTTCTAGTTATCATGCCACTAGATGAAAAATTAAATGTTATACCAAGTATTATTTTATCAGGTGAAATAGATCCTTTAATTGGACTTAGCAATGAAGATAAAGCGTTTATTGATAAGATTAAATGGAAACCTGACTATACTTGGTTAAATAAATGGGTTGCTCCAAGAGTAGTTAAAGGTGTAGAACTTCGCAGAGATAATATGTATCTTTCTGTAGATAATAAAATTTTAGAATTAAAAAAAGGAAAACAAGATAAAGCAAATTCAATTTTTTTTGTTTCAAATCATCAAACACACAAAGACTATTTTGAACAATTAGAACAACTTTATCCTCTATGGTTACCTATGCCTGAAGTTGGAATAGGTGAAAATTTGTTTAATCAACCTCCTAAAATTCTATTTAATAAATTTTTTAGTATAGTTGGTTTTATGATCCCAAGAAAAAAAAGTGCATCATCTGCAGATTTATTAAATAAATATGAAATTCATGAACTTTTATCAGGATATGATCTTCTTATTTATCCAAATAAAGGATCAATAGGTCTTACACGTGATGGTAAAATAACCGAATTTACTTCTGAACCATTTAGTGCGCCAATAAATGCACAGAAAATTGCAGATTTGAATGGATTATCTCTTGATATTTTTATTGGACCTTCTATAATTAAACAAGAAATTGCAACAGAATTTCCACTATATACTGCAGAATTTGAAAAAAATAAATACAAAGATTTGATTAGGTGGTTTGAAATATACAAACAAAAATCATTGGAATATAAAGGTTCAACATTTATAACATTTCTAAAACCAATAAATGTTAGAGATTGGACAGAAAATGAGACGGGTAAACTTAAAAAAGAATATTCTACTAATAATTCAGATGAAATTCCTCAACATATTCTTGATAAAAAACTTAGGGAAAATTTAGCAAAATATTCAAATGGATTAATACTTGAAAATTCTCCTTTAGTTAGTACAGATATTTTACCTTATGTTTACACGCTCTTGGGTGAGTTTGGTATAACAAAAGAAAACTTCCAAAGACAAATAGAACATACAATAAAAATTGCAAAGGAAAGAAATATGCCTATTGGTGATAATATTGTAGAAATGAACGGTAATGAAATTTTTGAGCATGCTATAAACATTTTTGAATCACAAAGAAAACCGATTTTACATTACAATTCAGGTAATAATATTGTCATGGTTGATAATGTGGATGCTTTTTTGAAATATGTAAATAGAGCAAAACAATTAATGGATTACCACTATGGAAAAACAAGAAATACTAATTAATTTCCAAATTATTTTTTTATTACAACACTATAATTTATTGTCATAACTTATTATAACATTTCAAC
>CAZSAD010000003.1:0-40799 GCA_964604995.1 uncultured Methanosarcinales archaeon
ACACATCGTGTTTTATCCCATATCTATCAAGTGCAATGCAAAATATCCTATGAATCATTTCATTGTAAGATATCCCCAAAGCTTGTGATGCTTTTGGAAGTGTGTTATCAGCACTAATACCTGGATTAGGATTCATTTCAAGTACATAAGGTGTACCATCAGAACTTAATCTAAAGTCAATTCTGCCATAATCTCTAACTCCCAAAATTTTATAGACATCAATTGCCATTTTCTTCATTTTCATTTCAAGTTGTTTTGAGATTTCTGCTGGACAAATTTCTGTACTTTGGCTAAATATTTCACTTTCTTTGTCCCATTTTGCATCATAAGATAATATTTTGTAAGTTCCTTGGTCTAACTCGCCAAAAGTATATTCAGAAACAGGCAATGATTGAGATGTACCATTATTTCCCCAAACTCCAACTGCGAATTCCCTTCCTTCAACATACTCTTCAACAAGCGCTGGCTGGTTGTATGTTCTTAAGATATACCCTACCCTTGCTTGCAACTCTTTTTCATTTTTCACAATAGCATTATTGGTAATTCCAATGCTGTTATCCATTGAAAGTGGCTTTACAATTAGTGGAAAACTCATTTCTTGATTGAGTTTCTTATTTCTTGAATAGAATACTTGAAATTTTGGAGTTGGAATTCCATAATAATTCAAAATTTCTTTTACTTTTGCTTTATTCATGCAAAGTGCAAGTGTTAAAGGAGCTGAACCGGTATAAGGAATCCCTAGTAATTCAAGCATTGCTGCAACATGTGGCTCAAAAAAACTATTGCCATTGAATCTTTCACACACATTAAATGCGATATCAACATTTGCTTTTCTTAATTTTTCAAATGTTTTTTCATTAACATCAAAGAAAACAACTTCATGACCATATTCTTTCAAAGCATCTGAGACTGCTTTACCTACTTCAGTTAAATCATCTTCAATTTCTTTATTTTGATAATCCGAAAAAATGTTTGATAAGACAGCAACCTTCATTAATTCTCGCCCTCGAAGAAAATTTGTTTATTTAAAGCCAAAACTATCAAAGTGTGATATTCAAAGAATTCCGAATTAATAAAGGGGTTGGAATTTTTAGCTGAGTTCATTGTTTTTTATTGAATTTTTTTTAAAGACCCCAAAATTTTGTTTTGAGATATCCTTTTTATTTTTTATTTGCATAAAATTTAGATAATTAGTTTAATTTATAATCTTAGTTGATTACCTTATATATAAATATTTTCGTTCTGAAAAATATTTTTTATAAAAAATAATAATCAAAAGAATTATTTTATAAAAAGAAATTGAAAAAAATTATAAAGAAAAAAATAAGAAGTAATTAAAATCCTTCATCATCGTCATCTGGGTCATATTTATCGTCGAAAGGGTCATCTTTGAAAAGATCGTCGTCATCCATTGTAAAAAATTCTTTTTTTTGCATTGAACTCACCTCCTTGGCCAATTGGTTTTATAAATTTAATATAACAATAAAAATAATTTTAAATATTTGTATTTTATTTTTTAAATTTATTTTGTCATGGGATAAGATATAAAAAATAATAAATAATTTTTTAAATTTTTTAAGTTTAGCTATTTTAGCTATAAATCTCTTTTTCTTTTTTAACTATTTCCCCACACTCTGGACAGTATTCCTCTTCAATATCGACTTGAAATCCACACATTGGACATTCAATTTGTATATTTGCCATTGGTCCCACCTTCGACTTGAACGATATTAGTATTTTAAGTTTATAAAGATTAGCCAAAAAAATGAAAAAATATTGATAAAAAATTAATAGAACACTATTATATGAATATTATCAAATTCTTTTCCCAATCTCATTACATAGTTCAATATATGTACTGCTGCTCCACGCTTGCGCTTGACATCCTTCACTTTTAAGGTTTGATGCTGAACTAACCTCTGCACAATAACCAATTATTCCCATGTATAAAATTTCACTAGTACTAGAATTTAATATTTTAAGTATCTCTTTTGAAAACTTTCTTTTGTTTAATTTATGCATAGCTATTGCTGCAAGATTATTTATAAAAAACCAAGAATCCCCACGATGATAGCTCCTGTTGTTTTCACCAGTATAAATATCAATATAAAGAGGAGAATTTTTTTCTATTGTTGAAATTCCACCCCATTCGAGCCATGTTTTAGATAATGCATTTGAAAAAATCTGCTCCCAGACTGATTTTTTGAATAAATTAGGATATGCAAGATAAGAAATAAAAATATTTGGCCTTTGTGTTGGATCGTTTAACCCATCACATAATTTTCCATTTTCTAAAAATAATGCTCTTACTCTTTCTGCGAAGGTTTCTTCTAGATATGCATAGAATTTTTTATTTTCACTATTATCAAGAATTTCACTTAGTTTTTTAGCAAACAAAAGCATTCGCAAAAATAAACATTGTATTTCAACTCTTTTACCAGTGCGATTATCATCAGCAAAATCTGTGTCCATCCAAGTTTCAAGAGCATTGTTTGTGATTAAACCTTTATCTTCATGCTTTTCAATTAAACGTTTGATTGCATATTGTAATTTTTCATGAATATGTTCTAATTCATCTTTTGAAAAAAAATGATGCAAAGTTTTGTTAGATTGTAATTTTTGAATTAAATTATCAATTTGCATAAATACTAACCCTAAACCATCTGCACTTGCAAGATTTGATCTTGGATACATATTAGGTATTCTTCCATCTTCAGTAATATGCCTAAGATGTCGATTTATAATTGATTTAGCTTCATTAATTTTATTTTCAGAAATTAAAGCTCCAAGACAAATTGCCTCGTCTCTTGCCCAAAATTGAAAAAACCACGGAAGCCCTGCATATATTCCAAAATCACCATAAGCTTCTTGTGTTAAACTATCCAATGATACTTGCGCGCAATGGTATGCAATTTGATATTCTTTTGCTGGAAGCTCTAATTTTTTTGATGGAGCAAAGTCATTTAGATGTAGATTATTGGAATTAACTAAATTATTTTTATTAGGATTTTTATTAAGATTTTTATCGTGATTATTAATAATTGAATTAGTATGTTCTTGTACTAAATGCAATTCTTTATCAAAAAGTTTGGAAAGTTGATATGCTTTAGATATTGCTTCTTCTTTTTTCTCAGAATATCCAAAAAAGATATTAGTAGTTTCTTTACATGAAATTTTTAGCGCATCATAAACATAAAGCGACATGGGCAAGGAATTGCGCTCTTTATCAAATGAATATTCTTTTTTTACCCAATTAGAAAGCAAGTTAACTGTTCCATTAGTTATTAAAGCAATATAAATTGTATAAGATTTTTCTTTTAGATTATCATCTATAAATTTAGTATATTCGATTACTAATGCATCTTTTTCCTGAATTATTTTGTATATTCTTCCTTTGTCATCAAAATCATATATTTTTCTGCAATCAAAAGTTACAATTACATCACCAGTATAATTTTGGGTTTGATAAGCCAAAACATTGTCATGTGGCATTACAAAAGTTTCAATTGCTTTATTAGAAATCCTTTTGATTTGAAATAATTCATTTTTTATTTCAGTTACGTGGGATTCGTTTGAATTAGTATTACCACCATTATAATTTTCAACTAAATTTATGGATTCTAGCCATTTATTCAATTGAAAAGGGTAATGATAAAAATAACCACCTTGAAATCTGCTTTTATTAGAATTTGTTGAGAGATATAAGTAACCGCCTCTCTTATTTGTCAGCAGAAAATCCGCCAACTTCACCTCTTTTTCTACACTTGTGCCATTGGCACTGTGAATTATTTTCACCATTTATTATGAAACATTTGACTTGGGATTTATTCAAATTTAACTTATTCAATTAAACTTCTTCAAATTAAACTTCTTCAATTTCTGAACTATCCCCTATATTTAATTTTTTGAATTCGCCTTTGAAAACTGCATTGTCTCCAATTATAGATTTGTTAAGCAATGAATTTTCAATATATGCATTTTCATTAATGATACTATCTTTGATTATTGAATTTTTGATTGTTACATTTGATGCAACAGAAACATAAGGACCGATAATAGAATTTTCTATCTTAGCATTTTTTTCAATATAAACTGGAGGAACTATTATGTAATTTAGAGTTTTATCTGCTCTATGTCCACCAGTACTTAAAAAATATTTATTTGTCAAAAGCAAAGCTTCAGGAGTTCCACAATCTTCCCAAACATTAACTTCTAATGATTTGAAAGTTGCTCCTTTTTCAATCATCATTTGAAATGCATCCATTAGATAATATTCCCCTTTGTTTAATTTTTTATTACTAACCATCTCATCAATGCACTTGAACATTAATTTATAATTTTTAACATAATACAAACCAATATTAACAAGATTAGAAATTGGAGGATCTGCTTTTTCTTTTATTTCTTTTACAACAAAAGAAGAATCCACTTTAATTTGTCCAAATCTACGCGGATCAGTAACCATTTTTACATAAATTGCTCCATCTTCTTTGATTTTTGCAAGCTCTTCTATTTTAGCATCAGAAATTGTATCAACAAACCATATAACAACATCTTCTTTTATGTATTTTTGTGCAAGTTTTACTGCAACAGCTTGCCCATTCAATTCTTGCTGTTCTATAAATCTGCACTTAAAAGAATAATTTTTTTTTACAAATTCTTCTATTTGTGAACCATGATAACCTGTAATAAAAATTACTTCAGAAATAGATTTATTATTTTTTATACTATCTAATATATGTGCCAAAACTGGTTTTCCAGCTACATGAACAAGTGGCTTTGCCTTGGTATTGGTATGTGGCTTTAGCCTTGTTCCCTTTCCAGCAACAGGTATTATTACTTGCATGTTATACAAAGTGTAAAATTCTAGGTATATAAAATTATTGCAAAACTATATTTATTTAACATATTTGATTTAACATATTTGAAAATAAAATTATTTTTCTCCCCTGTAGAATTTAGCTGCTTCTTCAGGAGAGATTGAATTTATGATAGCATCACTTCCTATTTCAAAACCTGCCCATGTTGCAATTCGTGGAGTAAATTCCATATGAAAATGAAGATCCTCGCCTTTAGGAGAATTATGCAAATAAAAATTAAATGAACAATTTAACTCTTTTAATTTATCCATAATTAATTTAAAGATATGTGTCAAATCTTTTAATTCATCAATATTGAATTCATCAATAGATTTGCAATGTTTTTTTGAAAAAAGCCAGATTTCATAGTTGTACCTTGATGCATAAGGTGTGAATGCGACAAAATTCAAATTTTCAAAACATTTTCTAAAACTGCCTTTTTCAATGTTTAATATCTGACAATAAGGGCAAATTCCATTTTTTGCTTTCCAATCAATTGATGCTTGAATTTCTGATTTAATTAATGAAGGCATAAAATTCATAGAAATAATTTGTGTGTGACTATGTTTTAATGAGGTTCCAGCTTCTTTGCCATGATTTTTAAAAATCAAAACATATTTTGACGTTGCATCTTTGGAAAGTTCAGTAAATCTTAAGCTATAAATTTTAAATAATTCTAAAAGTTCATTTTTATTTAAATCAAAAATCTGCCTATTATGTTCTGGCATTTCAGCAACAACTTCATGTTTTCCGTAAGGGTTTGAAAATGTAAAAAAAGAATTATCTGTTTTGATTTCGCTTATTCCTTCTTGTGAAGTTGCTGGAAATTTATTTGGAAAAACACGAATTTTCCATTTGCCATCTTTTTCGAATCTATCTATTTCAGGAGGAGTTAATTTTTCATTCCCCGAACAAAAATAACAAGTATCATCTTTTTCTGGCAAATCTTCTTTAACAAATTCTTTAGGTCTTTTTCCCCTTCCTTCGGAAATTATAACCCACCTATCAAGAAGATAATCTTTTCTTAGCTCCATTTTTTTCAGCTCATTTTTTTATTTTTTATGCTCCCATTTTCCTATTTATTTTGAAAATTATTTTTGATTATTGAAGTTATTTTTTATTATGTTTTTCTATCGCTAGATTGTGAGCTTTGATGTAGAATTCAACAAAATAACTCCAATTGCAACCAGAACTAATATTTTTTGCTTCATATTTATTCGTTATGCGCTCTTCTCTGGAAAGTGTGGTGTATTCATAAAAAATATTTTTTAAATCTTCAACTGCCAAATCATCTTTTCTATTTAATCTTGGAATAACATAAATTCCTGGCAATTTTTTCTTTACTGTATCTTTGTAAATGTATCTACCAAAACCTGCCAAATCAGTTGTAACTGAAGAAACACCTAATGCTGCAGCTTCTAGTGGAGTATATCCCCACGGCTCATAATAACTTGGAAAAACACCAAGCTGTGATCCAATCATGCTTTCGTAATAATTCAAATCCAATAATCCGTCTGCACCTGTCAAATAAATTGGATAATAAACAACTTTTACTCTATCCTCTTTAGAATTATTCAAACTATTTTGTTTGAATCCATTTAATATAGAATCATTATTCTCATCATATAAATCATGAGTTGCAAACGGAGGATTTCCTTTTTTAACAAGTTTCAATGATTTTCTTTTTAGTTCTTTTAATAAACCATATTCAAATACATTTTCACCAGATATTTCTCTTCCTGTTGCAATTGAAACGGTCAAACTGTTTTTAATATCGGGCATTGCATCTTCTATGCTCTCGTGAATGTCTATAAAATTTGACCGATTTTCCAATATCTCTAGTTTTATGCCCCTAACATTAGAAGGTATCCAAAAAAATGCAACAACTGTTTTCTTGCTATTTTCTTGTTTTAAAATTTGATTGAGTTTTCCTAATGCTTTGATAAAAATATCAATGCCTTTATCATGATATTCATATCTTCCAACAATAAAATAAATATAAGTATTGCTTAAATCAAATGAATAATAAGGGAAAAAATAATAAAGTAAAAAAGAATGTATTTTTGTTTTCATGAGTTGATGTTTTATTGCAATTTCTTCCATTGTTGGAAATTTTGCAAGATGTAAACCATTTGGGAGTATAACTTCAGGTTTTCTTCCCAATAATGCTTCTGCTTCAATTCCAGTTATTTCAGAAACTGTTGTAAATACATCTGCATTATTTGCAGCTGATTTTTCAGTCAAATGTTTTGATTGTATCCCAAATTCAAATGCTTGCTTATCAGGATTTATTTTTCCAAGCTGATTGTATAAATCCATATGGGCTGAAGCTATTGTTCTACCTAAAATTGTTGCATGTGTTGTAAATACTGTTGCAACTTTAGGATTGTTTTTCTTTAGGTACAATAAACCTGCAGCTGAAAGCCATTCATGGAATTGTGCAACAGCTAATACTTCTGGATTTTGATTAGTAGAAGAATTATTTTGATTATTTTGATTGTTATTATTTGGAATACTATTAACTATAGCACTAATTACTTTTCCAGTACAATATGCCCAAAGATTTGGTTCATCAAAATCATTATAATTAGTATTTAATGAATCAATTTTATAATCGTTCCAAAGATTTGTTTTAATTTCATTATTTTTGTAAGAGTATTGTGTAAAGTCAATTAATATTGTATTTGGTGTTCCTTCTATTAACCATTTTCCAAAATGACAAATTATACCTTCATGTTTTAATTGATCAAAAACAATTTTTAAATTATCTGGTGGAACTGTTTCTTGAAATTCACCAAATGCTTTGTTTTGAAAATGTGGACCTATTAAAAAATAATTTTTGTAGAATTTAGATATGGGTTCAGCTTTTGAAGTAACTACAGTATAAATTCCTCCAACTTTATTACAAACTTCCCATGAGACTTCAAAAAAGTAATCACAAATAGCTTGTGTTGTAATAATACCCACCTCTTTACTAATATCAATACATTCAAAGGCTTTTATTATTTAAAAGTATTGTTACCATAATAAAATGATAATTTTTTATTAATCACTTTTTATTTTTTCACTCTTTTAATGTTGTTTTGATAAATTTTACCGAAAAGTATTTTAATAGGAAGGGCATTGTCCAATATATTATACTTTGCTGCGTACAAAATTAGGGGTTAAAGCTAATAACTAGGCTAAATTGATGTTAGAAATTAAATATAAAAATAAATAGATTTAAAGAAGAATACAATTGATAGATATATTTATCCTAGTTTGCATCACTCCTTAAAAGAGGATAATAATGAAAGTTTTAATGCTTGGGTGGGAATTCCCGCCACATAGCAGTGGGGGTTTAGGCACTGCATGCCAAGGATTAACAAAGGGTTTAAGCCATAAAGGCGCAGCCATCACATTTGTTTTACCAAAATATTATGGACCAAATCCTAATTATCTAAATATTGTTTCTACTGACTCAATTGAATTAAAAAATGTAAAATTTAAAACAGTCAATTCAACTTTAAGACCTTATCAAACTCCTGGAACTTACCAAGATGAAATGAAAAAAATTCTTTTTATGGGTAAATCAAGTAAGCAAAGCGCAATATATGGCAATGATTTGTTTGATGAAGTAAATAGATATTCCCAAAGAACTAGAATAATTGCTCAAAATGAAGATTTTGATATAATCCATGCACATGACTGGATGACTTTCAAAGCAGGAATTAATGCAAAAAAAGAAAAAAATGTGCCATTAGTTGTCCATGTTCATGCAACTGAATTTGATAGAACTGGTGGGCATCCTAATCAATATGTTTATGATATAGAAAGAGAAGGCATGCATCATGCTGATTCTATAATTGCAGTTAGTAATTTTACAAAGCAAAAAATTATTGAGAATTATGGCATTGCACCAAGTAAAGTTAAAGTTGTACATAATGCAGTAGAATTTAATGATGATAAATCAAATAGCAATTCTAATGATTCGCGATATTTAAAATCATCAACTAATCCAAATCATCACGCTAATAAGTTTAACGTGGGGATGACAGAACCAAGAGATAAGAAAGTTCTTTTCCTTGGACGTGTAACCCTACAAAAAGGTCCAGACTATTTCTTGTATGCAGCAAAGAAAGTCTTGGATGTAGATCCCCACGTTAAATTTATTGTTGCAGGAACTGGAGATATGATGCCATTTATGATAGAAAAAGCAGCTTCACTTGGAATTTCAAAAGATGTGCTTTTTGCTGGATTTTTATCCGGAGAAGAAGTTGATAGAGCATATAAGATGGCAGATTTATATGTTATGCCCTCAGTTTCAGAACCATTTGGAATAACACCACTTGAAGCAATGAGAAATAGTGTGCCAGTTTTAATATCAAAACAAAGTGGAGTATCTGAAGTACTTAGCAACTGCCTTAAAGTTGATTTTTGGGATATTGATGATACAGCTAATAAAATAATTGCAGCTTTGAATTATGGTTCAATGCATACAATGTTAAAAGAAAATGGAAATGATGAAGTTAAAAAAATGTCATGGGATAATTCAGCTGATAAATGCATTGAAGTTTATAATGAATTACTTAATAAATAATTTCAAAAAATATTAGAATTAAAATCAGCTAAAGAATAAAATAAATATTTCAATAAGATAATAAAAATTAATAAAGTGGGTGATTAAAAAAATGGTTGATGTTTGTTTCTATTTTCAGGTGCACCAGCCTGAAAGATTAAGAAGATACCAAGTATTTGATATTGGAAAAAACCATGATTATTTTGACCACAAAAAAAATGAAGAGATAATGCAAAGAGCTGCAAGTAAATGTTATTTGCCTACAAATAAACTCATGCTAGATTTAATCAATAAATTTGATGGTAAATTTAAAATAAGTTATAGCTTAACTGGAATATGGATGGAAAAAGCAGAAATTTTTTCTCCCGAAGTAATAGATAG
Source organism: uncultured Methanosarcinales archaeon (assembly GCA_964604995.1). Lineage (GTDB taxonomy): Archaea > Nanobdellota > Nanobdellia > Woesearchaeales > JABMPP01 > JAGVYD01. The sequence goes on from CAZSAD010000003.1 coordinate 9,799, forward strand.
TTTTAAACAATTAAGTAAAACTGGATGTGTTGAATTTCTTTCTGAAACATATTATCATTCATTAGCTTATCTATTTAGCAAACAAGAATTCAAAGAGCAAATTGAATTGCACAAGAAAAAAATAAAATCATTATTCAATCAAGAGCCTAAAGTTTTTAGAAATACTGAACTTATTTATAATAATGAGTTGGCAAATTTTATTGAACAATTAGGATACAAAGGAATAATGGCAGAAGGATGGGATCATTATTTAGGATACAGATCGCCTAATTTTCCCCACACTCCAAAAACGTGTAAAACATTAAAAGTTTTAATGAGAAATTACAAATTATCAGATGATATTGCATTCAGATTTTCAAATACCGATTGGAAAGAACATCCTTTAACAGCAAACAAATTTGCAAATTGGGTAAATGGAATTAATGGCAATGGAACAAACTTAAATTTATTTATGGATTATGAAACATTTGGCGAACACCAATGGTCAACAACAGGAATTTTTAAATTCTTAAAGCATATGCCTGAAGAAATTCTTAAGCATCCAGATAATAAATTTTTAACACCATCTGAAGTTATAGATAAACATCCAAGTGTTGGTGAGATTGATGTTCATCCTTATATGTCATGGGCAGATGTTGAAAGAGACCTTTCAGCATGGTTAGGAAATCCCATGCAAGATTCTGCAATAAAAGAAATATACTTAATAGAAAAAAATATCAAAGCATCAAAAGATGAAAAATTACTTTCTGATTGGAGAAAATTGCAGACAAGTGATAATTTTTATTACATGTGTACTAAATGGTTTGCCGACGGAGATGTACATAAATATTTTAATCCTTACGATTCCCCATACGAATCATTCATCAATTTTATGAATGTTTTAAATGATATAATTATTAGATTAAATAAACTTCAAGAAAAAGATCAAAGTGAAAATAATACATCAATAAGGCCAATAATTAGTGAGCATCCAAGTTTAATGTTAAAAAATAAGTTATAATTTAGATAATATCTAGATAAAATAATATTAAAAAAAGAAGGTGAACATATGAAAGTTAATATGTTTGATAATAAGTCAGCAGAAGCTAATTCTTTGTTATTTCAAGTTGCAAAAAATAAAAGAGGTGAGATTATGGCAAATATAAAAAAGAAAACAAACACTCACCATGATAAAGAGGTGAAAAATATGGTAGGAGATGTATTGTGTGATACAAAGTTTGCTTTTCATGCTATAGATGGGCAAACATTTAGAAGTATTTTAAATTTGACAAATGCTATAGACACTATGTCCGACGACACATATTACTTTCATGTAACAGATGCTAAAAATGATTTTTATAATTGGATAAAAGAAGTATTCCAAGAAAAAGATCTTGCAGCAAAAATTTTAAGTGCAAAAACAAAAGATAAAAGTCAAATAGTATTATTGAAATGGATTTTGCAGCATAAATAAATTTATTATTTTTTTGAATTTAATTTAGAATTTATTTATAAATAGATAGCTAATCAATAATTATAAGGATTTTATTTAATGTTATTTTCTTTTTGATTTACATAAAACAAGCTAGATGAAAACTAATTAAACGATTCTAAAAAATACTTATAAATTTACTATTAAATTTATTAACAAATAATGTTATTAATTATAACCATTAAAATAACCAAAAAGTTTATATATTAATTAGGTAATAAATTAGTAAATAAATACTTATAAAAAAAGTTTCCGAGAGGATAATAGATTTAGATAAGGTAGTTTAAATGGTTCAATTCAAAAGAAAACTATACAGGAGGGGCTCTAGCTACGAAACTACAATACCCCTGCCCCTCCTTTTTACACTCGACAGTTCTAAAAAATATAATGTTATTTTTGATTTTGATTCTAAAGAACAAAGATGGTTTGTTAACTTTGTTGAAAGAGAAGATAAGAAAAAATTAGTGGTATCACAAAATGCAAAACAAACAAAAACTAATGCTAAAAATAATTCAAAAAAATAATTCAAAGTGAAAGATTAACAATTAATTTTGAGGTGGAGAAAAATGAATGCAGGTATCAAAGATGCAATTAATGGGATGGATTATAATGAATTAATGGGAATTAAAATAGATCTTGAAGGAGGAGGCATGCAATTAAGAAAACTTGTCACTCAAAAAATTAAAGAGAAAGAAAAGCTTCACGAAAAAAGATGTGCAGTTTGCAGTAGTGAAATTGATTGTTATGGAACTGGGAATTATACTTTACTTTTTGGACCAGAGGATTTCAAAAAGAAAGCTAGTTTTTGTGCAATTGATTGTTTAGAATATTTTTTAAGTAGAATGAAAGAAACAAGAGGAACAATAAGGCACTCAGAAAGACAGTTAAATGAAGAACAATAGATAAAAGATTAGGAACAGTAAATAAAAATTCAAATATCATATTGTTACCAATATAATGTATTATTGTTATAAAATATTATAAGATGTTATAAAATAGCATTAAAAAAGAGGTAAATATGCTTAGTAAACAGACACTTAAATACATCTCTAAAGTATTAGAAGATGGTTATCCTGCTAAACAAGTAGAAGATATTCTATTAAAAAAAGGGTATGATAAAAAAGAAGTAGAAGTTGCTATTAATCAATCTCTTGCAAAAATTAATAACGGTGGTTTAAAAAATCGAATTGAGCAAACATTGCACTATGAATTCTTAAATAAAGCAGATAAAGTAATTGAAAAATTTGCAGAAAGAATGTTAAGTAAAGGATATTTTGAAGATCAAATAGAAAAAACTTTAGTTGATGATGGATATGATCTAGCAACAGTTCGAAGAGTACTTAACATTGTAAAAAAAAGAAAAAGAAGAGAGGAAATATTGCATAGTGTATTTGAAAGTGTAAAACATGAAGAAGATGTATTGAAAGAAGAGTATGAGATATTGCACCATGAATGGTTAAAATTAGGAATTGTTGCAGGAATTGTTTTAACAGCAGTTATAACTATGCTCTTTTCTGATAATATAATTAGATACTCAATGCAAATACTAGAAATTGTAGCTATTGTTATAGGAATAGTTGTTGCCCTTCCAACGGGTGCATTTACAATGCACCATTTATCGCTTTGGATGCATAAAAAAGAGATTTATTTCAAATTTGCAATAAGATATTTATTAATAATTGGAACAATTTTATTTCTTGCCAAAATAATATTCCCAATTTGGGTAATGTTTGTAATGTTAATACCCATTATTTATTTTCTTGCACATAATTTTATCAGACACTTTGATTACCCTTATGGAAAATCATTACTTCTTTCCACTTTAACAATAATAATAACTCTTGCTAGTGCATATGTTGTGATGGTTATTGTTGGACTTTTGATAGGATTTTATATGTATGCTTTGTAAAGTTTTAATTAATAGAAAAAAGATTAATAGAAGAAATTAATAGAAAGATGGAAAGATTTTATAATTTTAATGCAATGGTTTTTAAACCCTTAATTTATTTATCAAGAATAAATTAAATTATTATGTTGATTAAATAAAAATTGAATAAAAAATAGTAAAATTATTTATTATAAAATTAGTGAAGATTAGTTTTGCAAAAAAAAGGGAGTACAATGGTGGAAATGTATAGTATTGGAATTAAAGAGGTTCTAGAAATATTAAAAACTACAGAAAATGGACTTTCTTCGCAAGAAACAAAAAAAAGATTTATTGAATATGGTCCAAATGAATTAATTGAAGGGGAAAAAGTTTCAATTTTAATGTTATTTTTAAGACAGTTTCAGAATTTTCTTATAATATTACTATTGTTTGCAGCAGTTATTAGTGTAATACTTGGAGAAGTTGCTGAAGCAATTGCAATGGGATGTATAATTTTACTTTCAGTATTACTAGGTTTTGTCCAAGAATATCAAGCAGAGAAAGCTATTGAAGCTTTAAAAAAAATATCATCTCCAACTGCAAGAGTTATGCGTGATAATAAAGAACAAAAAATAGCTGCCAACTTATTAGTTCCAGGTGATATAATAATTCTAGAAGCAGGAGATATCATTCCAGCTGACAGTAGATTAATTGAAGCTAATAGCCTTGAAGTAGCTGAAGCTTCACTTACAGGAGAATCCATGCCTGTTAAAAAATTTGTACATGAAATAAAACAAGAATCATCTGTTCCAGAGCAAATGAATATGGTTTTTATGAGTACAGGAATAACTTACGGCAAAGGCAAGGCTGTTGTAACAACAACAGGAATGAAAACAGAATTTGGCAAAATTGCAAAATCAATCCAAAGTGTTGAAGAAAGTGAAACACCTTTGCAAATTAAATTTAGTAGAATGGCAAAACAAATTGGAATTGCTTTTATGGTCTTAATAACAATTGTATTTATTGCAGGATATATCAGGGGGGATTTGTCATTTATTCAAATGCTAATATTTTCTTTAAGTTTAGCAGTCGCATCCATTCCAAGTGCACTACCTGCAATTGTTACAATGGGTCTTGCCATTGGATCTAAAAGTCTTGCTAAAAAAAATATGATAATAAAAAAATTACCAGCTGCTGAAAGTTTAGGCGCTGCAACAATGATTTGCTCAGATAAAACAGGAACAATTACAAAGAATCAGATGACAATAACTAAGTTGTATACGGATAACAAAGTAATGGATGTATCTGGAACAGGTTATTTGCCAATTGGAAATGTAACTATATTAGACAAAGCAGTTGATTTAAAAAAGATAAGTTTAATGCTTAATATTGGTTATTTATGCAACAATTCTAAACTTAATTCTAAAGATAATAGTTGGGAAATAATTGGAGATCCAACTGAAGGTTCATTAATTGTTCTTGGCAAGAAATGCAAATTGAATGATGAATCTTTAGCAAAAACGCATAGCTTTATTGAAGAATTACCATTTGATTCAGATAGAAAAAGAATGTCTAAAATATTTAAAATTAATTCAAGCAAGAAAACTGAAGCTTATATTAAAGGTGCACCAGATTTATTATTAAATGTTTGTAACAAAATATACATCAATGGAAAAATTAGAAAATTAACTTCCAAAGATAAAGAAGATATTATTAAGAAAAACGAAGAATTTGCATCAAGCGCCTTAAGAGTTTTAGGACTTGCTTACAAAGATGTATCAAAAATAAAAAAATATGATATAGAAAATGTCGAGAAAGATTTAGTATTTGTTGGATTAGTTGGAATGATTGATCCACCAAGAGAAGGAGTCAAAGAGGCGATAGCAAAATGTCAGGAAGCTGGAATTAAAGTAATGATAATTACTGGAGATCATGCAATAACTACAAAAGCAATTGCAACACAAATTGGATTATTTTCAAAAGATGATCTAGTAATAACTGGTGGAGATTTAGAAAAGATGAGTGATAGTGAACTTGAAGAAAAAATCGAAAAAGTAAGAATTATTGCAAGAGCTCTTCCAATTCAAAAATCAAGAATAATAGATGTTCTACAAAAAAAAGGCCATATTGTTGCAATGACAGGTGATGGTGTTAACGATGCTCCAGCTTTAAAGAAAGCTGATATTGGAATTGCAATGGGTATAACAGGAACTGATGTTGCAAAAGAAGTTTCCAAAGCTACACTTGCCGATGATAATTTTGCAACAATAGTTAATGCAATAGAAGAAGGAAGAAATATTTATGATAAAATGCTTAAATCAACAAGGTTCTTACTTTCTTGTAATATGGGAGAAATTGTAACAATATTTTTTGCAATTATGGTAAATATGCCTTTGCCACTTTTAACATTACAAATATTAATGATTAATTTATTAACTGATGGTGTGCCTGCAATGGGCCTTAGTATGGAACCGCATGAAAAAGATATCATGAAAAGAAAACCAAGAAACCCGAAGGGAAATCCGATTACAACTCCCATGTTTATTATGATTGTAATTTTTGGAGTAATAATGGGAATTGGTACATTGTATTTATTTAATGCGCATTTGCAAGGTGGAGATATACTTCATGTTAAAGAAGCTCAAACTGTCGCATTTACTACATTAGTACTTTTTGAAATGTTTGCTGTAATGGGAAGCAGATCGCTTTATCCTTTCAAAGGATTAAATCCTTTTACTAATCTATGGCTTATGGCAGGAGTAATATTTTCAATTGGAATGCAATTAATCGTTGTATATTGGCCGCCATTACAATCTGTATTTGGAACTGTAGCTCTTAGTTGGAATGATTGGGAAGGCATATTACTTGTTTCATTTCTAGGTTTTGCTGTAATGGAACTTGGTAAATATTTTATCAAAGATAAAGAACCTATAAAAGTTATTGCAGTAAGCAATTGATTTATTGTTTAGACTAACAATATTTTTTAGATTATTTTTTATATTTTTTAATTTAGGTTATTTAATTTTCGAATACATCTTTTCTAATTTAAGCTTAACTTATTTGAATCATGAAAATTATTAAGAAAAACAATACTTTTCCATATTTATATGGATAAATATTTTTATTTTCATATTTATAATACCCTAATTGTTATTTTAGTACAAATGTGCAAAAACAAAACCTTTAAATATAAGTTGTTACGATTAATATACTAAATCGTATACTGGTAGCATAATATACATAACGTACAATCGACGTGTCACCGGCAAGAAACCGCAAAAAATTAAAAATCGTTGGGAAATAAAAACTGTAGAACCTGTGATGTAGAGCTTTGAGCTTTTTACAAAAACACAGTACGACTATAGATATTTCTCACTCTTGCTAAATTGTTAAAAACATCAAAATTATCGTTTGTCGTTGATTCTGCTATCTTTATACTTTTTATTAAACCAACAAAAAAAGTTAACAGTAAAAAAAGTAACAAGAGTTAACAGTAAAAAATTAAGGCGAAAATAATGGAACTTATCATCTATGATATAGCATTCATTATTATCGGAGCTGCAATATTTGGGTATATCGCCAAAATATTAAAACAGCCCATGATAATAGCTTATATAATAGCAGGACTAGTTATAGGTCCATTTGGATTTAACTATATCAATAATGAAAAAACCATTCTTGCAGTCTCTGAACTTGGAATTACATTTTTACTGTTTTTAGTAGGAATGGAACTTAATATTAACCGCTTGAAGGAAGTGGGAAAAGTAGTGTTGATTGGGGGATTCCTTCAAGTTGGATTAACTGCTTTATTTAGTGGCACAATAATGTATTTTAGCGGATTTTCAATAATTGAATCATTCTACTTAGGAATTGTACTTGCTTTTAGTAGCACTTTAGTTGTAGTAAAACATCTTGCTGATAAAAAAGAAATTGACACTTTACACGGCAGAATTGTTGTTGGAGTTCTTGTTTTGCAAGATTTGATTGTAATACTTGCAATATCAATACTCCCAACATTACAGCAATTCAATTTTACAGCCATAGGTAAATCATTACTTAGCGGAGTAGCATTAATTATACTTGCATATTTACTTAGTAGAGTTTTACTAAAAAGAATATTTGACTATTCAGCAAAAGATAGTGAATTATTATTTTTATCAAGTCTTGCTATCTGTTTTATATTTGCATATCTTGCAACTTTAATGGGATTCACTTTAACAATTGGTGCATTCATAGCTGGTGTTGTAATTGCAAATCTCCCATACAGTTTAGATATAATTAGTAAAGTAAAATCATTATCTACTTTTTTTAGCGCTTTATTTTTTGTTGCATTAGGCATGCAAATAATGCCATCAACAATCCCTTCGATAATTATACCTTTAACAATTCTTATAGTTATGGCAGTGGTGTTAAAGCCATTAATTGTATTTTTAATAATTTATTCCTTTGGTTACAACAAAAAAACTTCATTCATAACATCAATTGCACTTGGACAAGTAAGTGAATTTTCACTTATTCTTGTAGCTGAAGGTATTCTTTTAGGACATTTATCGCCAAATATGTTATCATTAATTATCACTCTTACAATTGTAACTATGCTCATTTCAACATATCTTCTAAATAATGTAGTAAGAGTATACCACAAATATGAACATCACCTAGGCTTTGTGGATACTCTTTTCAAAAGAAGAAAAAATGATGATATAGTTGCAAGTGAAGATACATGCGGATCTCTAATAAATGCAGAAGTTATCATAAACGGTTACACAAACATCGAAGGAACTTTACTTGAGAAATTTATGAGTTCAGGTAAACATGTCATGATAATAGATAATGATCCTGATGTTGTAAGAAAGCTCAAAGAGCTAAAAATAAACTGCATTTATGGTGATCTTGCTGATAATGATATTATGGAAAAAATCGATCCAAAAAAAGTTGAAATTGTAATGTCTAATGTAATGGATGTTCATGATAATTTATTTATCATAAAAAAAATACGTGAAACAAATAAAAAATCAATAATAATAGTTAATGCGAATAGAGTAAATGAATCTTTTGAACTATACAACGCTGGCGCAGACTATGTAGTAATTCCTCATTTAGAAGGCGAAAAAAGAATTGCTGTATTGCTTGAAGATTTTAACAATGATATTAGTAAAGTAATTTCAAACAAAATAAAACATATAGAACAACTAAGAAAAAGACAAACATTAAGAGAGCAGATTTATAGTGAAAATGGAAATTTTTTCACTGACATTGACCATTTCATAAAAGAAACTGCAGGAAAACTCAAAGAAAACAAAGGCATGATAAAATCACATGAAATAAAGCACACAGAAAAAAATACAAGTGCTAATGCAATAGATGTAAATCAAATGATTGAAGAAGCAGGTCGTGAAAAAGCCGGGCAGGAACAATAATGGCAAACAAAAGTTAACAAAACCTGCCCAAGCTTTATTTTCTTTAATAATTCTTCAAAAATTATTTTACAGTTCTTTTTAGTAATATAAGCAAAAATTGTACACTTAAAGAAAAACTAGATAAATGATGTTGATTTAATAAGATATATCAAAAAAGTAGCCATAATAAGGTCAATGATATTGACAATATTAATTAACAACAGATGAGGTGAGAAAATGGTAAATATTAATGATAAAGCGCCTGATTTTAGTGAAGATGCATTTGTAAATGGAGAAATCAAAAAAATTAACCTATCAGATTATAAAGGAAAATGGGTTGTTTTATTCTTTTATCCAGCTGATTTTACATTTGTTTGTCCAACTGAACTTGGAGAACTTGCAGACCACTATGAAGATATCAAAAAATTAGGGGCAGAAATAATAACTGTAAGTGTTGATACTGCATTTGTACACAAAGCATGGCATGACGCATCAGATACTATAAAAAAAGTTAGATATCCAATGCTAGCTGATCCTGCTAGAAGAGTATGCTCAAGTTATTATACCTTAATCCCACAAGAAGGATTATCATTAAGAGCAACTTATATAATTGACCCAGATGGAAACATAAAGGCATTTGAATTCCATGACAATGGAATTGGAAGAAGTGTTGAAGAATTAATAAGAAAACTCCAAGCTGCCAAGTTTGTAAGGGAACACAAAGGAGAAGTATGTCCAATGAATTGGAAACCAGGTGCTAAAACACTAAAACCTGGTGTAGATTTAATTGGTAAGATTTAATAAGATAAATTTATTTTTTTATTAATTTTATTTCTTTGTTTATTTTAAAAATGTAAGATATTAAATTTGTTTTGTTAAATCTAGTTCCCCTTTTGGCTCTTCAGTTATTAATAGAAGCTCATAACTTTTTATAAAATCAGCAAATTGTTCTTTCATTTTTTTTAGCTGAGCATCAGCATTTTCATAATTTTTCGACTCTAATTCTAACTCTAGCATCCAAGGACCAATCTTTTGTTCATAATGGAATATATTTTTTTCATTTATGCAATATTCTTTGAGTTTCGTATTTTTTAAATCAGTATATTCTTTTAAATACAAAATTGCTTTGTAGAAACTTAGACCAATTTTTTTTGTGTCTAAATGTAATCTGAATTTATTTATTATTTTATTTTTTACTAATTCTTTAATCCTATAAGAAACAATTCTCGGAGTTAAACCAGTTTTTTTTGCTATTTCAGTTGATGGCATTCTAGCATTAGTTGCAATAGTTTTCAAAATTTTTAGATCTGTTTCATCTATTTTTAGTTTCTCAATATTTTTATACCAAGTGCTTGAAATACCCGGTTTATTTAACCAATGTCCCCTAGAGATTATTTCAACTTCTGCATGTGCTGCAATACTTTGATTTAAAATATATTTTCCATATTTATTGTGTACTAAATTCACTATGTTATAAAATTCTTTAACATCTTTAACACATAAACTATAAATCAAATTCCATTTTCCTGAACATTTTGCTACCCACCAAGCATTCTTAATTCCACACAAATAATTAACTATTTCTTGCTCTTCTTTTTTAGTAGTATTTTGAAGTTCTAAATATACATTCCAAATCATAATCCCAAATTTTCCAGCATCTAGAAATGTTAAATAGTTTTTAATCAACCCCAGTTTTTCCATTCTTTTTAATCTGTATTCTATTACTGAAGGACTTGCTCTAACTTTTTTAGATAATTTTGTAAGAGGCTGCCTACTATTTTGATCTAATGCAAATAATAGCTTTTTATCCAATAATGTAAGTTTTGTATATTCCATCTAGGATATTATATATATCAACATTTTATATATAAATTTTGTCATTATATAATAATTTTGCATAGTAATATTAAAATATATGTAAATTTTAACAACTATAAGGGGGTAATACAAATGAAGCAAAATAAAGAAAATAAATTAAGAGAAGTCATGGAAAATGAATCAATAGATAGATTTGGAAAGATGGATAATTATATGGAACGTAAAGAAAAAGATGAGCCATTTGTTTGGGATGTTGGAGCATGGCTTGCTTATGAAATTAATGATAAAAAAAACAATGGAATAATGTACCCAACCGGTAAAATTAAAATGTTAGATATAGGTCCAGCAATTGGTGCAGTCTCTTCATATATTACTCTTAACGCAATTCTAAAAGGCAATGGAGAAGAGATTAAGAATGTTGAATTAAATTTGTGTGATATTTCTAAGGAGGTTATTAATAAAACAATAAATGTAAAATATGAAATACCTTATTCAATCTTTGAATCAAAAATTGGAATGAATACAAATATAGTAAATAAAATTACAACAGTTATCCAAAATGCAAAGGGAAAAGTTGGAAAAGTTCAAAGATTACCATATCCCAATAAAACTTTTGATTTAACTGTAGCTAATTATATTTTACACCACATACCAAATATAGACAAAGGAAAAGCTGCAAAGGAAATACAAAGAGTTACTAAAAATAATGGATTTATATTCATATCTGATGAGTGCATACCTTCTGAACAATTGGAACAATATTTTAATAGACACAAAAATGAAGATATTCCTCTTGCAAAAGAAGAATTTATGCCATTGAAGCAATTACTAAGAAGATTTGATAAAATATATCTCCAAGGATTTAGTAAAGGAAATGAACATTATGCATTCTATGGATTAAATTGCCAATCACCAATGCTATGGCAGCATAATGAGTTTATTCAAGATAGAAATTTAGAAATATAATACGCCGTGGCCCAGATTTGAACTGGGATATCCTTTCGGAAACAAGCTCTATGGTACCGACCAAAAATCGGTTGATTTCCAGGCTTACGCTTACCTCTAAAAGTGATAGAAGTAATTTGCGCAGTACCAGGTTGTGCCACCACGGCATAGATTTATTGAAAATTGCACATTTTATAAAGTTAATGACTTTTTTAATTTCTTAGTTTTCTTTTGCATCAGAAATTTTTTCTTTAGAAAAATTTATTTTTCTATTGGTTAAACTTTTCTTTTAGTTAAATTTCATCGTGCGATTGAACTTTAGTGAAATCGCACTTATGGTCGTCGTTAATGGGCGAAACCATTATACTCATTTAATTTGCCAAGGGCTATTTTCTTTTGATTAAACTTTTCTTTGTCTGACCAAAGGAAAGACGAAAGAAAAGTTTATTCCCATTCAATAGTTCCCGGTGGTTTATTTGTAACGTCTAAGAATACTGCATCTATTCCTTTAATTTTTAAAATTTCTTTTGCAATTTTGCCCAAAGTTTCTTCAGGCAGTTTTGCCCAATTTGCAGTCATTGCTTCTTTGCTTTCAACTGGCCTTAAGATTATAGCCTCACCACCTTGAGTTGAAAGCGGGACTAAAACAACAGGAAATTGCCAAATCTTATGATACAAATGTAAATCCAAACACTTTGCAACAACATCGTCAGCTTTTCTAAGTAAATCCAATCTATCTTTTGTTAAATATGTTTTTTCTTTGGGTTTAATATCACAAATTTTGCCATTCATTGAAAGTAAAAGTACGACCCTATTGATCTCTTTGAATTTATTTGTAAGTTCAGTTGACATTTTTTCAATTATTTGAAAACTTCCGCCACCTTGGATTAAAACTGGATGTCTGTAAGTTCTTGAATCCCCTTGAACTCCAACACTTTTTATTGGTAAAACTTTTGAGAGAATTCCAAATTTTTCGGTTGTGAGATTAAGTTTCCTATCAATTTCATCTTCATTGTTTATTTTTTCAGATTTGTTTAAACAAAGACATCTTACAGCAAGACCAGGTCCTGGAAATGGATGTCTTAAAATAAGATGTTTTGGAAGTTTTAATTTTTCTCCAAGACTACGAACTTCATCTTTGTATAATTCTTTTATTGGTTCAATCACCATGCCTTTTTCTATTAAGTCTTGTACTAATTGAACCCGATTATGGTGAGTTTTAATAAGATCAGAATGTTTTGTTCCTTTTGTTTCAATAGTATCTGGATAAATAGTTCCTTGCCCAAGCATCCACTCATTTGGGTTTAAATTAAGTTTAGAAACTTCTTTTTGTTGCACTTTGATAAAAGTTTCACCAATTATTTTACGTTTCTTTTCAGGATCTGCTACATTTTTAACAGCATCTAAAAATTCATTGCTTGCATCTATTACATGAAAATTATTCCACCCTTGTTTTAAAATTGCCAATTTAACTTTTGAACTTTCATTTTTTCTCATAAATCCATTATCAATATGCAAACCATAAACTCTTTTTGGACCAAGTGCCAAATTCAAAAGTGCAAAGCAAACAGTTGAATCAACTCCTCCTGAAACAAGCAAAAATACATTTTTCTTCCCAACTATTTTTTTTATTTCTTCAATTTTTTGTTTGATAAAATTTTTCATGTTCCATAATTTTTTTGCTTTGCAAATTCCAAGTACAAAATTAGATAGCATTTTCATACCATTTTTTGTGTGGGTTACTTCAGGATGAAACTGAAATCCAAAATAATTTAATTTTTTATTTCCCATAGCTGCAACTTTACAATCGTTGGTTGATGCTAAAATTTCAAACCCGAATGGAGTTTGCAAAACAGCATCTCCATGACTCATCCATACTTCTTCGGTTTTTTCATTTCCAAAAAATATGTTTTTATTTTTTGTATTTTCATTTTTGATTATATTTAGATTTGCAATTCCATATTCTTTTATTTTACCAGGAACTACCTTACCACCTAAACTTTGTGCCATTAATTGATGACCATAACAAAGACCAAGTATTGGTGTTTTCAAAGTAAATAATTTAGGGTCGCATTTAGGAGAGTTTTTTTCATAAACTGAACTTGGACCTCCTGAAATTATAATCCCTTTTGCATCTTTTAAAAGTTGAATGGAAGTATCACTAGGCATTATTTGTGAATAAACACCAATTTGTCTAACTCTTCTTGCAAGAAGATGTGCATACTGTCCACCCATGTCAAGAATTATTATTTTATCAGTTTGCAGCATAAGTATTGGATAAAATAGAAGTATAAAAAATTAATGAAATTAGTTATTGGAAATTAGTTACTGTGTACAATTGGAGATATTAAAATTATTTTATCTCAACACCACTACTTGCTTTTACAATTTTTTTAGTAAAATCTAACCTATCCATATTATTGGAATAAACAGTGTATAATTTTTCACCTTTTTTTACAACGTCATATTTGTGTTTATACAAATAAAGTCCAGATTGTTTATCATAAGGTGCGCCTGCAACCCTTGCAATTTTAGCAATTATTTCATTGTCAATGTGTTTAATTTTCCCATTCTTTCCAGCAATAATATCATAACTATATTTTGCCATTCCAATTTCTTCAGGAAGTATCTCTTTGCCACCTTGCGCAGTTATTATTTCTTGGAATTTAACATAAGCTTTTCCAGATTTTATTAGTTCAAGTGCTTTTTTCTTGCCTTCGCCTTTTTTAGCTTTGCCTGCCATTTCTAAAATAAGTCCAGCTATCATAGCACTTTTGTCTTTCAAATCTTTTGGAGATTTCAAATCATTTCGAAGTACAAAAAGCACATCTCTAGCTTCAAGCGCAGGTCCCATTCCATTTCCAATTGGTTCACTTCCATCAGTTATTATTGCTTTAATTTTCATGCCAACACTTCTGCCTACAATTTCAAATTGTTTTTTTAGTTCAAGTGCTTTTTTCTTATTTTCTATTTTAGCTCCTCTACCAACTGGGATATCAACTAAAACATGTGTTGCACCAACACTTGCTTTTTTTGCCATGATGCTTGCAAGTAATTGAGCTCTAGAATCAATACTTACAGGATGCTCAACTTTAATGATTTTATCATCTGCAGGTGCAAGACTAATTGCTCCACCCCATATAATACATCCACCTGTTTTTGCAACAACATTTTTCATCTCTTCAGAATTTAAAGTAACCCTTGTTAAAACTTCCATGGTGTCAGCAGTTCCAGCTGGACTTGTGATGCTCCTAGAAGAAGTTTTAGGAACTCTAAGACCTGCAGCTATAAGAATAGGAACTACAACCATTGTTGTTCTATTGCCAGCAACTCCACCAACACAATGCTTATCTATTACTGGCCCATTATTAAATTTTAAAACTTCACCAGTTTTTATCATTGCTTTAGTTAAGTTAATTGTTTCTCCCATTGTCATTACAGTAGTATGGCAAGCTGCAACAAAATAAGTGATTTCAATATCACTAAGTTTGTTATCTACAATATCACTTATTATGCTAAAAAGTTCATTATAACTAAGTTTTTCACCATTGAGTTTTTTCTTAATGTATGTTATTGATTCAGGTTTTTGTTCAAGATGAATATGAATTTGCTGTCCATTTTGAACACATAGTTTATTTGCCAACTCTTTATAGCAACCAATCATACCAGGCATAATATCTGAATCATCGTCAGAATAATCTACTATTGCAACAACCTCTTTAGAATTAGTAAAAACAGAAGAATTAGTAGAATTAGTATCCAATGAAATTCCAATTCTGTCTCCCAGATGAACGTCCCATGCATTTGCATCTTTTGAATTGAGTACCGCAATTAATGGACCCCCCGTTGATAAAGACATTACTTTTACATTAACCTTCATTTTTTTCCACCTATTTTTAATCACTAATAGAATTAAGGTTTAAGATCTTCTATAACTTCTTTTCGTTTAACCCCACTGTATTCTTCTGCTAAAATAAAAGCAAGAGTAAGTATTAATGGACCAACAAATGCTCCAAGTAAACCAAATGCAAAAAGACCACCAAATGCACCAAATAAAATAATTGCTGGATGCACTCTTGCTTTATCACCAATGATTTTAGCTTTAATTAAATTATCTGAACCAGATAAAAATACAACTCCGAAAATCAAAAGTCCTATACCTTTTGTTATCATTGAATTATCTGAAAAATAGAATCCTTTGAAAAGTTCAAATCCACCTAGTGGTAACCAAATAGCCATTGTGCTTACTGCTGGTAAGAAAGATGATAAACCACATAAAATACCAAAAAGCACGGGATATTTTATTCCAAAAAGTGAAAAACCAACAGCTGCTAAAACACTTATTATAATAGCAGTTACTAAATAGCCATAAACTACCCCATTAATAACTTCTGAAATTCTATTTATGAGTAATTCTTTATCTTTATTAGGCATAGGAATCATTTCCCTTATTTTATTAAGAAGTTTTTTTCCATCCATAAATAAATAAAACATAGCAAAGAACATGATAAATAATTCAAGAATTTTTACAGGCAATGAAAAAGCAAAAGTGGAAGTTTGATTAATCAGTTTATCACTTAATAATTTTATTCCTTGATCAGCATAAAAGTTAAGATTGAGAGGTTGATTTTTAAAATAACCCATCATAGTACAAAGTGGACCATTTTGACAACCTTCTGGCATAGACAATAATACTATTTCTTCTTTTACACTATGATAAGTTGCTACAATTTCTTTGCTTAAAACATTAAACACAAAAGTAAATGAAATTATAGTAATTACAATAATTGCAAAAGTAACAACAAAGGCTGATATTTTTTCATTCTTGATTAATTTATTAGTGTATTTATAAAAAGGATAAAACAAATAAGTAAAAATAAATGCCCATACTATAGGAAATAATATTGGCCTTATTACTAAAAATGCTAAATATAATATCAATAAAAAAACAATAATTGCAATATACTTGCGATTGATATATGAAGAACTCATTGTTTTGACCCACCTGAAACATTAAGTTGATTTTGATTAAATTGAGTTTGATTTTGTGAAGTATTAGAATTTCCCATAATTGAGTGTATATATTGATATAAATTAAATGAGTCTTCTATTCCGTGTAATTTATAATTACCATTTACAAAAAAGGTGCAAGTATGTAAATATTTATCAAGAAGATTTTTTTTAATATCGATATTTTGCATCTGAGAAAAATAAATTGATTGCCCTAAAAATTCCAATCTATTTCTAAAAAAATTATATTCTGTGTGAAGTGCTTTTCGATATTCAAATAATAAATCAAAACATGCAACAAGAATGATTATTACAATGATCCCCAAATTAATTAAAGGAGTTTGTTCTATACCTGCAAATTTCAAATTAAGATATAATGCAAGATAAAGTAAAAAGATTATTGGTAAAAGAAAAAAGACTTTTGGTAAAATCAACCTTGTTATGCTTGGTCTTAAAATATAGATAGGATAATCTACTGAGTAATTTACCTGAGAATTTACTTGTGCAGTCTGTTGACTTGGAGTATATTGATTAGAAATATAAGATAACTTTGTAGATGGTTGTATTTCTACCATTTTACCTCTTTTATTCTTTAAAATTTAGTACAAATTTAGTGTTGATATGTTAATAAGTTAAACTTAGATAAAAACATTATATAAATGTTGTGGAGAAAAATAAAAAAAGACATGGTAAAGTATTTATAGATATTAGATTAAAAAAGATGAATGGTTAAGGATTATGATATAATAATTGTTGGTGCTGGACCAGCTGGACTTGCAATTGGTTCAGAGCTTTCTAAAAAATTAAAAGTGTTGATAATTGAAAAAAATATTGCAGGAATTACAACTAAAAGCTGGTTTGATCCTTTGCGTAGTGTTCCAAAAGAATTAATGAAATTTACCAAAGGAGGAGTAACAAGATTTCTTGCTGACACATTTACAGGTGCTAAAATTGAATGGAACGCAAAATTATATAAAAAATATCCTTTCATAAAAGAGAAAGAAATATTAAAATATTGGATAGGTATAATAAAAAAGAACAAGTCAAAAATTATTGATAATGTAAAATATATTGATCATAAAGTTTTTGAAGATCATATTTTTGTGAAAACCACAAATGGTAAGTTTAAAGGCAAATTATTAATTGATGCTTCAGGACATAATTCTCCAATAAGAGAAAAATATCACCTAGAAGATGAAAATTTGTATTGGTGGTCTGTTTATGGTGCAATAGTTTCTAAGCCGGATAAATGGCAAAGTGTAAAAACAGGAGATTATATGTTATGGCAAACGTTTGCTGATACAAATCGTAAGACTACCACTTCTTTAAGACATGGAAGGCCCGTATTTGAATATGAAATATTTGACAATAAAACAGGATTTCTCTTGATGTTATACTTAAGAAAAAAGAAAATCTCGGCTGTTGAGATGAAAAAAGAGTTTATGCATATAATCAGAAAAGAAGATTCGACCCTTGAGTTCCATGACATAAAAATTGAGGAGATAAAATATGGGTGGTATCCTTCAGGTAGTCTTACTCAAACAATACCCAAAGATAGAATAGTTTTTGTTGGTGATTCAGGTTGCTGGACAACACCTTGTGGTTGGGGAATGGGATTTATTTTAAACAATTTCAAAGAATATTCAAAACGATTAATTCCTTTGGTAAAAAAAAATAAACTTGACAAAGAAAGTTTAGAAATATTAACTGAACTTAGAATTCATCAAAAACATGAGATATTGTTTGACACCATAATGACTCATTTTTTAAGCAATGCTAATGCCAAACAGCTTGACCAATTCATAAATCTCTTTACAAAAATTGATCCAATAGTTTGTGAAAAAATGTTTACGTTAAATATAACTCAAAAAGAGATTAGGGATGTACTTAAAATAATATTTTCAGAATTTGAATTAGTTGAACTAATAAAAATAATACCAAAAGAAGATTATTCTATAATTTTGGAAGAAGCTGGTTTTTTGGTTGAAGATGCTGCAATTGAAGAAATAAAAAAAATATTAGAACCGAAAAGCGAAAGAAGTAAAATAAACAAAGAAGAAGGGTTTAAGTTTTCTTAAAGAAATAAATCAAAAGTAAAAATTAAAATCTAAAAAAATAAGAAGATTATGAGTGGGCCCGCCCAGATTCGAACTGGGGTTCTTCTCGACGTCAACGAGACGTCATAACCACTAGACCACGGGCCCAAATTGAAAAAATAATACCTAGTGGTATTTACATATTTTTGATTATATAATAAAGATTTTATCAAATATATGTACCCTTAGGGATTTTCACCTATAATATAAAGCTTTTGTGTCAAGAACCCAATTAATATTGTTTATCTTTATTTATCTCAAATTTTTAGGGAGCATTATTGGAATTCTATCTTTAATGGGATAGCTCTCTTTGCATTTGCTACAAATAAGTGCATTTTTGCCAGCAATGTATTTAACTTCGCTTTTGCATTCTGGGCACACAATCACTTTTAGTAAATCCTTAGATAATGGCTCCTTTTTCGACGACAAACTACCTTTTTTTGCTTTTTTCGTCTGAACTGAAGTTTTTGATAATTTTTTTTTGACCATTTTATACTCGGAGACGGAAAAATATAAAAATCTTTCGCCAAATAGAAAGGTTTAAATATAAGTTCGAAGACTCCTTTATAAAATTTTTCCTGATTTTCGTCAGGTAAATAAATAAAAAAGAGTTTGGGGGAGGGTTTGATGCAGCAAGCATATGTCAAGAAGTGCCCCGAGTGTAGTGGGATAAACTTATTCTGGAACAAAGATAGAGGAGAAATAATTTGTAGGGATTGCGGACTTGTTGTCGAAGAAAAAATGGTCGACTTCGACCAAGAATGGAGAGATTTTGAATCTAGCGACGACGACAGCAAAAGAAGATCTGGCGCGCCTATGACCTACACCCAATATGATCAAGGATTGGGTACAGAAGTTGGAAGAAAAACTGATCTTTACGCATTAGCAGGAAAAGACAGAAATAAATTCTTTAGATTAAGAAAATGGCAATATAGAATTTCAACAGCGATTGAAAGAAACTTAAAACTTGCATTAGCTGAGTTAAAAAGAGTTTCATCTTATCTTAAATTACCAAAATCTGTTGAGGAAGAATCTGCAAGGATTTACACTTTAGCAGTTCAAAGAGGCTTAGTTAGAGGAAGAAGCATGGAATCTGTTGTTGCAGGCGCATTATATGCTGCTTGTAGAAGACATGATGTTCCAAGAACATTAGATGAACTCTCAGAAGCTTCAGGAATTGAGAAAAAGGAAATTGGAAGAACTTATAGATTTGTAACAAGAGAGCTAGGAATTAGCATCATGCCATCAAATCCGAGCGATTATATTGCAAGGTTCTCTTCTGCCTTAAAACTCAGTGCTGAAACACAGTCAAAGAGCATTGAAATTTTAGAAAGTGCTCAAAAAGCTGAATTGACATCTGGCAGAGGACCAACAGGCATTGCTGCAGCTGCACTTTATGTGAGCGCTTTAATCCATGGTGAAAAGAGAACTCAAAGAGAAGTAGCTGATATTGCAGGTGTAACCGAAGTTACTATTAGAAATCGTTACAAAGAGCTTTTAGAAGAGCTTGACTTAAACAAAGAAGTTCGAAAAATCAAAAAGCGAAGGCGAATTGAGTAATTTTAGATAAACTTTTTATTATATTATTTTTTTATATTTTATAGGGAATAGAGTTTAGGGTATATTTTCATTAAAAAAGAGGTTCTTTGATAAATAAGTAGAATAAATAATTTTATAACTAAGATTAATTTATTTGATTTACGGGAGATGATTAACTATGAGTATTGCATTAGAAAATGTAATTTTGGATTCAATTGGTAGAACTGCACCAGATATTGCAAAAAAGTTTGGATTGATGTCTTTAGTTACAAAAGAAAAAAAAGAGCAAACTCAAGAAAAATTAAAAGACATACTTACACATTGTACAGAAAAATTTAACAGTTATTTAGGAATCAAAGAGCATGGAACAATGGAAGTTAATGAAGTGGATAAAAGATATGCAAATGCAATGACTAATACAGTAAACGACATTTTAAACCCGGAAAATGAAAGTAATATTTTAAAATATTCTTTAACTGAACAAGTATTTATTGTTTATCAGCTTTATGAAAACGCAAAAGCAAGTGGAAGTAATGAAGAGTTTGCTATCGACAATAAACATGGCTGGAAATAAAGTAATCAAATAGATAAAGTGATAAAGAGAAGAATAACTATTTTTGTTAATTATTTTTAATATTTTTAAAATCAAGAGTTATCAAAATCAAATAATTTTTCTTTAAAGTTAATTATTTTGTAATTATGAATTTTTATTCCTTCTTTATTTAATAATCTGATTTTTTGATTTGAGTTTTTATTTCCAAAAAATCCGCCTAAACTACCATCACTGCAAACGATTCTATGACAAGGAACCTTTGGAGAATTAGGATTGTGTTTTAGTGCTTGTCCAACTGCGCGATATGCATTAGTACCTAATTTTTCTGCAATTAATTTATAAGTTGAAATTTTACCTTTTGGTATTTTTTTGCAGAGTAGATAAACTTTTTCATTAAATTTTTGCATTAAATTTCACCTTAATTTTTAAAAAGCTAATTTTATTTTGATGTCTTTTATTTTATGATTTTTTTATTTCAATTTATCCAATATTGCTAAAAAAGCAGTTTTATTAAATTGTTCTTTGTATGCTTGTCCCAAGCCAATTACTTCCTCCTTGGTGATATGCACCTTATAATTTTTCAAAATATTGTTTGTTGGTTCACTAGTTAAAAACTGACAAAATTGCGTTACATTTTTTGGAGTTTCTGATCTTTTGCACCTCTCAAAATCAATCATAACTGCTTTTAATTTTGAAACTGCTTTTAATTTATTTTTTTGTTTTGTAATATTTTCTTTTTTTTGTTTTGTAATAATAACATGTTTTAGTGGCCTTGTCATCTCTAATTTATTAATTTTGAGCTCATCTAATTTATAACATTGATTTAACACTTGAATTAAAACATCTAGTACTTGTTTTTTAGATGCATGCTCTAAAAAATCTGGAAGATATTCCCCTTCAACAAATTCATAGATTATTGAATTATTTTCTAAGCTAATAAATTTTGGACCAATATCAAATTTGTTTAATTCTTTTAACCACATAGCTTCTTTTTCAACTGTCCCATTTGCTTTACTAGTTATTCTTTTTTCTTTTATTGCTACTTTTTTCTTTCCTAAAAATGCTGTAAAAACAACTCCTCTTTTACCTCTTGCAAACAAAGTTTTGTCAGCTAATCCAACAATTGATTTATTAGTTAATTTATCAATCATTTTTTTACTTAAAAGATAAACATATAATTCTTCAAAATCAATCTTTTTAGAAGATATAATTTCAAAAGAAAAATTATTCTCTTTTATTAATTGCTCAACTTTTTTCTTTTTTGTAAAAGAACTAATAAGCAATAATATTTTCCCATCTGGATTTAAAAAATTGCCAGATTGTTGTAGAAATTTTTCAGTTAATTCATATCCTTTTTTTCCACCATCTAATGCTACATCTTTTAATTTTGGATGATTTGGAAGATAGGGTACATTAAAAGTAATTAAGTCGAATTTTAAGTTAGAATTTTTCAAATTTGAATCTGTTAAAAAAATTGAAAAAAGATTAGATTGTAAAAATTGTATTTTATCATCACAAATATTTTTCTTGCAGTAATCAATTGCCTCTTGATTTATATCAACTGCAATTACTTTTTGTGCAAATTTTGCAGCTTCCTTTGCTAAAATACCACTGCCTGTACCCATATCTAACACAATACCTTTTGCATAATGCTTAATTACATCCCTAATAAGAAAGCTATCTTCTCTTGGTTGGTATATCATAAAGCTCTAATTTCAATAAAATATATAAAGTTATTTAACTAAATATTAATTTAGGTCATTTAGTTTAGAATTATGTCAATTTTTACAGTATAACTATTGCACCATAAAGTTAATAACAAGATATCCAATAGATACTTAAAAAATATCCCACTCATGCAAGAGCCTCTCGTTGAAAATATCGAAAAAGTCGAGACGCAGCAAGCATTTGACGAATATATTTCAATATTACCGCCAAAGGCCCAATGCAAATATATGATTTCTACAGTTGTAAACCTATGCGATTGTAAAGATATTAATTGTCCATTTAGAGGTAATGAAGTTTATTCTTTTGCCCATGGCCCAAAAAAAGAATGTAAAAGGCCACAAATAATGCATATGAAAGAACTTTTAGGTGTAAAAGATAACAAACCTTCTGAAATTGTTTGATTAAAATCAACAGATGATAAATTATTATCTAGTTGAATTGGTTATCTAAAAGAGAAAATAATATATACCAAAATTGCACCAGTGAATTATAGGATGGAAAAAAAGGGTCAGATTACAGCTTTTATAATAGTAGGCATCATAGTAATATTTTCAGCTGCATTGTTTTTTTATCTTCGTGAAAGAACAACAGTTTTTACACCTAAAGAATTAATACCCAAAGAATTAACTCCTGTTAAAAGTTTAATTGAACAATGCACTAAAACATTAACCCAAGAAGCAGCAGATCTTGCATCAAGTCAAGGTGGATATGTAACACTACCTAATTACATTTATGATAATCCTAATAATTATGCTGGCCCAAAATTTGAAGGTCCCCTATTTAAAATCCCACTATGGTATGTTCCTGGTCAAATATTTATGCCCGAACTAGAAAATATTCAGGATCAAATAGCAATATATGTATTAAAAAACTTACCAGCTTGCATAGATAACTTTTCTAGTTTTAAAGACCAATATGATATAACAGAATTGGCTAAACCAACAGCAAAAGTTGTAATAAATGATAAACAAGTTATTACAAATTTAATATACCCTCTTGAAATAAAAAATAAGCAAAGCACTGAAGTATCAAAAATAAGCGAATTTTCATCTGAAATTCAGGATAGTTTAGGAAGAAAATATAGATTAGCATCGCAGATATTTATTCAAGAACAAAGATATGCATTTTTAGAAAATCTTACAAGACAAATGATTTATTCAAGTGAATTACCAACAGAAGGTATGGAAATAAATTGCAATGACAGATCTTGGGATATAAAAAAAGATATAATCCCCCAATTAAGATTAATAATTCTTGCAAATTTAAGATTTTTAACAATAACAAATACTGATGATTTGCAGCCTGAATCCCAATTTCCAGATTATTATTCTCAATTTTATAAGATAAAAGTATCAAATGAAAAGTTTCATGGTTTGTCAGTTACTCCAATATTTGATAGTTCTTCTGAAATGAAAGTAGATGTTTATCCAAACTCAAATGGAGTTGTAAAACCAGCAACTGCTGATTTACCAATTTTAGGTAATTGCTTTAAAATTTATAACCACAAATATGATGTTAATTATCCTCTTGTTTTTCAGATAAGAGATGATTCAACTGATGAACCTAGTTTCTTTTATTTTGGAACTGCTGTGGTATTAGACAAAAGCAATCCTAATCGATATGGCAAAATAAAAAGATATGTTTCTTTATCAAATGATATAACCAATAGTGATTTTTGTGATGATGCAAAATACAGTATGACAGTTTTTGCAGTTGATGAAGAGGGAAATGAATTAGAAAATGCAAGTATAAGGTATCAATGTATTGATTTTGTTTGCGATATGGGTAAAACAAGCATAAGAAAAAATGAATACGGGAATTATATTGGAGCAAATAATTATGCATTAACAACTAAATTTCCAAGCTGTGCTGGTGGAGTTTTAATTGCACAAAAAGATGGTTATGTTAAAGGTGTAAAAGATGGAGTGATAGTTGGAGATGTAGAAATAAATGGTCAAAAACCTTTTGTGAATGGTATGCATACTGATATTAAAATGGCTAGTCTAAAAAAAATGGAAGTTAATGTAAAGGAAATAGTCATTTATCCAAATAGCGGTGGAACTATGTACGATACAAGAGATCTTAGTAATAATGTAACAGCGATCATAACATTAAAAGCTCAAGGAGACACAGATTACGAAACTACCACAATTTATCCGCCTGAACCAGATTATGAATTTACGCAAGATTTAATGTTAATAAAAAGCGATGATGGTTATGATTTGGATATTAAACTTGCCAAAGGCGAAAATTGGATAGGAGGTTCAACTCTTAGTTGGACACCTGGATATGATAATGTTAATGAAAATAGCAAAGTAACTTTTTATGTAATTAGAATTTTAGGCGATCCTTCAACAGAAGAAGATTTTGTAACTTTATACAATTTTGTTAGAGATGAATCAGTTAATCATCCTCCTGTTTTTGAGAATTCCTAATAACAATAATATTTAGTAAAAAATTTAATAAAAAAATAAAGATAAATAAAAAATAAGAAAATAAAATGCAAACACAAGAAAAGTTTTTAAGACAGTCAATTGCTTTATTACTTATAATTCTCATGGTTTCATTACCTGTTTCTTCAATTGCAATTTTAAATCCAATCTGGAGTGCAGAGAGCCAAACTAGTGTTAGAATGGTGTGGAAAACTGATGTCTTGGCAAATTCATCAATTCAATATAGTAATGATACAACTTTGAACCAATCTAAAGAAGAATCGAATTTTAGTTTAGACCATAGCATTGCAATTGATAATGTTATCCCAAATGTAACTTATAATTATTTAATAAAATCATGTGAAAATACAAGCAATACATGTTCCCAAACCCAGTTAGGCCAATTTTTGATACTCCCTGAAAACACGATTACAAGCAATGATTTATTTTTAGAGATATCAGATGAAACATTAAATGTAACTAATACTACAAATTATTTAATTTTTGGAACATCAGATATTGATACAAAAATTCAAGTTTATATAAATCCCCATGTAGGACAAGTTCCAACTACATTAAGATTACCAGATAATACCACTTCAAAATATATGATGTCAGGTTCAGATGGAAAATTTATTGCAACAATAACTTTATTTTCAGGTAAAAATGTTATAAGAGTTGTTGCTGAAAAAGAAAATAAACAAAGTAGTGTAGAAAAAGAAGTCAAAGTTGACATACTTCCCCCAAATGTATTATTAAATAATATTCCTTCTTTTACAAATATAAATCCAATAAATATTAGCGGGGTTGTTAGTGAACAAGCAACATTAAATCTTTTAATAAATAATATAAGCAAAGCCCAACTTGAAAGCAATAATACATTTATATTTCCAGATATAAATGTTGGTGATATTGGCGAAGGTCAAAAAGGAAATGCGACAATTGAAGTTATTGCTACAGATTTGGCAAATAATGTAGGAACATCAGGATCAAAATTTATTATAATTGATAAAGAAAAACCAAGCATCAATTGGATATCTGATTTTAGTCAAACAACACATGCCCCAGTTTTCCAATTAGAAGGCATTACAAAACCAGGCTCAAAGATTTATATTAATTCTACTGGAACTCCAATTAATACACAAGGAACTGGAAATACCGGCACTGGAACAGTACAAGGAAACTTGCTTACTGTTTTTATGGGTGAATCAGAAATAACAGCAGATTCAGATGGTAAATTTTCAACTCTAATAAGTTTATATCAAGGAACAAATAAATTTTATGTTAGAGTAACTGATCCAGCTGGAAATCAATTTGTTGATGATACTAAAGTTGTAGTAGCTGATTATGGATCTTCACTTTGGAGATTATCCAAAGTTGAAACCTATCCAAGCAATGTATATTTTGATGAATTGCATAACCATGATATTTCAGGAACTGCATTTATTGTTCTTGATTATTTAGGTGGTAGTTCACAACTACCAACTAAGGTAGTAGTTAATAGCATACATACTGATGGTGATACTAAAGATAATAACCGAATGGTAGATGTTTCTTCTGGTGGTTCTGCTCCAAAAGCTTATTTTGATCAAAAAACAGGAAAACTCTATATTTCAACAACGGTTACAATAAAACAATATAGTGGAACAGCAGACCAATTGTTTCAAGAAATAAAAGATCCTGCGCAAGATCCAATCCTAAAACAATTAGGGATTGGAAATATACCAAGGCCCGATTTTGAAAAAATGATTGTATTTTCTTATAATATAGGGATTAGTACTTATTACTCTAATTCCCAACAAACTGGTGTACTGCAAGATACAAAACCAGTTTATGGCAAAGGTGCATTTAATATTCAAAAGCCAGAAGATTTATCAAAAAGATTATCACCTGAAACAATCAATAAAACATTAAATGGGATAATTAGACCATCAATTAAATTACTAGAAAAAGTCCAAAAAATTCTTTTGTATGGAACAGGTCTTGCATTAACCGGATGCGCTCTTGCAACATTCCAAGGAATAATGGGTCTTAACATATTAGGTAAAAGTGAAATATTTTATGTTTGTGATAGAGTGTTATGCCCAAGTGTTCCACCAGCTGCAGGCGCTAGAAAATTTAGTGTACAAACAACAGGTGATGGAGATAATAAAGTAATTAATTCAATTGAATTCCAAAACAGCCAAAATGGAATGACAAAATGGGAATTTACAGCTTTAGATAATAAAGATAAACAAGGTTGTGTAGGTAATGATTATAAATATATATTGCGTTCATATGAAAAAGATTTAGATTATTCGAGTAGTGAAAATAGAGTTAATGGTTTAAATAATTATTTCAAAAACAAAGACACTAAATGTTTAACTCAAGGAGAATATAACAATTTTTTAAATTATTATGGATCAATACCGAATAATGGACCAGTTAGTTTAGATATGTTCAAACAAAATTATACCAATTATTTAGAAGCCTTAAACAAAGATAATAGTTTAGGATATCTTCCAGATGTAACTGCTATTAAAGCATCAAGAGTTTATAGTCCAGGAGATCCTGAGTACGACGAAACAAAATGTTTTGGACAAAGTAGTGATACCTGGGTTAATCCAAGAAAAAGTGTAATTTGGAGTGCAAGATGTGGATGCATGCCTGGAATGTATGGTTATACTACAAGCATGCTAAAAGTTGCAAAAGGAATGGAAAAATGTTTAGAGCAAGCTCAACTAGGACAAGTGCAAGGTGGATTTTGCGAAAGAATGTTCTTGCAATTTGCGTGTGATGTTGCAAGCGATTTATTTGTAAATATAATGCCTGGATTTGGAAGAGATCCTGGTCCTGATTCAACTTCCAATAACCCATTAGATGCTATTAAAATTGGAAAAACACTAAAAGAAAGTTTGTCAGATAGATATGGAAATATGCTTGAATCGCAATTTGGAATGTCTTCTGATTCATTAGTAAATAAAATGTGCTTGTTTGCATTTACTGGTGAAATTAATCTTTTGGAAGGAGCCTTGCAAGGATTTATTCAACAGCAACCTGTTGCACCTTGGGGGAAGATTATGGCATCATCAAGACAAGCAGGATACGATCCTTTTAGTGGAAGAATGAGAATTGATTATAATATATTTGTAGGTGTTGTTCCTGGTGGAGAAGTTCAAGCTGAAGTAAAATTAGTTTGTGATAGAAATGAAGAAGGAGGAGAATATTGCCCACCAAATGTAATTGAACAAGTAGTAACACCAACATTGCAATTAAACCAATATGATTTTGTAAATGAAAATAGATATTTCCAAGTACCTGATTCAAAATATTGGTATAATGTAGTTGTATTAACTTTGTTGTATAAATTAGATAAAACTAAAGGCTATGAGCCGCCAATGGTAATTAAAGATAGCATATCAAAAAAGAGTGGACTTGCTGGTGAATGCACATTTGTTGCAGGTTCGGGACTTAGTTGCAGTCAAATTACAATTGATGCTGATGGTATTGCACAACTATATCCAAAAATAACAAGTTCTACAACAAAAACAATAGATGGAACAAGAATTGTACCAGGTGAACTGCCAACTTATTACCCAAATAACAAGATAGGTTTATTGGTAAAACTCAACAATCAATATTCTTCTGATTTTTACATTTATTCTGAAGTTACAAAACCAGATGCACAAAAAGATGCAACTCAATTTGTAGTGTCTGGAACAACAAGCCAAGTAGGTTCTGACCAGTATTATTATATTCCAATTTGGAATGTTGGAGAAATTGGTTCATCAAATACTTTTACTGGAACATATACTTTTTCAACGCCACAAGATGGAGTATATTTAACAACTAGTGATTCTGATGTTGTAATGGAATTGTACAAAGATGTAAACAGCCAAACATCTAGTGGAGATAAAGTTTGTGATGTGCCAAAACTTGAAGGAATGCAAACACAAACTATTGAAGGAAAAACACGTGAAAGTATTGTGAATAATAATGGTTATATTACTTCTATTTATATTACATATGATGGTACTAGTTTAACTTCTATTTCAAATGAAGCTGAAATTAGAAATAAATATTTGTTAGACCTAAAGACAGGATGGATATATAAGTTGTCAAATAAGGGAAATGAAGTAAAATTAGAAGATACTATTGAAAATGTTATTTCGAATTATAATAGTGAAGAATCCAAATTTGTTCGTGATCATTTCTTAAGTTTGATGAATGGGGTTCAAATAATCGACAATACCCCACCACCACAAAATAATAATATTATTAATGGTAAAAAATTGAATGAGTTATTTACAACAGAAGCAAGTGTAAAAAAAATAGCATTTAATCCTGGAAAGAATGTTATTATTGGATATGATGATGGAGATTCCCATTACAGAATTGTAAGTTATGCTCCAGAATATATTCTTGATAAAAAATCAGGAGATGTTTATGGTGTCCAAATGGTGGATGATGACAATAAAAATGATATTATTGAAAAAGTTTTATTTATTGATAGAGATATATCAAAAAAAATAAATGAAAAATATGCAAATGATATCACTACTACATTTAAATTATGTCAAATTACAGATGGAGGAAGTATAATACCTATCCGAGTTATTAAATTTAATCCGAGGAGCACAACTGCAAATGTTAAAATTTATGATATGAATAAAAAGATTATTACTTCATTTCCAGCAGTTCAAGAAGTAATTCAATCAACTTCTCCAGAAGGAAACTACAGATTAAAAGTTGATCTTCTAAAAGACACAAATGGTCAAAGAGGAGGAGATGATGGGATTATAGGTCCTGAAACAAAACCCCAAGCAATTGAATATTCATTTAATATTAAAAAATCAACACCTACATCTTGCAATACTCCAGTACAAGTTGAAGTTCTAGAGCCAACTGCTCCAATGTTATCAAACAATAAAAATGAAGCTTATATTGGTGCAGCAATAATTGATGATTGCAATGACATAACTAAGGTTACAGTTTCATTTGCAAGAAAAGTAGGTTCGCAAGATAATGTAATTTGTAAACAAGAATTTAGTGTTGAATGGATTGGAGATTCTAAAAAAGGAAAATATCCAAAATTAGCAACTGCAGGAACAACTATCGGACAAGATCAATGTACTATTGTTTATGAATCATTGCCTAAAAGATTAGCATTAGATGAAAATGAGGATACATGGACAAATCTACCGCCTTATTTTAACTTCAAATTAGGGATAACTGATAAAGGTAAAACATTAAAAACATCAACTGATGATTTTGAAATAAAAATTGCAGCAGAAGATAAAGTAACAGCAGCAACTGCAGCCACAAAGAAAATTAGATTTGGAAGTGTAGCAGATTCTGAAATACAGCTTAATTTTGTTAGGCAAAATGATATTTTATCCCATACCAATTTATACAGTTCAACTACAAATAATAATGGTCAAACTGTATTATGTAGCCCAAATATTGGAACATGTAAAGCATCTACTCTTTGTGCACCTGCTAACATAAATACAAATGCAGTTTATACTGATTGCACTTCTCAAGGATGGGTGTGTTGTACACCATAAAATCTAAAAGATAAGTTATTATGAAAAATGATTATTAAATTTAATTAATTTATTCTTCAGAACTATTTGATTCGCATGAATCTTCTAAAGACTCACCATCTTGTGATAAAATGGATTCTAAGCCACCTTCTTCAGATAGGTTAGTTTGTGATTCTATTTGAGAATCAATGCTGTGGTATTCTTTAGAATCCATTGCAGCTATTTTACCATAGCTTTGGTTATTACCATAATCTTTTACATAATCTTCATAGAGTTGTTGTAAAGCACTTTTTGCATCAAATTTTTCACCATTTTTTGTTGCTGCTTCTTTAGACCTAAGCAAATATCTTCTAGTATGATCATTGGCTAAAGCTAGATATTGTTTTTGATTATCTAAACTTTTTGAATCTTTTGCAAGTTTACTATTATAGAAAACCAATACTTTTTCAACTTCAATTTCTGCATGCAATTTATCTGTTTGCTGATCATGCAAATAACTATGAACAAGTTCATGTGCCAAAAAATCTTGGTCCATCAATTTATCAGTAAGATTAGGACTATTTTTTTTCAAGAAAGTTTTGTATTTTTTAGCTGCTTTATTATTGTATAAAATAAATC
>CAZSAD010000003.1:40809-52112 GCA_964604995.1 uncultured Methanosarcinales archaeon
ATCCAGATTTTTCAGCTTTTGGTGGAGTTGCTGCAATTACTGAACTGTCATCATCCACAATCAATAATTTGTCAATGCCTGTTGAAAATCCTCCTTTTTTAGCTAGATAGCCAAATAATTCCTGGCCTTTTTTTGATTCAACTAAATCAATGTAAATTTTGCCTATCCTATCACTAGTTTCTAAATTCTTGTAAATATCTTGCTTTAGATTTTGTGGTAAAGAACTTTGTGCAACTTTAAATTTTGCAGAGTTTAAACTTTTTGATGTTCCCCAATATTTATCTAATGCAACATCAGTTAAATCTCTTGCAACAATGCTTTTATTGTTATTTTTAGAATAACCTATTTCAGTCATGGATTGAATATTACCATCTTGGATTACTGGATAAATTGGAGCTTGTGTTATTGATGGAAATATTACTTTTGATTGAGCTTTTAATTCATTGTTTCCTGGCAATCTAAAATTAAAAATTGGATCGTAACTTTTTTTATAGATAAAATTATTACTACCTGCACTAGAGTTTGAACTATAATTAGTACTGCTTTGTAAAAGATTAGATTCTGCTTTTGGATTAAATGCATTATTGTTTACCATGATGCAATGTCACTATTAGGTAGTTATTGTTTAAAAAGGTTTGCCTAACTGCCAAGAGTAAAAAAGATATTAAGAAGTAAGATATAAATCAAAAATAAAAATAAGTTAAAAATAAAAAATAATTAATGATGTCCTCCACCTTTTGCAGGAGCATGTCCAGAAGCGTGCCCACCAGCAACTTGTTTTCCAGTACCAATATCATAAGTTGGTGCTTGAGATGGTGTATATCCTGGTCTTCTACCAACATATTCTGTTGCTTTCTGGTCAAGGTGTCTTTGGATGTCATTAGTCAATTGACCAAATTTATCAGTAAATGTTTTTTGTTTAGAGTATAATGTTAAATCTAACATCCTGTCCATATTTTTGTAAAATGTTTTTGCAACTTTATCAAGCTGCGATTCATCTAAAGTTTGCAGTTTTTCTGCAAAGTCTTGATATATAGTACTATGCGCTTTTTGAACAGCTGCCCTTTTTATGGCTTCTACTGTATCATCTGTAACATAAATTTTTCCATGGCCATCACTAAAAGGCTCAAGTATTTTTTTTAGGTCCTGAAATTTGAGATTAAATCTAAGCATAAGATCCTGAATTTCACCTGATGGTTCTTTTACTTTGTATCTTTGAGTTAGAAGTGTATGCTTAAGCGCAGAATCAGTAGTTTCATGCCAATTTTTGAGCGTTACATCATCAATTGTTTCATTCTCACTTAATTTAGATAGGTGTTTACTTAATACTTTTTTATGTTTGTTATGTGTGTAATTAACATCAGCATAATATTTATCCAAATATTCCATACCTAAATCTTTTTCTTCGTGATGTGTAGAAGGTTGTGCACTGTGTGCACCATGAGGACTGCCTGACATTTTTACCACTCCAAATAATTAATTAATATTAAATTACCATATCTATTTATCATATCTTTTATTTTTTAATTTAGTTAATTTAGTTATTTTATCTATTATTGAATGATAAAATTATCATTGCTAATATATAAATTTTGTTATTTAAATTTATTAATCTGAATCAGTATCCCAAGCTGTGTGCACTTTATTCATTTCGAGATTATTAGAAGTATCTTGTTTTTCTTTTTCTTGAGTACTTATTTTTACAGGTTCATCTGGACCAGTCCCAATTATTATGCCTACATAAAATAAGGAGATTACCAGATTAATAATTGCTAAACTTTTGATGTCCATTGTTTGAAATATTTCAAAATTGCCAAAAGCACCAGCAAAAACAAATATCATCACGAACGTAAAGGGGAGTATTGTCAAAAAGCTCTTAACTT
Source organism: uncultured Methanosarcinales archaeon (assembly GCA_964604995.1). GTDB lineage: Archaea > Nanobdellota > Nanobdellia > Woesearchaeales > JABMPP01 > JAGVYD01. The sequence goes on from CAZSAD010000003.1 coordinate 42,693, forward strand.
TTAATTTATGAATAAATGCAACAGAAAAAATCAAAGTTAGTAGTGTTGGCAAAAGTCCAATGAATATTTTTCCAATTGACTCTCTTGTACTAGAACTTAATAATAGCATTAGTACTATAAATGCCACAATACTGATGATGATAATCAAATTTTGAACATTAATTTTTGGTGAAGATGTAGTTTTGTAATCTTTTCTTCTATTAAGGACCGTTTTTATTGCAGAATTAATAGTATCTTGTGAATGCCCATAGCTACTAAGGGATTTTTCAATTTCATGGATGGTTCTTCCCTGTGCAATGTTGTATTCAATATATCTAACTAAGGAATTGATAACATCATAATAAAGATCTTGCTGCAATTTACTTTGCACAGGTTCATTCATGGCCATAATTAAATCCCATTTATTTTTTTTAAGACTATCAATTGCTTCTTGAATGATATTATGATGATGACCAGCATCAATCAGAGCTTTTTTTACATTTTCAACAGAATTTCCTTTTTCAACTTCTTGCTTAATATATTTTATAAGCTCTTTTTTAAGATAGGTTGATACATTCTCCATGATGCCTCTTTTTTAACATAAATAATATTACGAAACGTTTTTTACTCTTTATTATAGCTTAACTATAATAGGCTTATAAATATTTTGCGATACATGAAGATTGTGTACCTGAAATAGATAACTTAATTTTTTGGTTAAAGAATATTGCGATCTGTCATTTTAGGAATATTTTTCTCAAATCCGCACCTAGTACAAACAATGCTGTTAGTTTTAAGGTCAAATTCTAGTGTCAAATGTCCACATTTAGGGCATTTTTTAACTGGAGAAATCATTTCAAAGTTCTTATGCAACTCTTCGTATGGGTCCATAGTATAATTCAAATGTTTAAAATATAAAAATTTTATGAAGAATTATATTACAAAAACAAAAATTAAGGGGAAAAATGGGAAAAATTAGAAATATTATCTTAAAAGATGTTTCCTACCTTTAATTATTTTTTAGAGGGATTTTTTTCAAGATATGACCCAATATGTTCATCGTGATTAAGATTCCAGATTATCTCTGCAAAAACTTTAGCTAAATCATATTCCTCAAAATAAGGCCTGTCAAAAACAGGAGTTGTATTCGGGACAAATATTTTATTGACCAACCCTTGATTATAAGCTTCATCTAACTTTTTTATATTAGTTAACTCTGCATGTGAGAAAACACCATATACTGGTCCAACATCTGCAATTTTTTTAAGTTCTTCAATGCCATTTTTTGCTGTTGTGAAAGTTCCAAGAATATCATCGAGTAATAAAATGTTTTTGCCATCAACTGAAGTAGTTCCTAAAGTTAAAGAGGTCACATCTTTTTCAGTTCCACTTTTTCTGATTGCACCAAGAGTCACACTTGGTATTTTCAACCACTCGGAAAATTTTTCATCTCTTTTTGTACTGCCTACATCTGGAAGCAAAATTATGGCATTCTTAAGAAATTCTTTGTAATTTTCTTGCAAATATTCAGTTACAATTTTAAATGGTGGAACTGCTTCCATATGGATATTTGCATCCTCATAAAAACCAACTTCAGTTGGGTTATGTGGATCATAACAAAGTCCATTCAAAGTTTTATTTTTAGTTATTCCAGAAAGCAAAGCAGGAAATAATTGCGCCCCAATAGTGCTTCTTCCTTCACGTTGATCATCTCTTTGATCGAAAAGATAAGGTGTAACTAAAGTAACTCTTTTTGCTCCAGATTGAAGTGCTGCACCAACAAGTTTTAGAAATTCCATAGCATTATTATCAGCATTTGGACCATTTTCTGCAAAATTTTTTGGTTGCCATTGGACAATATAAACATCATCCCCCCTAACCCCTCGTTCTAAAAAAACTTTAGACATAGTTGCTGGAAAAGATTTAATTTCTGAAGAGTATAAATTCAAATTTTCATCTAAACTATAATCTGAACTATAAATAGAATCATTAGTTTGAAATCCATTAATTTGGAATTTTGGGTCGTGGGTTAATTTAATTTTATTTAATTCATTAACAATATTTTGTCCAAAATATTTTCCATTTTGACAAGCATAAACAACAATGTCACCATTGGGTTTTCGAGGCATAATTAACACAAATAAGTTTTATTTTTAAATCTAAGCTTTTTTACTACTTTTAAATGGAAAAATTATTAAAGAATATTGAAGAAAAACATTATAGTATCTATCAAACCTAATTCATCGAAAAGATTTATATTAAACCCAAAAAACTGTACTATAAGATACAACAAATAACTGTAATGTGTTAATAATGGATAATGACAAATCAAATTTCAAAGCTGAAAAATATGACCCAGTAGCTTTAGAGCCATCCATATTGAAGTTCTGGGAAAAGGATGAAATTTACAAAAAAGCTAAAGAAAAAAATGCAGGCAGAAAAAGATTTTATTTTCTAGACGGTCCGCCTTATACTTCTGGTAAAATACATTTAGGCACAGCTTGGAATAAGCCACTAAAAGATATGGTTTTAAGATATAAAAGAATGAATGGTTTTGATGTTTGGGATAGAGCAGGTTATGATATGCATGGCCTTCCAACAGAACATGCAACTGAAAAGAAATTAGGTCTTAATGGCAAAGAAGATATCATAAAATACGGTGTTGATAAATTCATAACTGAGTGCAAAAAACTTTGCGTTGATAATTTACAAATTATGAATAAGGATTTTATCAGACTTGGCGTTTGGATGGATTTTGAAAATGCATACCAAAGCATAACTAATGGATTTATTGATGGTGAATGGTGGCTAATAAAAAAAGCGCATGAAAATAATAGACTTTATCGTGGTCTTAGAACAATGACTTGGTGTAAAGACTGCGCAACTGCTTTAGCTAAACATGAATTAGATTATGAGGAAGTAACTGATAATTCAATTTTTGTAAAATTCAAAGTTAAAGACAAAGAAAATGAATATTTTATTGTCTGGACAACAACTCCTTGGACAATACCCTTTAATATGGCAATAATGGTAAATCCTGAATTAGAATATGTCAAAGTTAAAGTTGATAATGAAGTTTGGATATTAAGCAAACAATTAGGGCCAATGGTCATGCAAGCTGTTGTTGGAAAAAAATATGAAGAAATTGAATGTTTCTTAGGAGATAAACTTGAAGGAATAAAATATGAACATTTCTTTGAACATGAAATGCATTATTCAAAATTGCATGCAAAAAATCCACAAAAAGTCCATTCTGTTGTTTTGTCAACTGAGTATGTTGATACATCAGCAGGAACTGGCCTTGTTCACTGCGCACCTGGATGCGGTCCAGAGGATTATGAAGTTGGATACAAAAATGGAATCCCTCCTTTTAACACATTAGATGATAATGGTATTTTTCCAAAATCAACTGGTAAATTCGCAGGTTTAATTGCAAGAAAAGATGATGCTAAATTTATCAAATTTATAGAAGATGCAAAAGCGCTTATTGCAACAAGTGAAGTGCAGCACGATTATGCACATTGCTGGCGATGCCATAATGGTGTTATTTACAGAACAACAAAGCAATGGTTCTTTAAAGTAGAAGATATGAAAGATGAATTAATAAAAGAAAATAATAAAATTAAATGGATACCAACCAGTGCATATAATGCATTTAATTCTTGGTTAGAAAATTTAAGAGATAATTCAATTTCCAAACAAAGATTCTGGGGAACTCCCTTGCCTATTTGGATGAATGAAAAAGATGAAAATGATTACATTGTAATTGGAAGTATAAAAGAATTAGAAGAATTATCAGGATTAAAAATTGAAGATTTACATGTTCCAAAAATTGATGAAATAAAAATAACTAAAGATGGGAAAATTTATAGACGTGTTCCTGATATATTAGATGTTTGGGTTGATGCTGGAACAGTTTCATGGAATTGCCTAGATTTTCCAAATAGAAAAGATTTATTCGAAGAAATGTATCCTGCTGATTTTATTTTAGAAGGAAAAGACCAGATACGTGGATGGTATAATTTATTACACGTTGCAAGTATGGTAAGTATGAATAGGCCAGCATTCAAAACAGTTTACATGCATGGTTTTGTAAATGATGCTCTTGGAAGAAAAATGTCAAAGAGTTTAGGAAATGTCATATCTCCTTATGAAGTAATTGATAAATATGGAGCAGATACGTTTAGATATTATGCAATTGGTGGGGCTAATCCTGGCTTTGATTTAAATTATAATTTTGATGATTTAAAAGTTAAAAGAAGAAATCTTGAAGTGCTTTGGAACATTCACAATTTTTTAATTGATTATTCTAAACAAGTTGACTTACCAACAAAAGAAGAAGCAAAAGATGCATTTTCATTTGAAGAAAAATATATTTTATCTAAATTAAATAGTACAATAAAAAAAGTAACAGAATTGTATGAATCTTACCAATTAAATCAAATTCCCTGGGAAATAGAATCATTATTCTTAGAATTATCAAGAACATACATGCAACTTGTAAGAGATAAATCTTCCATTGGAGAAGAAATTGAAAAAAAGAGTGTAATGTGGACAATATATACAGTTTTAATGGAAACACTCAAAATGTTTGCAACAATCGCGCCATTTGTATCCGAATCTATCTATCAGGACATGAAAAAATATTTTGATTTGTCTGAAGATAGTATTCATCATTGTAAATGGCCACATGCACAAATTGATTTAATAGATTTACAATTAGAATCAGATATGCAAACAGCTCAGCAAATAATACAATCCATTTTATCTGCAAGAGAAAAAGCAAAACTAGGAGTTAGATGGCCATTAAAAGAAGTGGTTATAGAATCAAATAGTAAAGATGTTGAAAACACAATTAAAAACTTGGGAGATATTATAAAAACACAATGCAATATAAGAGAAATAAAAATTGTCAAATTATTTGATCAAGTAGAAAAAAGTATTAAAGTTGACTTTCCAAAGCTTGGACCATTATTTACTGTTGATTCACCAAAAGTAATTGCAAAATTAACACAAGAAAGTTCGGCATCTATTTTATCAAAATTAGAAAAAGAAGGAAAATACACCTTCAAACTAGATGGTAAAGTTTACGAAGTTCCTTCTCAAGTATTTAAAATTGAAAGAGTAGTTAAAGAGCCATATATTGAAAGTCAAACAAAAGGTGGTTATTTATATTTAAATTCACAAATGACTAAAGATCTTGAAGAGGAAGGATTTGCAAGAGAATTAATGAGAAGAATACAATCAATGAGAAAAACTGCTGGCTTAAATAAAACCCAAAGAATAGAATTGTATATAACTGCAAATAATTCTGATCTAAATATTTTTTCAGTTTGGAAATTACAAATAATGGAAAAAGTTGGTGCAAGTAATTTTGAATTTGGAACAGATAATCCAAAACAAGAGTATACAAATACTGAAAGTGTAACAGTTAAAGATAAAGAATTCAAATTGTTCTTTAATATTTTATAGTATAATAATCGTTTTTTTATAGTTATTCTTACAATTCTTTTTATTATTAAACTTTTATTGTTGAATCCGTCATAAAGATATAACTAATTTTTCTTGATAATGTTTAAATACCACCAAAACTCCCTTAATTTTATGACATTGTATTTAATTGGACTTGGATTACATGATGAGAAAGATATCACATTAAGAGGACTAGAAATTTTAAAAAAATGTGATTATATTTTCTTAGAATCTTATACTTCCAAATTAAACTGCGGGATAGATAAACTTGAAACATTAATTGGAAAAGAGATTACCCCAGCTTTTAGAGAAATGATTGAAAATAAAGTTGAACAACTAATTTTAAGCAAAGCAAAAGATAAGGATGTTGCAATTCTAGTTGCAGGAGATCCTCTTGCAGCAACAACGCATATAGATATGATAACAAGAGCTAAAGAACTTAAAATTGATGTAAAAATAATCCACAATGCATCAATTGTGAATGCAATTGCAAGTACTGGTCTTCAATTATACAAATTTGGTAAAACTGCAAGCATACCTTATCCTATGAAAAATTTTGAACCTGAAACATTCTATGATATATTAAAAGAAAATCAATCCATAAATGCTCATACATTAATGCTACTTGACATTAAAGCAGAAGAAGATAAATTTATGAGTGTTGGTGAAGGAATAAGATGCTTATTACAAGTAGAGCTTAGAAGAAACGAAAAAGTATTTACTGAAAAAACATTTGTTGTTGGCTGTGCAAGAATTGGAGCTAATGATCAAAAGATTATTGCAGATTTGGCTGGAAAAGTAATGAAACAAGATTTTGGAAAACCAGTGCACTGCTTTATTATACCTGCTAAAATGCATTTTATGGAAGAAGAATTCTTAGAACAATATAAAATAAAATGATTAATAAAAATAAAACAAGAAAAAATAAAATGTTCCCAACTCAAAAAGAAGCAATTAATCTTTTGCAAAAGTATGCACCAGATAAAGAATCATTTGTAATAGTTCTAAATCATTCAAAAGCTGTACAAAAATTTGCATTAAAGATTTCTAAAAATGTTAAAGGATGCAATTTGAAGATAATTAAAATTGGCTCACTTCTTCATGATATTGGAAGATTCAAATATCCACCAACAAACAAAAAGTTCTCTATTAAGCATGGTATTGCTGGAGCAAAAATACTAAAAAAAGAAAAGGTAGATAATATATTTGCAAAAATATGTGAAAACCATTTAGGTGTTGGAATAACAAAACAAGATATTATTAGTCAAAAATTACCATTACCAAAAAAGAATTTTGTGCCAATAACTATTGAAGAAAAAATAATATGTTATGCTGACAATATGAAACTTGACAGCGAAAAAGCAATTGAAGATAGATTTGCAAAAGAAGTAGATGAAAAATACCGAAAAAAAGTCAAAAAATTCCATCAAGAAATTCATTCAATAATAAGCAACAGATAATAAATAACAAACAACAAATACACAATAAAATTTTTATATTGGTATTTAGTCCAATTTTCATCAGGTTTATATGGTAGAAGTTGAAAAATTAAAACTCGAACAAGAAAAGCTGGCCAAAAAGGTAATAACTCACGATGTCTTTGAAAAAGAAGATATAAAGACAATCGCAGGTATTGACCAGGCATACACCAGCGACAATAGAATAGTTTCAGCCATAGTTGTTCTAAATGTAAAAGACTTAAAGGAAATAGAAACAAAATATTCAGTTAAGGAAGTGACTTTGCCCTACATTCCTGGTTTTTTAAGTTACAGAGAATTACCTGCAATGGTTGAAGCATATAATATGTTAGATACAAGGCCAGATCTTATAATGGTTGATGGCAATGGTATATTGCATCCAAGAAGATTTGGTCTTGCAAGCCACCTTGGTGTAATACTTGATAAAGTTTCAATAGGAATTGCAAAAAGTTTACTAACTGGAGAAGTAAATGACGAAAGAATTATCATTGATAAAGAAGTAAGAGGTTTAAAACTTATAACAAAAGAACATGCCAATCCTTTATTTATTTCACCAGGACATAAAATAAGCATCCAAAGCTCACTTGCAATTGCTAAAAAGTATATTATTCTTCCACATAAATTACCAGAACCATTGCATTTAGCACACAAATTAGCAAACAAGATAAAAAAAGAATTAAACCCTGCAAAAACAGAAGATTTGAATAATAAAGAAACTACACCAATCAAGAATAATAGTGATGATAATAAGAATAATAAAAGCAACAAACACCACATTAAACAACAAAAATAGAAAATTAAAAATTCTTAAAATTTCATTAAATTTGTACCTATACTAGAAAGGTTTATTAATTTAGTAAAATAAGAGAATGTATGAGCTTTAAGATATTTATCAAAGAAAAGAAAATCGAAATTGGAGTTTTATTAATTATTCTAAACTTTGCAATAGGAATTGTAGCAAAAATACCTTTTTTTGAATTAATTGCAAATCCAAGTGATTTTAAACAACATCCAATGTATTATCTCTCTGCAATTATTGTATATATTTTTAGTTGGGTTTTATTATTTATTGGAATTTTATTAATTGGAGAGGAAACAATTAATGCCATTAAAAAAAAGATGCAAAGAAAAATGAAAAAAACATATGATAAACATGTTGGACAACATGTTGAAAAGCATGTTAATGTACCTATGAAAAAATTTGTAAAAAAAGTAGGTAAAAAAAGTAAACAACTCTACGCCCAAGGACAAGAAAAAATTGCAACTATGCAAGAAAATATGGAAAGAGAAAAAAAGAAAAGAAAGAAAAAGATTATGTAAAAAATATGCTTTTTGTCTGGAGTTCTAATTTAAAAATTCTTCAGCTTTTTTTAATAACTGTTTTGCTGAATTAAAAGTTAATTTTTTAAATGCCTCTTCGAAAAAGAGCCATTTGAATCCTTTATGCTCATGTGACAATATAACCTCATTTTCTAATTGTGTAGATTCTGCTAAGAAAAAAACTACTTCTTTGGTAATTATTTGATTATCTTTTTTAAAATGATAAGTTATTTTTTCACTAAACCCATTAATAACATTAAAGTTGGTAAGACCAGTTTCTTCTTTTGTTTCTCTAATTGCTGCATCCATAAAAGTTTCTCCATTTTCTAAATGACCCTTAGCATAATCCCAATGTCCTGGAATATAATGTAAAATAAGATATTTATTTTTTCCATTTTCTTTTTTATAAATTACAAATCCTGCAGATTTCTCAAGTTTTTCCATTTTTGATGAATATTAAATATTTATGAAATATTATTATTACCCAATCCTATTAAAGATATTATTGTTAAATATTTATTTAATCAAGATTCTATAAAAACCTTTTTAAAGTTGAATGAAGTTTTAACTTTTTGAAAACATATGATACCAGATAAAGAAATAAAGAAAGATTTTAGAATAAAAGCCAGCAAAGAACCAGATAAGTTCTATGCGACAGGTGTCTTAAAAGAAGAAGGATTTAGTAGAGCTAAATGTGAAAATTGCGGTAAATATTTCTGGAATGTTTCAAAAAGTAATGTTTGTGGCGATCCTGCATGTTCTGGCGGCTTTAGATTTTTTGATGGATCACCATCCAAAAAAAAATTGACTTATGTTGAGGTGTGGCAAGAATTTTCAAAACATTTCAAAAAATTAGGATACACTCCAATTGATAGATACCCCGTTGTTGCAAGGTGGAGAGATGATACTGATTTTGTACAGGCAAGTATTTATGATTTTCAACCATTTGTAGTTTCAGGTGAAGTTGAGCCTCCTGCAAACCCACTTGTTGTTCCACAATTTTGCTTAAGATTTAATGATATTGATAATGTCGGAATAACTGGAGCACATTATACTGGCTTTGTAATGATTGGCCAACATGCTTTTGTTCCACCTAAAGAATATAACCAACCAAAATATTTTAGTGATATTCACAGCTGGCTAAAATCAGGACTTGGAATTCCAAATGAAG
>CAZSAD010000003.1:52122-67729 GCA_964604995.1 uncultured Methanosarcinales archaeon
AAATTACTTTTCATGAAGATGCATGGGCTGGTGGTGGTAATTTTGGACCATGCATGGAATTTTTCAGTCGTGGTTTAGAACTTGGAAATCAAGTTTACATGTCTTATGAACAAACAAATTCAAATCCAGGATACAAAGAATTAAATCTAAAAGTTTTAGATATGGGGATGGGCCATGAAAGAAATGCATGGTTTACTCAAGCAAAAAGCACAAGTTATGAAACAACATTTCCAACTGTCTGTGATTATTTATACAAAAAAACAGGAATTAAACCAAATCAAAATTTAATAAAAAAATTCTTACCTTATTCTTCTTATTTAAATGTTGATGAAGTAGATGATATTGATAAAACTTGGGAATTTGTAGCACAAAAAACTGGCACTGATGTTGAAACATTAAAGCAAGATATTTTACCTTTAGCTGCACTTTATTCTGTTGCCGAACATTCAAGAAGTTTACTATTTGCTCTAAGCGATGGCGCTTTGCCTAGTAATGTTGGTGGGGGATATAATTTAAGAGTTATCTTAAGAAGAGCACTATCTTTTGTAGACCAATATGGCTGGAAAATTGATCTTTCTGATTTATGCAAATTGCATGCAAATTATTTAAAACCAATATTTCCAGAAGTAAGTAATAACCTTGATGAAGTTTCACAAATATTAGAAGTTGAAAAACAAAAATATAATGCAACAAAACAAAAATCAATTCAAATTGTTGCTAACTTAATAAAATCTGATGAAATATCTGAAGAAAAATTATTGCAGCTATACGATAGCCAAGGCATTTCTCCAGAAATGATTAGAATTGAAGCTTTAAAATCAGGAAAGAAAATAATTGTTGCTGATGATTTTTATAGAAAAGTTGCAGATTTACATGAAAAAAATAAACAAATAACTGCAACCGATAAAGAAGAGAAATTACCTCTTGAAAATCTAGAGGATACTAAAGCATTATATTTTGACGATTACCATGTTATTGAATTTCGAGGGATAGTTGTAAAAGTTATTGGTAAAAATGTGATTTTAGATAAAACTGCATTTTATCCAACTTCAGGTGGACAATTAAATGATACTGGAAACATCAATGGAAAAGAAGTAGTTGAAGTTTTCAAACAAGGTGGCATAATTGTACATGTCCTAAAAGATGATAAACACGAATTAAAAGAAAATCAAATAGTGTATGGTGTTGTTGATTTGGATAGAAGAGTGCAATTAACACACCACCATACTGCAACGCATATTGTAAATGCTGCAGCTAGAAAAGTATTAGGAAAACATATCAACCAAGCAAGTGCTAGAAAAACATTAGAAAAAGCAACATTAGATATCACACATTTTGAAGCATTGGATGATAATTCTCTTAAAGCAATTGAAAATGAAGCAAATAGAATTGTAAAAAATAATATTAAAATTGAAAAATCATTCTTACCAAGAAACGAAGCTGAAAAAAAATTTGGTGTAACAATATATCAAGGCGGAGTAGTTCCTGGAAAATTCTTGCGCATTGTTTACATTGAAGGAGTGGATGTTGAAGCTTGTGGAGGAACTCACTTAAATTATACAAGTGAAACTGGAGTTATAAAACTTCAAAAAGCAACTAAAATTCAAGACGGAATTGTTAGACTAACTTTTACAGCAGGACTTGCATCACAAGTAATATCTGGTAAAAATGAAAATTTCTTAGAGGATAGTGCAAAATTTTTGGGATGTGAACTTTCGCAAGTTCCAGCTAGATGCACTGAACTTTTTGAAAAGTGGAAAAACATTGTAAAAAAAGGAAAAGATGAAAAATTTGAGTTGATGTCAACAACAGTTACTGAAGGTACAAATGAACAAATAATGGCAAAAACAATGCAAATTCTAAAAACTCAACAAGAGCATGTTCCAAAAACAATAAAAAGATTCATTGATGAAATTAAAAATAAACAAAATTCTAAATAAAACCATCTGAATAATTAGAGGATTAGTAACAAAATTAATATTTGTAATATTACCATCTTGGACCGAAAGAAATAAATAGTATATAACTAGGTGATACCTTAGATATCCCCCAAATTAAAGAGGGATAATAATAAATAAAAAATCAAAAAAAGGTAAAATGTTTGATTTCCTAAAATCGTGGATGTATGAAAAAAGGTATGTTAAAGAGGGAAAATTTAGTGTTGAGAATAGAGAAAAAAAAGGAATAGATTTTTTATTAAAACATGAAGTTTGGCTAAAAAGCCCAGAAGATTTAGAAAAAGTTCTTAATTTTGTAATTGATGATTTAAAAATTCATTTTCTGCACCTGAAAAATGTATTCGGGGATTATATGGATGGAAAAGGCCATATTATAAGAAATCATGACAAGATGAAAAAAGCACTCGAAGAGTGTTGGATCATAAAAAATGATATTATTACAATTATTAATAAAAAAGAACAAAAAAATAAATCAGACGATATCAAAGATTCACTGAAGGGATTTGAAGAATATGAGCACATATTTATGAAATATTTCAAAGAAAGTGTACAAAACCATGAATATTGGACAGGTCATTGTGATAAAATGGAAAAAATGTATAAAAAGGATTATAAAGCACGTGGAACTTTAGAAGATATAAACATGTCAAGTATTATTGAAAGTAATAAAAATTTAGCAAAAGAAATAATGAGTTTGACAAATAGTGATAATTATAATAAAAATAGACTTGAAGAATTAGCAAAAAAGTTTCACGATAATTATGATTCTTTCATAAAAAAATTCTAATGCTAATTTTAATTATTCAATTTAAATTATCTTAAAATGTTATAAGATTTTATTTTAAAATTTGAATCCGTAATCTCTTAATTTTGTCTGTGAATTGATTTTTCTAACAAGTTTACTGTCTTTTAACATTGGTACAATGTCACAGCCAAACTTTCTTTTTGTGAGATTTATTGCATACAAAATCATTAATTCTTTGCTTGAAAATTCTACTGGTTTTTCTTGCATTGCTTTTCTTGTTGCTTCCCTAACAACCCAAACACCAAGAGGAACTGCATATTCCTTTGTTATAAATCTTAAACAAAGTATGCTTGCTTGTTTTCTAATTTTTAGTAATTTTTCAAGAATAGGAAGTCTTGCTGCATAGTAACCACCAGTTGTTGCAAATGCATAATCTTTTCTCCCATTATAAAATTCATAGTCAGTAGCATAGTTAAGTTTTTCTCCTGGATTTGGGATACTTGCTTCAAATAACTCATAGCTCCAAACATCTGGAAAAGTTAAAATCAAATAATAATTACCAAGATATCCTCCAAAGTACACAAAATAACCAAGTTGTTCATAATTTTTTATGGTTGTTTCAATTTTTTTACCAAGGGCATCGTCAGTAGCTGTTATGCTCCATCTTGTAGGTACTAACTTCCTATCCGCTTTTGCACCTAAATTTCCAATAGATAATAATCTTGATATAAAATTTTCATCGTATCCGTGTTTGTATAAATAATCAATTGCTAAATTGGCTTTAAAATCTTTGTCTGATACAACATAATCAACTTTTTTGTCTATTTTGGGATTGCTTGCAAGTGTGACTTTTTTTAATCCTGCTTTTGGTCCTGAAGGCGCAGAATATCCATGAAATGACATTTTGAAATCTGGTTTTTTATCTAAATTTATATCAACTTCAACTGGTTTAGAAGACATTGCAACTTCCCTACTGATATCAAGCCATTTATTTTTTCCTTTAATATCAATTGAAAATCTTGAGTTTACAAGTTCTGATCTGACATTAATCATTTGAGGAATTGAAAAATTATGTTTTCCCCAATATCTAGGATCATCAAGCATCCATGCTTGTTCATCGATAATTGGCGGAGCCATAATTCCAACATTTAAATGAGGATAGCCAACTCTTCCAACAAAAACTGTAGGAGCTGAGCCAATGTAATCTTGTTTTGTAAGTTGACTCTTAATTTTAGTCATTGCCCTATTGTGCTCACAAATAGGGCAAAATCCCAAGGCTTCGTACTGTTTGTGCTTGCATGCTAGTGACATAATTAATAGCTAAAATCACACTAAAATAAAAATGTTTATATACCTTAGTTTGAAACTTGCGCATTGTGAGACTATGCATATTGAAACAGAATATTTAGTAATAAAAGAATCCAATATTCACAATATTGGTGCTTTTGCTAAAGTGGACATCCCTAAAGGCACAAAAATAATTAATTATGTTGGAGAAAAAATTTCTAAAGAAGAAAGTAAAAGAAGAGAAGAACTATCTAAAGAACTTGCAAAAAAACATCCAGGTAAAGGTGCCATTTATACTTTTGAACTAGATGAAAATTATGATATTGATGGAGATGTACCTTACAATCATGCCAAATATGTAAATCATTCATGTGTACCAAATATTGAAGCAGATATCACCGATGGACAAATATATTATTTGGCATCAAAAGATATTAAACAAGGAGAAGAAGTAACAATTAACTATGGATTCGATGTTGAAGAATATCATGAGCATCCATGTAAATGTGGCTCAGAATTTTGTGTTGGATATATAGTTGCAGAAGAGCAATGGCAAAAACTCAAAGAAATTCTAGAAAAAAATTTGAATAGTGATTACAAAAAATAAAGTGAAAAAATGTATAAAGAAACAAAATGGCTTATATTTAAAGATTCCACTATCCATAATACAGGGGGATTTGCAAAAGTAGATATATCAAAAGATACTAAGATTATTGAATATGTTGGAGAAAAAATTTCTAAAGAAGAAAGTGATAGAAGATCACAAAAAGCTGCCAAATTAGCTAAAGAAGATAAAAACAAAGGTGCAGTTTATATTTTTGAGTTGGATAATGAATTTGACCTTGATGGAGATGTACCTGAAAATTATGCAAAATATATGAATCATTCATGCAATCCAAATGCAAAATATGAATATGTTGATGGAAAGATATGGATTGTTGCAACTAAAGACATAAATCAAGGCGAAGAAATAACTTATAATTATGGATTTGATATGGAAGAATGGATTGATCATCCATGTAAATGTGGCTCAGATAACTGTGTAGGTTATATTCTAGATGTTGAGCACTGGCCAAAATTAAAAGAGATTATTAACAAATAATTTAACAAATAGGTTTATAAACTGTAAAGTAATAACAAGTATTAAGATGAAAAATTTATCAAATTTATCTACACCATTAAATGAATTGACAGATGAAATAAATCTTGAATTTAGTAATCTTGGAGTTATCAAGGATATTAAATCAGAAGATATTCTAAATGCAAATTTACCTAAAGATTTTTTTAGTGGAGTTAGTATAAAATATAAAAGTGAAAAAGATGACCTAAAAGCTACAATTTTTCTAGAAAGTGAATATAAAAATTCGGTTTATGGATTTGAAGGATATGAACAAGAAGTATTAGAAGGGAAAAAAGAACCACAGGGTAGATTAGTGATTGCAAGTGATGAAAATGCAAATGCTGTTGATAATTTATGGAGAGAAATTACAACCATAATAGCGCCTACATTTTTTGATAAAAATAGTGGCATTTCTAGTGGTGAAATTGGAAGCAATAAAAAAATGGTTAGTGCACCAATTGTTAGAGATATAAATACAAGTAATCTTGTAGAAATTTTAAAAGGAATTGAAATAATATATAATGATAAAATGGAAATAACTGCTTATATTAATAATAAATATAATCCAACTATTAAATTAATGAATCAAATAAAATATTAAAATTGAATTCTTTATTAGTATTTATTTATGATTATAAACTAGTATTTAATAGATTGATAAGGATAAGAGCACATAAAAGGTTTTATAAACATTTATAAAAGCCTAATTTCTCTTAAGTTATATGCCAAATAAACAAGATAACAAAAATAGTAAATCATCAATTAACTCTAAAAAAGCTAAATCTACTAATGAATCTAATTTATCAGAAAAAGAAAAACTTATTCGAAAATATGTTGTAAGAGAATCTGAACAAATAAATGGACTTACTGAGATTCATGGATATGATTTTAACAAAGGATTGGACTATGAAAAAATTGTTGATTCTTTTTCTACAACTGGCTACCAAGCAACCAATTTAGGCAATGCAATAAATATAGTTAATCAAATGCTAAATGATAAAGAAAAAGTTACTATTTATTTAGGTTATACTTCGAACATGGTTTCATCCGGTTTAAGAGATGTTTTTCGTTACCTTGTTGAACACAAGATGGTTGATGTAATAGTTACAACAACTGGTGGCATAGAAGAAGATATTATAAAATGCATTGCTCCATTTTATCAAGGAGAATTTAGAGCAAGTGGAGCTAAGCTACGTGAAAAAGGAGTGAATAGAATAGGCAATATTTTTGTGCCAAATAGTCATTATTGCAGATTTGAAGATTTTATAATGCCATTACTTGAAAAGTTAAATAACAATCAAGAAAAAACAGGCCATATCATAACACCAAGTGAGTTAATTTGGGAGCTTGGAAAAGAAATAAACAATAAAGATTCAATTTATTATTGGGCTCAAAAAAATAATATTCCAGTTTTCTGTCCTGCGATAACTGATGGAAGTATTGGAGATATGATTTATTTTTTCAGCTATAAACATCCAGAATTTAGGATTGATGTGACACAAGACATGAAAAAACTAAATGATATAACATTCGAAGCTAAAAAAACTGGAATGATAATTCTTGGTGCAGGAATTGTAAAACACCATATCTGTAATACAAACATGATGCGAAATGGTGCAGATTATGCAGTTTATATCAACAATGCGCAAGAATTCGATGGTTCAGATGCAGGTGCAAGACCAGATGAAGCAGTTTCTTGGGGAAAAATATTACCTGATGCGAAAATGGTAAAAGTTTTTGGCGATGCGACAATTCTATTCCCACTTGTTGTTGCAAAGACATTTGCAAAGAAAAAATAAAAAGAAGTTCGTACGACCAAGCAAAGCGAGTGTCGTACTTAACTGGCGTTTCAATCGAGCCTCCAATTGTTGCAAAGACATTTACTAAAAAGAAATAAAAAACTAATTTTAAGAATACCTATTTTTTAATTTAATTATTTGTTGCTTAATTTATTTTTTGATTTAAACTTTGTTTTTCCATAAATGGAAAATACTGTCTAAAATTATTTGTATAAAGCCCATTGCCTTTAAAAAAATCCACCATTCCTTCAAACAAGATATTGTGCTCTTCTAAATCATAATCTTTTTTGTTAAAATAATTAAAAGGATCAGCAACAAGCTGTCTTGCTGATGCAATATTAAAACCTTCCTCAATAGCACCAAGAGCAGTCTCTTCTACACATGCACTTCCATATATTCAAGTTAAAAGAACAGTGTTTACTTTCCATTCCTCTTTTAATATTTCTGACAACTTTTTATTGGTAAACCCATCCATTACTTTTTTACCTAACGGAATATTTCTTGGAACTTGTTTAATTATATTTTTTAAAATTCCCGTTATTTTTCCTTCATTTTTTTGATTTAAATTTACAACAGGAATATTGTATTCTTCACATTTTTGAAGCAGAATTGCATGATGATAAAGTAAAGCATCACGCTGTGTATTTTCAATACTTTTTAGATACCCTTTTTGCATATCTACAACAATTACACCAAATACAGCGTTTTCCAAAATTTTTTTATTTTCTTTAATGTGAAAATTATTTTCATTCCAGTTATCTACTGGGTTAATAGAAAATCCATTTCCCAAATAAACTCCTTGATAATAATTTTGGTTTTGCATTTTTATTTTCAAGTGATTTATTATTTAAATAGTTATCTATTTTTACCACTTATAAGTTACTAAAATGACAAAGATTTATAAACCCCCCCATTCACCTAGATTTATGGGTATAAAAGCTAAAATACCATTTATGGATACAAAGTATTTCGCAAAGTCAGTTGGAAAAACTGAACTTGAGAAATTGGAGATTTTAGTAAACAGAGCTGTTGAAAATATTGATAAGAGCCCAAATTCTGATACATTAAAATATTGGATGAAACCAATACTTAAAAAATATTTAACACCTGAATTTATTGAGTATAGATATGAATTGAATAAAGAAATTGAAAGTATTAACGAAAGCAATTATTCCAATATTAGATATAATCTTGAACTTAGCCATGATGAATTTTTAATTAAGATGAAGCAATTAACTGAAAAATGGCAGAATAACAATTTTGAAGTAGTTGAACCTTACTTAAAAGATTTGAAAGCAATTAGTAATTACATCAAATCCATTTCAATATTTGATGCTGCAAGGGTTAAAGAAAAAGATTCTAAGAAAAATAATAGTAATAATAAATTGGAAAATAATAATCATGCTTATCTTGACAATATTGTTTTTCCAGAAAATAGCCAAACACCTCTTGAAGTGTTAAAAATAAGACTCGATGATCTTGAAAGTTCTTTAGTAGAATACGATATGGGAGATAATTTACCACCTAATTATATTGAAAATAAAATAGAAAAAGTATTAGCAGGATATATTCATGAAATTTTTAGATCATATACTCAAGATATTATTAAGGATGCTGAAATATTTTACAAAAAAAATAAAACTAGATTAGATGTCATTGAACCTGAAAAATTAACTGATTCAGAAAAAACTGCCCAGAAAGCTATTAATTTGATAAATAAGTATAATACATTTAATGCTAGGATAGATCAAATAAAATATTACTACAAAGATGGAGAATACCGAGTAATGAATAGACAAAAATATGAAAATTTAAAAAAAGATACCTCGAAAATAATTGATGATTTAAAAGATGTAATAAAATTGCACGATGAAATAGCTTTGCCGTTAATTGATTTAAAAAATAATTTGGCAAAATATGTAACTAAAGCTTAAGAATTAAAATTAAAAAAAATAAAACGCATTTCTTAATTTATTATTTTAGTCAAATAATTAAATAATAAATTAACAATAAAGATAATAATAGTACATATTTAGTATGTAATAATAAGTATTTTTATTAAAATATTACTTATAATTATAAAATAGATTATTAAAATAAACAATAAAATAAATATAAAGGTAAACATTGACGAGAAAATTTAGTAAAACTAACGCCAATAAAAAACATAGCTTTATATATAAAAAGATAATAAAACATGAATTAAGTATATTAGGGGGTGTATAAAGTGGTTATTTTAGTAGATAGATATAACCTTCCAGAGGATATTTTCGAAGTAGTCTTCGCAACACCACAACAAAAAATTGTTGGCAAAGTCTTGATTGGTTACATCAAAAAAAAAGGTAGTGAAGTTTCTAAAAGTGAAATGTCAGAATTTGCAACTGAACTTCATGAAGGTAAATTAGTAACTGAAATTGAAGATCCAAAATTTGCTGGCAAAAAAGTTAGACTTTCATACAATAAAAGACAATTCTATGATAGGATTTTAACACCAATGAGAGGTATGGGCTTAATTGATTATGACCTTTATAGGAAGAAATACAAAATCTCAACTGACTTTAAGATATTAATGGATAATATTGGTGAAATGTGGATTAATGAAGTCAAAAAACCAATAAAAAAATAAATTTATTTTTTATTTTAAGAATTTACTATTACCCCATTCATTGAAAAAGAGTTCTAGATTTATTAAAGCCAATCTTTTTAAAACAATTTTAAAAACTAAAAGACAATGGAAAACATCCAAGATTATAGAGTAATAACCTATAAAATAAAGGAAGGAATTGATGATATCATTTCAAGCATTGAGCACCATGATATTGGTTTAATTAGTATTGCCTATAAACTTGTAAAAATTGCAGATTTGTACCATTCTAAAGAAAGTTTACAATTTATAAAGAGTATAGGTAGTTTGTCTTCGAAAAAAAACACTGAATTTGAAAATAATGAATATGATTTAATTTGTGAAAATCTCTTAAAGTATCTTGGTATTTTTGAAAATAATATAAAAATTCAAAGCATGACCATTTTAGATATGCAAGAAAAGATAGAAAAAATAAGTAATGATTTAAGTGACGTAATCAATGCTGTTGACAAAATCAATAAAATAAAAACTAATTAGTTTTAAATTAATTTTAAACATAGAAAATACTTAATTTTCAAAAATTAGATTGCAAAAAATTATTGATTATTAAGTTTCTTTTTTAATTCAATTATCAAATGGTAGGCTTTAGCTCTTTTATCAGAATCAAGTTTTGCATAAATATCCCTTATTTCATTATAAATTCTTTGCACAGACTCAAAATCCTGTGCTTCAAAAGCAGTATGAGTATCATTAATTTTTCTTTCGAGAATATTCATTTCAGATAGTATCTCTTTTATTTCAGATTTAACTTCTCTTTCAACTTTTTGCTCTTTAATATCTTCAGATTTATTTTCTTTTAGTGCCTTACTCAATTTTTTTTCAAGTTTTTTCTTTGCAGCCTTAGACATTGGCAGTTTTTGCATTTCTTTTTCCATTTCTTTTTTTAGAGCAAAAAGCCTAGATTTTGTTTCCTGTTCTTCTTTTTGTTTTTGTTTTAGATTTTCCCAAAGTTTACTCATACTATCTTTCATTCTAAGCTCGTCCTCTAAAAGATGCTTTAATTTGTTTTCCTTTTGAAGAATTTTAGTTTCAATATCTTTATCAGCATTTTTAGCGAGGGCTTCGAGCTTGTCTAACTGTTCTTTTTTTTGGACAAGCCCTTCTTCTTTTCTTTTGACCTCTTTTTCCCATCCCTCTAATTTTAGTTTTTCAGAATTAAGATTTTTTTCAATTTCTTGTAATCTTTGATGTTCATTTGTAAAATAAGCTTCAAACTGCTTAGCTTTTGTTTGTTTATCAGAAAGTTCAATTTCAACTGCTTTTAGTTTTTCAATTGCTTGTGCATATTTTTTCTCTGAAATTTGTGCATCATGCTTTAATTTTTCTAGTTTTGCAACATCTTCTTTATGTTTTTTATGCACATTTTCTAAAAACTCAAAATCCAATGTTTTTTGTTTAGTTTTCTCCTGTAACAAAAGGAGTTCTTTCATTGTTGATTCATATGTTTTATTTGTTTTCAAAATTTGCCCTTCTAACTGACTAAGCTGTTTTTGTTTTTCTTTGACACTTAATGAAAGTTCTTTTTCCATAGTTATATGGTGCGAGATTACGCTTTGCAAAGAATTTTCTTTATCAACTAAACTAGTTTCTTTTTCATTTAGATTTTTTTCAAGAATTATAAGTTCACTTTCTTTTTTATTAATTTCATCTTTAGAATTTTCCAATTGTTTTAGTTTATTATTAACTTCTAAACTTAGATTAGCAAGTTTTCTTTCTTTTTTCAAAAAATCCTCTTTTTTTAGTCTGAGCTCTTTTTCTAATTCTAAAAATTCTTTTTGTTTTTGTTCTGCTCTTTGTTCAATTAATTTAGATTCATGATTTTTCTGTTCTACTTCCAAGAGCATTTTGGCAAGAGATTTTTCCTTTTCATCAAACATTTTTTTTGCTTCTTTTTTTTCATTTACAAGATTTTTTATTTCTAAAGATAAATTCTCTTTTTTTTGAAGAAGTAAATTTATTTTAACCTGTGCCAAATTTGTTTGTTTATCAAAATTAGTTTGTGCTAACAAAAGATTGTTGTTAAGTTCATTTAATTTAATCTCTTTTTCTTTTAACTCATTTGCTTTATCGACGTGCTTTTCTTCGATTTTAATTAATGCATTTTCTTTTTCTTTGTGCTTTTTAGCAATATCTAAAAGATGTTTTTTGATTTCATTCACAATGCGCTGTTTGCCTTCCATCTCAGTTTTGAGTTGGTCCATTGTCTGTAAATTTTCCCTATGTAATAAATCAATATCTCTTTGTTCTTTTGCAATTAATTGTTTGCGCTTTTCTAAATCAAGTTCTAATTTTTCTATGTGTTTTAATCCTTGTGAGAAATTGTCTTTTTTTCGTGAATATTCTTTTTCAAGATTTAGTAATTCTTGTTCTTTACTGTTTAGTTCATTTTCAAATTTTTGCAGTTGAACTTCTTTTTTCCTGCTAATTTGAATTACACTGTTAAAATGTTCCTCTAATTGTTCAATAGCCTTTGATTTTTTGGCAAATGCCATTCGAAGATCAGATATACTAAGTTTGGAAATAAAGCCTGAACGCTTAGATGAGAAATTAGTTTTAGATAAGGGAGCATCTTTCTTTTTAGATAAAATTTTATTATTGTTTTTATTTTTATTTTGATTATCTTTATCATTCTTATTTTCAGATCTGGAATTTAATGCTACAATTGTTCCTTTTTTTTGAAAATTAAATAGCAAAATGAATGTTCCCCCCTTTTTCCCAGATAAATTAACCAGGCAAATTATTGATAAATATGTTATAAAATGTGATAATTAATAACCAGCCAACAACTATTTAAATAGTTTTGTTGCGACTTTAGAATAGCTAAATTATAAAATGAATTTGGTATAAATAAAAATTGTTAAGGATAATAAGTTGCACTGCATGCAAGCATTTCAATATTAGAAGCAAGTACTACCCCTTTTGAATCTGATGTAATTAATATTGGAAATATTTCGCTTGAACCACCACATAAATTTGAAAATGTTTGCACTTGGGAAGTAATATTGGGTAAAGGAGTAAGTGTAGCAGGATTTGAATATGTACCTTTTAACACACCACTATATTGTATATCCAGTACTTTAAGATTAGAGGGGTAATTCATTATAACTCCTAAAATTTGATTTATCGCAGTCATTGTACTTTCAGGAGTCATGCCGCTATAAAATCCACCATTAGTACAAGATGCAATATTTTTCATTTTGATACAATTATTTTTGTAAGCTGGATTTGTTAGAAAATTACAATCACCTTCATGTCCAGATTGAAATTGATAAACTGGACCAATACCTAAAATATAAACTGCAATATTTGTTGGAAAACTTGGATTGCAAACATATGTTTCAGGATCTCCTCCAACATTAGATTCGCCATCCGATATTAATATTATATAATTCACATTATTTGGATTATTAGTATTCAAAACATCAACGGATTTTACAAATCCATCCACCATATTGGTAGAATATAATGCAGTGTATACATTAACTGCTTGACTTAACTGATTTGCATCTGAACTAAGTTGACTAGTAATTGTGCCATAATCTGTAAAAGTCACAAGTCCAACCCTATTGCCTAAAAAACCATCAGTTAATTTTCTTATAATTCCTGAAAATTCAAAACCAGTATAACTTATTCCAGTTTGCAAACATCTTGCAAGAGCTATTCTTTTAGTTGCACTATCAAAAATTAAATTTGAAGTGCATAGACGATTATAACTTGTACCAAAACCAGAGAATGTCCAATCCATACTACCAGAAACATCTGTTAAAACAACAGTTGAAAAATAATTAGAATCATTTGCATAATTCCTTTGGTTAGATACTTCAAGAGATGCAGATAAAATATTTGCATTGCATGGAACAACAATTTTTGCTGAATCATTGTAAAAAGGAGGATTTTCTAATCCAAATATTACTTCATCTGCATAAGATCCTGTTGTTAAAGTATTAGTATATGCCAAATAAGGTTTATTTACTGGACAAGTAAAACACTGCCAGTTTATTGCATAATCATTTTGCCCGCTACAACATGCAAATGTACTATCTGGACCTTCAACAAAATGAAGTGGATCTTTACATTTTCCTTCTTTAATTTTAGCAACTATTTCACCTTGTGCCACATGACTTACACCAGGATCAGAATATTCTAAATACCAGTTTATGCCTATACTTCCCTTACCTTTAGTAGCACCATATCCTGCACCAGAAATCTCTTTTGAACATTTAATTGGAATTGTAACACTTTGATCACTTAAAAGCCTAAGACCTAAATGTCCATTGAAACTTCCAGATAATGGATTAGATGTTCCTTTTGGCAAAATTGTATTAGGAGTAATAGAACAATTTGCATTTTCAAAAGCATCCCCTGTTATTGTTACTTCATTTATCATAATGCCCCTACCCATTACATTTTTAACTTTAAGAAATACAATTCTTGTATCTTCTTGGATTTTCATATCCTCGCAATAAAATCCAGACTCCAAAGTACATCTGTTACCCATAAGAATAGAAGTATCTAGTACACCAAAATAAGCAAGAGCCCCTATTACTATAATTACAACAAGTATTGCCCAGCCATAAGTCATAAGAAACTCTAAAGCTCCTTGTCCTTTTTTCTGATTACTCCCTTTTATAATTTTTTTACAGAGCATTTTGGTAATTAGTGTCATAGTTTATGTTTCCTCGTTTTCACATAAAGTAAAATTAATAATACAAAAGCGCAACTCATTATAGTTATTGCAACATAAAGTAAAAAATTAGTTTCATCTTTGGGATTATTATTTAAAGGTGCTAAAGAGCCATTTTCCAAGACCATATCTACATTTGTTGGTGTATTTTTTATTTGGTTATTATCACTATAATTATTATCTTGCTCTTCGCCTGGATTTAATTGCTGCTCATTTAATTTTTCTTGTTCTAATAATGAATCTTCTGCTGGTAATCTTGCAAGAGCAAGCAATTTTCTTGCTTCTTGTGACATTTCCGATTCAGGCTTATCCACAACTACACTTTGTGATAAAATTGCACCTTCCATACCTGGAATTTGGTATTTAGTACTAACAGTATAAACATCCGTTGAACCATCAGGCAAAATATAGTTATAGATAAAAGTAAAGCTTTCGCTTGGTGCTAAGAAAATAAAAGTGTGAATATTTCCATCTGATGTATGTGCTATCTTTTCTTGTGAAGCCGCATCATTTTCTATAAACCAATTTACAATTTCAGGATTTCCCTGAAAATTTTCAACAATTTTTATAGTGCTACCTTTTGTAGTGTTAATAGCATAATAAACAGGAATAATTAATTTTGGTTCAGTTGTTAAATAAGTTGTTTTACTTAAATCAGTTGCATAAACAGTTCCTACAAAGTTTAATAATGTTAATAAAAAAATTAATAAAATAAATATCGAAAGAAAAAATAGTTGAAGTGATAAAAATATCCCTTTTAATCTATTTTTCACCATACTTTTTAACATATTGATATTTGATTTAAATTAGTATATAAATTTTAAGTAAACAATGATATTTGTATTATTTAAGTAAGCATAATAAATTTTATGTGTGTAACACTCTAAAAATTAAACAATAACATTAAATACTATGTTTAAATCTAAAGATATATGCAAATTTCAAAAACTAATCTTCAAGAAGAATTAAGTTTAACTAGATCTCCAATTTATTTATTTGACGATGATTGTGATGGATTATGTTCATTTTTGTTAATGCGTAGATACATTAAAGAAGGAAATGGTTATGTTGTAAAAGGAAGGCCATTAGTTGATTTAAAATATTTAAGAAAATTAGAAGAAAATCAACCAGATAAAGTATTTATTTTAGATATTGCTGTAGTTGAGCAAGAATTTTTAGATGAAGCAAAAAAAATGGGCATTGATGTTATTTGGATTGATCACCATCCAATTCTTGAAAGAAATAATGTAAAACATTTTAATCCAAGATATCAAAATGAAACTAAACCAACCAGTCAATTATGTTATGAATTAGTTGAAAACAAATCAGATGAATGGATTGGATTAAAATGTTTTACATTATTTCTTTCA
>CAZSAD010000003.1:67739-82125 GCA_964604995.1 uncultured Methanosarcinales archaeon
CAATGATTTTGTAGCAGATTACGCAAAAAGATACCCCCATCTTATTGGTGAAGAAATATCTACTCCTGAAGAAGCATTATATAATAACAAAAGCAAAATCGGGCTTTTGGCGAGAATTTTATCTTTTAATATGAAAGGTAAATTAAGTGAAGTTTTAAAAGCAATAAAAACATTAACAAGAATTAAAGATCCAAATGAAATATTAGAACAGAGTACTGAAGCAGGAACCTTTATCTACAAAAGATATGAAAATTTAAATCAAATTTATTCTCAAATGCTTTCTAAAGCAAAAGAATGTAAAACAGATGATGAAGTATTGCAATATATTTATTCAGATGATAAATGGAGTCTAACAAAAGACTTGTCAAATGAACTAGTTTACATTTTTAGTGATAAAGTAATTATTGCAGGAAGAGAAAAAGATGATGAAATCAAAATGAGTATTAGATCAAAACATTATAATATTCAAAAAGCAGTTGAAATGTCACTTATTGGAATTGAAGGATATGGTGGCGGTCACGAGCATGCTTGTGGAGCAAATGTTAAAAGAATGGATTTTGAAAGATTTATTGAGCAATTTAAAGAAGCCCTCCAAATAACAAAAGAAAACCAAAAATTGAAAAGTAATTAAATTTAGAAAATATTTAAAATTAGAAAAATTAAAAATAGAGAGTTGATTTTAATGTATGCAAAATATAAAATGAAATGTGTTAGATGTAAAAAAAATTATGTGATTGTAACATGGAAAACTAAATTTCCAGAATGTTATGACTGTCAAAAAAAAGAATTAGAAAGTAAAATTACAGATAAGAAAATGAAAGAAATGTTTGATATTCCTGAGGAATTTTATAAGAACAACTCATTTTTGAGAAGTATCAAAATAAATTATATAAGATACAAAAATTTAAGTGAAAACCAAGAAAAGGCATTCAAAGATGCTGTTGAAAAGATGAAAAATCCAAAAAAAGACGAAAAAGATAATAATAAACCAGGTCCTCAATTTGGAACTTCATAATTAAATTTTTTATTTTTCGTAATTTATTTTTTGTATTTTAAATTAAAAAAGTTATTTGTCTTTTTTATTTACTTTTATAGATATAAAATTCTTCATCCATAAATTTGCCGTAATGATTTACCCAGTTTTTTAATCTGTGATGAAATTTAAATCCTAATTTTTTATATAGTTTTTTTGCTGTATAATTTTTAGAATAAACTGATAGATAAATATTTTTGGGTTTCATCTCTTTTTTTACTCTATCAATTAGTGCCTTAAGACTAAAGTATCCAAGCCCTAACCTATTTGCAACAACACTTCCAATCATTTTTTTATCGTGTTCAATAACAATATAATATCCAGCTTTATTTTTAATCTGTTTAAGCTGATTCAAAAACCAAGCTTTTTGCTCTTTGTAAGTTATTTTTTTATCATAAAGAAGATAAGCCTTTTCTACAACAAAACTATTGATGAAATTTCTTGTTTTTTTAATAGAATCTTTATTGTTTAAATCACGTAGAACAACTGTTTTTCCATTTTTTGTAGTATATTCTTTTTTCCAAGCCATTGTATTTAAAGAATAGTGATAAAATATTTGGATAATAACAATAATAATAATAATAATATATTTGATAAAATGCACCGACTGGGATTCGAAGAGCTGGCCTTCACTCGCACGGAAACGAAAGAGATATTGCTTCGCAAGTCTCTTGCATTGATAATTTTAAATTCAATGCACCGACCGGGATTCGAACCCGGATAGCCAGCTTGGAAGGCTGGAATCATAGCCATTAGATCATCGGTGCCTATGATATTCTATTTGTATCTAGCAATTAAGATAAAAACACCTCTTTAAAAATTTATTCACTCTAGTGCTAAAAATGGACATAACTTACAAATATTAATAAATAATGAAATTAATAACAAGAATATAGAATTAATATGTCAAAATTAAGGAAATTTATTAAACTTAAAATTTAAAAAGACAAAATAAGGAGAATAATATGACCCACCATTCAATTGTTGTTTTTTGTGCTCATTCCGATGACCATATCTTTGGTGCAGGTGGTACACTTAGCAAGTATGCCAAAGAAGGAAAAGAGGTTTACACCTATGTTTTTTCATATGGTGAACTATCCCATCCATGGCTAAAAAGTCATGTATCTGTTAATATGCGAAAAACTGAAGCAGAAGATGCTAATGCTACAATGAATGGTAAAAGCATTGAATTTTTTGGATTAAAAGAAGGTAATTTTTTGTCTGAAAGTAAAGACAAAAAAATTTACAAAAAAATTGAAAAAATAATTTTAGAAAAAAAGCCAATAAAAGTGTTCACACATGCTATTGATGATCCTCACCCAGATCATAGGGCAGTGCATGATATTGTTTTAAGTGTGCTTGATAAGACAAACCATAATTGTGATCTTTACACTTTTGATGTATGGAATTGGGTTAATTTTAAAGATAGAAATATACCAAGAATGGTAGTTAATATAGACGGTAATTTTTCAACTAAGATTAAAGCATTATATAAGTTTAAAAGTCAATGGATAGCATTAATAGTATTACTCCCATCAGTTTATTTAAGAGCTATACTTCATGGTTTAAAACGAAAAATGAAATTTGCTGAAGTATTTAGAAAAGTTAGATAGAAACTAAATAATTGTAATATTTTACAAAATATCAAAAAATAAAATCGATAAGAAAGGAGCCATTATGAAAAAGCTGTTAATAGCAACAGACAATTTCCTGCCAAGATGGGATGGGATATCAAGATTTTTAGCTGAAATAATCCCACTTCTCCAAAATGATTTTGAAATAACAGTTCTTGCACCTAAGTTTAAAGGAGAACTTAAGGGTTTTGAAAAAGTATACATTCAAAGATTTAAAACAATAGGAATTCAATTTGGAGATTTTTTGCCTGCTTTTCCTAAAAGAAAAGAAATTAAAGAATATGTAAAAAATTGTGATATTGTATGGACCCAAACAATAGGGCCAATTGGATTATTAACATTACTTGAAGCTAAAAAACAAAAAAAACCTGTTGCAGCTTTTATTCATTCAATTGAATGGGAATTATTTTCCAAGAGCGTAAAATCATTTAGAGGATTGGTTTATTTAATCTCGAAAATATATGCTAAATGGGTTTACAACAAATGCAATCTTCTTATGGTGCCAAGTTTGGAAATTGAAGAACTATTTAATTATGTTGGCATAAAATCAGAAAAAAAAGTTGTGCATTTAGGAATAGATGTTGAAAAGTTTTTACCAACGCAAGATAAAATTGAAGCAAAGAAAAAAGTAGGAATAAATCCAGATTACAAAATTATTGGATATACTGGAAGAATTGCAAGAGAAAAAGATATTATGACTTTATTTAGAGCATTTAAAAAATTAAAACAAGAAAGAAAAGATATTCAACTTTTAGTTGTAGGTGATGGCTTAAAATCACACAAAAGAATTTTATCAAGTGATAAAGATGTGATACTTCCAGGTGCAGTTAGTAATGTTGAAGATTATTTAAGAGCTATGGATGTTTATGTACTTACTAGTTTAACTGAAACTTCAAGCCTATCAACTATGGAAGCAATGGCTTGCGAGATACCAGTAATTACAACGAAAGTTGGATTTGTAAAAAGATATGTGAAAGACAAAGAAAATGGATTATTTTTTCCAAAGCATAATGATTTAGTTTTATCCATAAAAATTAATTCTCTTCTAAATGATGAAGAACAAAGAAAAATACTCGGAGAAAATGCAAGGAAAACAATATTAGAAAGATACAAATGGTTAGCAACTGTAGATAGGGTAAAGTCTATTTTATTATCTCTTGATTCTTCTCAATAATTTTACCAGATATAACTTCATCCATTTTTTCACCAGATAGTATAAATATTAACACAACTGCTACAAAGATTAATATTAAAAAGAAAATTATTGGTAAGGATTTTAATTTATATCCCATTTCATCTACAATCCACCAAGAAAAGTATTCAATGCAAAATATTATTGTCATAACAAGCAAAAAAAAAGATAATTTAGCCATCTTTATTTTTTTGGTTTCTGATTCATCTTCAATTTTAGAAACAGGTTCATGTCTATTTTTCGGATAAAAATGTTCAGGCTTGCCAAAAATATATTTATCTGTTTTCATGAGGATTTAGATTTGGTTGTTTGAACTAAATTTTCAAACTAACAACATTACTAACACTATGTTCATCCATCGAAACACCATATAAATTATCTGCCTCGGATATAACACCATCATTATGACTAATTACAATGTATTGTGCCCTATCCGAATATTTTCTAACTAGCTTTGCTAATTGCTCTGAATTTTTCTTGTCCAAAGCTGCATCAACTTCATCTAAGATGTAAAAAGAAGCAGGATTATGCTCTTGGATTGCAAATATAAAAGCAAGAGCTGTCATCGTTTTTTCTCCACCTGATAAACTTTTAATGTCCATAAATTTATTGCCAATTAATTTAACTTTGATTGTAAGCCCACCTTCAAATGGTTTTTCTTTATTTTCAAGATCTAATTCAACACTTCCTTTAGTCGAAAGTGCTGCAAATATCTCCTTGAAATTTTTAGTAACAACTTCAAGTGTTTTTAAGAAAAGCTCTGTTTTTTTAGTTTCAATTTCATTTATCATAACAAGAACATCTTCTTTTTCCCTAATTAAAGTTTCACGTTTTTCAGTTAAAATATTATACTCTTTTTCAACAGTTTCGTATATTTCAAGTGCTCTTAAATTTACATTTCCAATATCTTGTACCATTTTTTCAAATTGTAATACTTCTTTTTTAAGTTCCTCTTCAGGTTTAACTAGAATTTCCACACCTTCATACTGCTTAAATTCCTCTTCTATTGCTGCAAATTCAGCTTTGACTCTTGCATTATCTATAGAAATCATATTCATTTTCTGTTCAAATTTTCGCATTTCTTCTTCTTTTGAAATAACATTAATCTCAGTTTTTTGCATATCTTCGCTAAGTTTATTTCTCTTTTGGAATAATTCTTTGAATTGTTTGTAAAACAAACTCTCTTCTTTTTCTTTAAGTTTTAATATTTCTTCTTGTTGTTTTATTGAGCTAAGCATAGTTTTAGTATCTTCACCAAATTGCTCTTGTTCTTTATCTAGTTGTTTTAGTATTTTTTGAATATTTCCAAGTTCAGGGGTTAGAATACTATTTATTTGGGTATCTGCATTTTTCAAATCATTTAGAAGATTTCCAATTTCAATTCTTAATTCTTCTTTTTTCTGCTCAAATGTATTTAATTCAGCTAGAAGAGAAGGATTTCTAAGTTCACCAATCTTATTTCTAAGTTCTTGTTTTTTTATTTTAAGTTGCGCAAATTCTTTATTCATTAAAGATATTTTATTGATAACTTCACTTAATTTTTTTTCATAATCTCCAAGCTGAGTTTCGAGATCTTTCCTAACTTTTTTTGTAACTTCCAAATCACCAGTTTCAAGATGTAAACTTTTTTCAGTTTTAATTACTTCACCTTCAAGAATTGCTTTTTCTTCCCTTAATTTGGTAATTTTTTCTTCAACTTCTTTTCTTCTATTTTCTAAAACACCAACAACGTTTTGTGTTTCAGCTATCTTTTTTTCCATATTTTCCAAATCTTCAGCAACTTCTTTTTCCTGAAATGCCAAACCTTTCTTTTGAACCCTAAATCCGCCGTGCATAACACCAGTTGTTTCTGCCATATCCCCATCAACAGTAACCATCTTAGCAGTTCCAATTCCAATTCTTCTTGCAACATCAATATTATCAACAATTAATGTGCTTCCAAAAATATAAGAAAAAGCTTTTTTGTATTTTGTATCGAATGTAATTAAATCAATTGCAAATCCATGCGACCCATTTGCATCTTTTAGTTTTTTTGTTTCTAAGTCAACTTGTTTATCTTTTACTTTATTAAGCGGTAAAAATGTAGCAGATCCAAGTTTGTTTGATTTTAAAAATTTAATACATCTGGCAGCTGTTGCATCATCTTCAACGACAATACTTTTGAGGTGTGGTCCTGCTGCAACTTCAAGTGCCATTGAATATTTGCTTTGCACTTTTCCAAGTTCAGAGATTGTACCATAAACTTCCCCCAATTTACTTTTATTTTCAATTATACTTTTAATGGCTTCTCCAGCTCCTAATCTTTCATTTATTCCTGCATTTTTTGCATTAAGCCTTGCAAAATCCTCTTCATATTTCATTAAATTGGTTCTTGCATTTCCAAGCTGTGATGCTAAACTTACATCTTCAGTAAGAAGTTTATTTAACTCCAAAGTTGCGTATTTGAATCTTTCTTTTTTATTTTTAAGTTCATCAATTTCTTTTTTATTCTCTTTTTCAACTTCCAAAACTTTGATTATCCTATCATCAATGCTTTTTAATTGAAATTCTAATCTATCTTTTTCCCTTAAAGAATTTTGTTGCTCTTCTCTTAATTTTTGAATTTCTAATTGTTTTTCATCAGCTAATTTATCAATATCTTCAATTTCTTTTTCAATATTTCCTGCTGAATCAATTTTGTGATCTTTTCTAAAAGAGTCTATTTTTGCAACAATATTCAAAAAATCTTTTTCCTTTTTTAGCCTTTCTTGTTCAATTCTTTTTTTGTCTTCTTGTAAAGCAGAAATTTTAGAAGATAGCTCTTCATTTGTTTTCTTTAGTTGTTCACGTCTAGAATCAATTTTGGTAAGTTCATTTTTTGCTGAATCTATCTTGGTTTTATTAGTTGCCAAATCAACTTTTAACTGCTCAACTTCTTTGTGAATTTTAAGTTGTTCTTTTTCTCCTCGTTTTTCAACTTCATCATTTAAAGTTTGTATTTCTTTTCGAAGAACATCTATTTTAGTTTTAAGTTCATCAATTTGTTTTTGTACAGCATCAGCTTTTGTTTTATGACCCAAAATTTCTTTTTCAAATTTATCTTTTTCAACTGTTTTTTTATCTAAATGAGTTTTAAGTAAAGAAGCTTTATTTTGCTGTATTCTGCTTCCAAGTTCTTTGTATTTTAAAGCTTGATCCCTATCTTTTTTTAATTCTTTAAGATATGTCTCTCTTTCTTTTAATACAATTTCAGCTTCGCCAATTTTAGTTGCTACTTTTTCAAGTTCTCTTAAAGCCTTATCTTTTTTATCTTCATAAATAGAAATGCCTGCAATCTCCTCTACAATTTGCCTTCTTTCTTCAGGTGACATTTCAACAAATCTTACAATATCTCCTTGTAAAATTATGTTGTATCCATCAGGATCAATGCTTGCCATAGAAAGCAAATCCAATATTTGCTGCCTTGTTCTTGCTTTATCATTAATTTTGTAAATGGATTGACCATTACCTCTAACTATTCTTGAGATTTTAATTTCATTATCATCTGTTGGAAAAGTCTTTTTTGAATTGTCAAAGAATATGCTAACTTCTCCTTCTTTAGCACCTTTCTTGGTTTTTCCGCCATTATAGATGAGATTTGCTGATTTTTCAGCTCTTAAGCTCTTGGTAGAACCCTTTCCTAAAACAAAACACAAAGAATCCAAAACATTTGATTTTCCAGAACCATTAGGGCCCAAAATAACATTAAATTTATCACCAAATAAAAGTTCAGTTTTATTAGCGAAGCTCTTAAAGCCACGCATTATCATTCTGTTTATTTTAGTCATAGTTACATTCCTTTTAATTTAAGTGATTGATTTATTACTTCAATTCATTATTTTAATTTATTATTAAGTTTTAACAACAGTATTTTTTTTAATTTTTTTATTAAAACAGTTATACTCTGCTGATTTCTTGACAAATAATCAACGGGTATTTTAATCCCCCTATAAGCAATGTCATTTCGTGTTTTTCTTAATTGATCAGCAAGAAACATTTCAGCTGTAGTAATTTCGTGTTTTTGTGTTTCAAGATATGATACTAATATTTCATGGCTTAGAGTTTTATATCCATCTATAGACATTATTGCTGTAAGCAGTTCTTTTATTATTTCATAATAAGATTCCACAACAAGCGTTGCAAATTCTGTAGTCTTCTCCTTTGAAACAAGGTCTTTTTGACGAAGTTCAACTAAAGCTAAAAGAGAAGTAGCTTTTTCAAAGTCTGGTGTTATTTTTTCAATATCCGCTAATTTTTCATCCCAGTGTTTCATTATTTTAAAATACCTTCAAAAACCCAGATAATACTTGTCCATTAACTAGATTATTTAATAATTCTTTGGAAAGTGTTTTTACTCTTGGCTCAAAAAACAGATTAATTTTTCGCTTTAATATTTTTTCATATTTTTCAAGTTCAATCTGTTCTTCTTTAGCTTCAACAAATAAATCAATATCACTATTTTCTGTGTCTTCACCCCGTGATGAAGAGCCAAATAAAATTATGCAATTTGGTTTTGTTTTTTCTTCGATTAAATCTATGATACCTGAAGTTTTTATTCTTAAAATAAGATTTTGTTGCTTTAGTATCCGAAAATTACAACAATCCATATTTGCCCTAAATGAAGGATAAACTCCTTTTTTTTCTTTTAAAATATAATTTTCTTTAAGAAGAGCATTAAGATGGTTGATTACTGAAGGCTGCGCTATTTTAACTTTACGAGAAATTTCCCTTATTTGAAAATCCTTTTTTGGAGAATCAAAAAACTCCTGCAGAATAGTGTATCTGCTATAATTTTGTAGCATATGCAATAATTATATAACAAGTGATATATAAATGTATCGCATGAAACAAAAAAATAGCACTTAAAATTCTCCAAGACTTTTTTGTCCACTTGCAATTTTGGCATCTTTCCAACTGGACCAACTTTTCCTAAATAATTTAGGATATTTTTTGTAGTTTTTCTTAAGGAATTCTTTAGTTTTTGGATCGGAGGGATATCCTGAACCAAAATCTTCACCAATTGTTAATTTCAATTTTTCAATTTCACTATCACGAGTAACTTTAGCTAGAATAGATGCTGCAGAAACTATTGGATAGTTTGCATCTGCTTTGTGTTCAGCTATTATTTTAACAGGACATTTTAATAATTTATAGATATAATCTGCATATTTTGAAGTATTTACACTAGGACAATCAACATATGCAATATCTGGCTTTAGTTCATTAATTATTTCTGCACTTTTCTTAGCTTCGAGCCAATTCAAATTGTCTTCTTCTGATTCTACTGCCAAATCAATTTCTTCTGGTTGAACTTTAATAATTTTAAAGGATTTTACAACTTTTTGCAATTCCAAAAAAAGTCTCTCTCTAGTAGGTGCAGTTAACTCTTTTGAATCTTTAGCTCCCATTGCTTTTAGTTTCTTCTCTTCTTTTTCTTCAATCATTGCACCACAAATAACTAGTGGTCCAATAACTGGTCCACGTCCAGCTTCATCAATTCCAAGTATTAGTGTCATGTTATTTTTCTCCAGTATCCCTTATTTTTCCAAAATATTTCTTCAATAAAATAATTATTTGATTTTTTACGCATTATGTTGATTATATAAAGGTTTATTTTGTTGTGGAAAGCTTCCAAAGCTGCTCAAAATGTTTTTTATAAACTGAAATCATCTCTTTATTATAACTTAATGTTACTTTGTACTTTTTCTCAGTATAAAGAAATGTTACCATAACATTATCAGATATAGTAACGCATGCTGGTCCAGACATTGTTTTATCTAAAAAATGAATGTTAAAATCTTTCCATTCTATCATTCTAACATCGAAATATTTTACTGAATCTTCATCGTTATATGCTATCAATCTTGTTGGAATTTTATTTTTTACTCTCTCTTTGTGCCATTTGTCACTAAAATCTCTGCCATAAATTTGTGCAAGAGCCCATGAGAACCCAAATCCAACTAATTCCTTTGATTTTTTTGACACTAATTCTATCCATGCACGTTTTATTCCATCTACTCCTGTATAAATTTTAATTTCCCGTTCCCAAACACTATCAAAAAAAGCTTGGTTATTTTCAGCTATTTCTTTATTTTCCATCATTATTCCTATAGGAGTATGGTGCCATAAAATTATAGCCATGAAATTTCCTGAAGAAAAAGTAGTGGTTGAAGATTGCTCTTCTTCATTAAGTAAACTTAGTTCTGCAAACGGCACATCAACATCTTCATTAGTTAGTATTCTAGCTTTTAATTTTTCAGTTTCTCTTCGTTTATTCCATATTTCAAAAAAATCCCCCATTGTATTGATAAATCCTTTAATTGTTCCATGAATTAATATTTCATGTTTCTCTTTAAGAAATCTGTTTAATACTGTTCTAATACCTTTTTTTGAAGAATAAACTTCTACTTTAGGTAAATTGCTTTCTTTAAGTCTAAGATTTTCAAGCTCTGGTAAAATTGCTTTAATTCTCTCTTCTTTTTCTTTTAAGATGGATAAAAGATGATTTGGCTGAGCAGCAACAAAATATTTTTTGTTATCTTTAATCAAATAGCTTACCATTCCTGTACCAATTAATTTTTTAAGTCGATCATAAGTAAATGTACGGTTAGTATTTGTATGTTTTGCCAAAGAATTTGCTGTAGAATCTCCAAGCTTGAGAAGTGTAAGATAAAGAGTAATTTCAGCTTCAGTAAGTCCAAACCCCTTCAATGCAATTTCTGGATCCATGAATATGATAATGGATATACCCTATTTAATATTTTTGTCTTATTTTAAGACAACATAATTATTTATATTACCATTACTAAATAGTAGTTACAAATATAAAATACAAAATATAAAACATGTTGAGGGGGAGTACAAATGTTAAAACAAGAAAGAGAAGAGGTTTACAAAAGTATAGAAGAAAAAATAGGAGATACACCATTAGTTAAGTATGAAGGTTTTGTTCCCAAAGAAAACACCATTTGGATTAAAAGAGAATGTGATGCTCCATTCGAAAGCCATTATGATAGAGTTTATGCTGCCTTATTCAAATATTATGAAGAAATCGGAAAGATAACGCCAGGAGATAAAATATTAGAAACAACCTCTGGCGCTGCAGGAGTATCATTTGCAAGAATTGGTAAACTTTTAGGGTATGAATGTTTTGTTGCAATCCCTTCTAGTGGAGAAAAAGCAAGAGAGAATGCAATAAAAAAAGAATTGATAGATGATGACCATATAATTTATACTCCTTCAAAAGAATATATTAGTGGCTTTCCAAAATTTCTGAAAAGATTTCTTTGTGAACATAGAGATTATTTTTTTCTCAACCATTCTATGGGACCAAGAAGTAAGGAAATGCCAGAAGAATATACTGACAACAAAGTAACATTAGATGCAATGGCAAAAATAGCTAGTGAAGTTATGGAAAAAATAGAAGTGGATTATTTTTTGCCTGCTGTTGGAAATGGCTCAAGTGTATTTGGACCTGGAAAAGTTTTCAAGGAAAAGTCACTTGCAAAAATTGTTGCATTTGAAACAGTGCAGTCAGCAGCTATGTATGAATTGAAGTATCCTAAAAAGTATGAAGCAGATTTCAAAATAAAACCAGGAACTTTAGAAAGGCATCATCTCCCAGGTACTAGTTATCAAGGAATAGATTTCCCACATATAATTCATGCTATAAGAGAGGAAATAATTGATGATGTTGTTTTAGTAAGTGATAAAGAGATGGATAAAGATTATTATGCAAAAACAGGAAAAGATTTTACAAAACAATTAATCCATTATGATGAAAAAATACCAGAATCCCAAGATCTTGGAAAAACTGGAATGGCAGGTTTAGCAATAGCTCTTGAAATGGCAAAAAAAGTTAGTAAGAAAAATTTCCTCATCATTGGATACGATAAAATTGATAGATATGATTGTAAAATTTAAGACTACTAAAACTAGTTTTTTATTTTATTTATTATTAATTAATTTTATATTGATTATATATTCATTGAGTTCATCAACAACTCTCCTAAGCAAAACATCACTTAGATAGACATGACATACCCCAAATTTTGAATTGTTGTAATGATCATTAATGATTTTGAATTTTAATTTTTCCAAATTTAAATGTTTACCCCAATAATTTAAAGCGTTTGTACTATCAAAAGAATGAATGATATGGCATGAACCATGTGGTAAAATGTTTATATCTATCAACTTACTGTTATGTAATTGTTTCATCACTATTTTAATGAATTTAGGATTTGTATTTGTAAGTGTAAATCTTCTATAATTTGATTTTCCTTTTGAATAGACACCTTCTCCTTTAAAAAACCAAGCGACCAAATAAAAATTGGAGCTGCTTGAATGAATCTAGGGAATATTCTTGAGATTTTTCTTTTTACAGGTCCTTTAATTTCATAATAAATATTTATTCTTTTATTATCTAAACTTTTACATTTTAATTTATATATTGAACTAGTTGTCCAAATAGGATAAGTAAGTTTATTCTTTATTAATCTTTTTAAATCAATTTTCATAATATTCACAACGTTAATATTAATTCAAATCTTAAATAGATCATGTATGTAATTGTCCAGTGTCCTCTCGAAAGAGTTTTTTCTTAATGAAAAAGCTTATAAAGTGTGTAAAATTCACAAATAATGCAGCGGGGTAGGGCAGAAAGTGACTTGAAGCTTTGTCTTTATACACTTGCCTAACCAGGAGTGCCCGGCGGGCTCATAACCCGCAGGTCAGTGGTTCAAATCCACTCCCCGCTATATTTAATTTCTAAAAATACTTCGTAAATGTTTAACTAGTTCGTGAGACTGAGCAAAGCGAATGTCTCACTTAAGTGCACTATCAAATGATGCTTCATTTGGTGAGAATCCACTCCCCGCTACTTTTTTTAAAAGGATAGAACCCAAAATAAACAAAGCATTTTTTCAATATAGTATTTCTACAAAATTTTATGCTAATTTCAGTTTGGGAGACTAACAAAGTTATGTCTCCCTAGCTTCCGTGCGAGCTGAGGTCAGCTCGTGGTAATCCACTCCCCGCTATATTTAATTTTTGTATATAATTTCTAAAAAAATTAAAAATAAGAATTTTACTAAAAAACAAGAAAATAAAATTAATGTGAAATTAATGTTTTAATGTCTTTTTGTTGATACATTTGGTTTGTTTTTGAACCTATTCCTAACATGCAGAATTCTTTTTGTAATTTTTCTTCAATAAAATTAATATATTTTTTTGCATTATCGTTTAATTCACCCTTGTTATTAACTGTTTTTCTCCAAGGTTTAAAATTTTGATAAACGGGCTCTGCTCTTCTTAATTTGTCTCTTGAATCAAACTCCATATCCCAGTGATCATAAACTTTGCCGTCAATTTTGTATGCAACTGCAATTCTTAAAGGAAGATCCATCTTGCCTAAATCTTCTAACCTGTCTAAACAATTACCAACTATCTCGTCTACTCTTGTTGTTTGAACAGCATATTCTGCTTTTACTGTATCAAACCAACCTATATGTCTTGGTTTTTTAGTTGTTGTTCCAAACTCTGCCCATTTTATTCTTATTTTGTTTTGATCTTCTTCTGACAAATCTTTCATCTCAGCAATAAATGGTCTGTTTTGTATTCCAACACTGCTTTGATACAATTTGAAAACGCCTATTAATAAATCAGGTCTGTAAGGAGGATTAATTGTACTTGAAGAGGTTATTCCTGGATACTGTCCGCTATCTATATCAAGCATAGCTCCTTGAGCACCTTCTGAAAGCCAAAATTTAAATCTTTTATCAGAGATTACGCTTTCTTCTAAAACAATATGGTCTTTTAAATATCTAACACTACTATGAATCAAATTTAATGCATCGCTAAATTGTTTTTCACTAAATGTTTTGTTTTGCAAATTAATTTTCAAATTAGTTCTCAGTGCTTCTTCAAGAGTATCTTTATCTAATGCTTCAACTATTCTAATTCCCACTCTTCCTGCTTTTGCAACTGCACATTGTTTTATTCCATTTCCTGTTGAGCTATGCTCTTTTAAATTAAAAGAACCAAAATCTTCGTCTAAATAA
This sequence comes from uncultured Methanosarcinales archaeon, assembly GCA_964604995.1. Lineage (GTDB taxonomy): Archaea > Nanobdellota > Nanobdellia > Woesearchaeales > JABMPP01 > JAGVYD01. Next base: position 81,678 of record CAZSAD010000003.1, read on the forward strand.
TGAGGTAATATTAAATGCGCCTTAGAAGAAATTTTTAAATTTTCTGGGCCAACATAAACACCAGCTTTTAGAAGATCAGTTATTTCTGCTATATATTTTATCGGATTAAGATAAACACCTGAACCTGAAAGACAAACTGCTTTTGGATTTATAATTCCACTTGGGATTTGGTGAAGTGCTATTTTTTTATTATTGTATTCAACAGTATGTCCTGCATTTGGACCACCTTGGTATCTCCTGACAAGCACATTTTCTCCTTCTGCCAATAATGATTCTAATATCAAAGAAATAAAATGTACATCTTTACCTTTTCCTTCGTCACCGTCTCCTAAACCAATAATTCCAGTATGCTGTATCATTAAAATACCCCAAGAGAAAACTTTATTTAGATTATTTATAAACTTTTGGATTTTATACTATTTTAAAGTAGTTATTAATTTATTAATTA
>CAZSAD010000004.1:0-69668 GCA_964604995.1 uncultured Methanosarcinales archaeon
AAGATAAATATATGAATAAACTAAAGTTTTTATCATATATTGTCTACTTAATTATTATATTGTAAGTAAATTATAGCTAAAATAATAAAATAAGACTTACATTGTATTAAAAGTTAGTAAAATAAATAGTATTTATTATTGTAATATTTTAATTACTATTAAGTAACAAAAAATAGAAAGATTTAAATATATGCTTCAATTAAATAACAAAAACACAGTAAAAAACACATAAAATTGGGGGTTTTATGAATCACAGATTAAGAATAATGTATGATGATGTACCTAAAGAATTCATCCAAAAGATGGAATCCTACTTAAAAAGTAGAGGTCTTGAAAACTCAATTGATCTGCAAGATGGAAAAAATAAATGGATAGGCCTAAAACAAAGAGAAAATCCACAAACAATTGAAGAAGGAATTTACTATGAAACTGATGATACTATAACAACAGGCCCAAATGCTTACAGTACATTCTTTCATGAGATTATACATCGCAATTTTGCAAAAAAAGCAAAAGATTCTCTTAAATCAATAAGTGAAAAAGGCAAAGAATTAGATGAAGGATTAGCATTTATGATGCAAGTTGCCTTGTTTGGAAATGTAAATGGTGCAAATACTACTCTTTCAGATAATGATAATTATAGTCAAAAACAAGCGAAAGCATATTCTAGATTATTAAATTCATATTATGTTTTTGGAGATACTTACTTAAAAGGATTTTTAGAAAATCCTAATACAAGTTTATTGTCAAAAGTTCTAAATGCAATAACTCCAAATGAAACATCACCAACTAAAAATTGGGAACTTGCAATGCAAAACCCATTAAAGATTATACCGGAAAGTACTTCACAAGTTAATGGTCAGGATAAAATTGAATCATATTTTGTAAATCATTTCAATCTTCCAACAAATGTTGCAAAATTAATTGTTGATGAAGGTAATTATTCAAATTTAGAAGAAGCTATTCGCGATTTATCTCCATCAAAAACAAGTAGAATAAATTCATTCCACTTACTTGAAACATCACTTTTTTTCCTAGCAGGATATAAATTAGATGATGCCAAAAAAGAAGCTGAGAAAATTATTTTTTCAAATACTCATGAAATTGCACTTAAAGGACTTGAAGATTTTGAGCATACTTTAAGTGTTGCATATGAAATTGGTGGAAAAGAATTAGCTGAGCCAATTGCCAAAATAGTTATCACACAACCAACTATAGCCTATGAATTAGGAAAGTCTAAAGATTTAGATAAATTGTTAAAAGTTATTGCCAATTCAAGAAAAACTACAATTAATTTTACCAATAAATTGTTAAGTGAAAAAAGTTTTAGAGATTTTATTTTTTCAAAACAAGGTGCAGAAATAATTAGCGAGTATGGTAGTAAGGCAGGTTCTGCATTCACTTCAGAATATGTTAAGCATTTAACTAATTTTGATTATAGATTTAATATGACTCCAGATTACAACGATTTTATATCAAGTTTTACTCAGATTACTTCAAGTACAAAGAAATTTGTAGATATTGATGATCAAAGAGATGTCTTAGCATTATATCCAAAAGCTTTAGCAACTGCAACTATTAGTATATTATTGGAGGGTGGAAGAAGTTTTGATAGTGATGATGGAAAGTATATGCAATATACAAACATGCTTAGTAATAATTTCCCAGAATTTAATATACAAAAAAATAAAACAACAAGTACATTTAATAGTATTTTTATTGATGGTATATTAAATGCATATACTAAAAGTTCATTTATGATTCAAGCTTACAATAAATCCAAAGAGAAGGAAAAAACATCTAGAATTCCTTGGCAAACTACAATGAAAGAATATGTTGATAAGTTTTACAATTTAACCCAAAATTATATAAAAAATGAAGCCAATAAAAATAGGTAATGAAAATAGATAATAATTAGTAAACTTCAATCAAATTTATATATTATCTTTTATTTTAGTTAATTATGAAATATAAAAAATTCAATAATTATTATTTTTTAAGAATTGATAGCGAAGAAGAAATTGTTGAAACAATCACCAATTTTTGCACCCAAAACAAAATCAATCTAGCTAAAGTTACAGGAATTGGTGCTGTATTAAATGTTAAAATTAGAAGATATGATGCAAAAACAAAAAAATATATTTCAAAAGCATATAAAGGTGATTTTGAAGTGATATCTGCAAATGGTAATATTACTATTTTTGACAAAAAACCATTTCTTCATATGCATATTGCACTATCTGGAAAAGATTATAAAGTATTTGGTGGACATTTAATGTATGGAATTGTCAATCCAACATTCGAAGTAATTATTGAAAAAATTAAAGGAAAAGTTAATAGAAAAATAGATAGTAAAAGCGGCCTAAAATTATGGAATTTATAAAAAAAGGATTAGAAGAGTTTGCAATACTATAATTTACTTTGCAACAAGTTTGATTTTCTCTCCATAAGTAACCGCATCAACAAGTATTTTTCCTATTTTATTATTTTTGTGGACTTTTATTATCCCAGTTTTGCCAACTTTTGCAGTAAGTAAATAATCATCCTCTACAAAAATATCAACATCTTTGTTAATAGCATCATGACCAAGCTGAAACACAACTCCTTTTTTCATAACTTGAGTTTCATATTCTATTCCATCTTCATCTTTGACAATTTTTTCTTTGGACATTTCTTTTTTGTCCCTAATTTCAATTGAAAGTCCTAATTTTTCTTCCATTTCATTTATGTTTTTTCCTTGCTTACCAATTATTCTTGCGATATCTTCATCAGGAACATAAACGACACATTTATTGTCAGATAACATTTCAACTTTAGGATTACTAGAATAATTTCTAAATTCATCTTCTATTGATTTTGCAGCAAGTTTATGTGTTGGACTTTTTCCTGCACCATTCCCACCATCTTTAACAGGAACAACTACAGTTTCCTCACCATAACTATACAGTTCATATTCTAATTTTCCAGTTTCAAAATCATTTACAACAACTATTGGCCTTGCTAAATCTGCTTCAGTCATTCCTGATGGAACTTTAACTGTCATTAAAAGTGATAAAACTTTAAAGACCATTCCATTTTTAATAAAAACAACAGTATCAATAACTTGCGGAATCACACCAAGTTCAATTCTACCAACAAATCTTTGAATAGCATCAATTGGATTTGTTGCGTGAACAACTCCTGCGAGCCCAATTCCAGAAAGTCTTAAATCTGCAAAAAGTTTGAAATCATCAGTATTTCTCATTTCATCAAATATAGTGTTATCAGGTCTTGACAATAATAAAATATCATGGATTTCCTGAGCGTCTCCGTGGCTTATTGCATACTGAGTTATTGTCTCAGGTAGAACCATATCTCTTGGTGCTTCAATTGTTTTTACAATTTTATCTTTGCTTGCATAAAATTCTGCAAGAGCTTGTGCAAAAGTTGATTTTCCCATTCCAGGAGATCCTGCAATTAATATTCCTTCAGCTTGCTCTTCAATTCTTTTTTTGAGTTTGTCAGTTAATTTATAATCTTCAAAAGAGAGCTTCTTAACCGGCCTTACTGCTGTTATTTCCCATCCATCTGAAAATGGTGGCTTTGTTATTACTGTCCTAAATTTTCCAAGTTGTACAATTGTTGAACCTGGTCTTTCAATCTCAATAAAAGCATCTCTTCGAATTCCAGCTTCTTCAATTATTTCACGAGAGATATCTTGTATTTCATCTCTTGTTAAAAGATCAGGTCTAATTTTCACAAATTTCCAATTGCCAGGCATTCCTTTTTTTGCAATAGGCTCTACATTTTCTCTTAAATGAACACTCATTGTAATTTCATCAAAGAATTTTTCAAGTAATAATGCATGATGCAATTGCTCAATTTTTTCATAAATAAGTTTTATTCCTTTAGCAGATGCAACTTGCGCTTGTATTTTATCAGATGTAAAAAGTGTTGCATCTTCCTCAAAAGCAAGCTCTCTAATTAGATAATCAATTTCACCAAGAGAAGAAAACTTTATTTCTTGTGCTGTCGGTTTTCTGCCTGCAAATTTTAGTACGAAATTTAATTCATCTGATAATTTTCTTAATTTTTGCAACTCTTCTAGTCCTAAAAATCCAATTGCTTTATCGTTATTAGCTTGATGTTCAAGTTCAGCTACAACTGCTTCGTGAATTAAGATTGTTTCAGCTTCAAGTTCTTTGTTCTTTATTTTATTTGAAAGAATGCCTTCAATAATTACAGATGTGTCCGGAACGATTTTATCGTATTTTTTGTTCATAATTATTCAAATATGTATCCTTATTTTAATGTTTTGTGTTTTCTGCTACTTTTGTGTTTTCTGCTACTCTTATTATTTATATTGTTAAATTTATATTACCCTCATGTTACTATTTCTTATGTTTATGATTAATTGCTTTTTCTAATTGCTTTTTCTATTTTTTCTTCTTCTTTAAGTTCTTTATCAGCAACTGATTTACTCTCACCTTCAGCTTCGATTTCCAATTCAAGTTCTTTAATTCCTTTTTTGTGACTAAAAATTAGCATAATAATTAACCCAAAAATTAGAAGTGAAATAAAAATTAAAAATATCAAAAGCTTAGTATCCATAGACGATAATTTTCCATTTAATTTATTGTAAGTTAATTTTTGTTCATCTAACCAAGTTAAATTAGTAAGATTAATAGAATAAGATTGTTTAGTTACAAATTCTTGACCATAATTATTAAAATATTTTATAGTTATTTCAAATTGGTTACTTTTATCAGTTAATTCTCCTGAATTAAAATTGATATAGAATTTTCTATTTTCTTCAACTTTGTCAATTTGCCAAGACTTGGTTCCTAGGGGGCTAATTAAATTAATGCTTGCGTTCATAGGAGATGAAAAAGATATTTTATTTAGCATGAATTCAAATTGATAGCTTTTACCAAATTCAATATTTTGAGGAGCTTTAATATCTGAAATAGTGATATTTGGTTTATCAAGAATGATTATTCCTAAATTACTTTCTTTGGAAACTTCAGAATTAGTAGCAATAATATCTAAACTTTTCTGTCCAGGATTTGAAAAATTCAAAGCGAAATATATTTTGCTTTCTTCAGTTATTCCAAGGTTTAAAGTTTTGCAATCATTTTTATAACAAACTTTTAAATTTTTAAGAAGAGCATTTCCATAATTTTTTACATTGCATGTAAGCTTTATTATTTCATCTGTATAAAATTCTTTTTTATCAGTATAACATGAAAGATTTAGATTTTTGCTGTAAGTTTTTAGTTTTTCTTCAGTCTTTATTTTCAACTGATTTTGAATATAATCAAGATCAAATTTCTCATCTTCATTAGAACTTGTAAAAGCATTTTCACTTCTTTCTGAATAAGTGGAATCAGCAGATACTTTGAAAGTATATACGTAGTTTGGATCTAAATTCTCGTCGATTTTGATTATCCAATATGATTTTTTTGTGCTATTTGGCTCAATTAAAATTTGTTTTCTCTCTTTGCCAAACGTTTGCATATTAGTGCTTCGTGATATTGAAATTTCTGCAGGCACATAATAAGAAGTTGGATTTATAGCTTCAATTTCAATTAAATTATATGAACCAAATCCAACGCTACTTTTAAGAGGAATTACATTGAGTTTTATTTTTGATTCAACCTTTGGATCAATTGAAATTATTTTTGTGTCCATATTTAATCTATGCGTATTAAGTTCGACCATCCATCCTTCCCAATGATAGTTTGCAGAAGGCTCATTTGAATCCAATGATTCTTTAAGTTTTATATGTGAAGAATCAATAAACCCAAATTCCCCATAAGTAACATCAAATGGTACCCAACCATATCCTGGAAAATAAACTTCTGCCCAAGCATGAGGCCCAAAATCATTCAAATCATTCCAATTAGTATATGCAACTCCACTGATATATCTAGCTGGAATACCTAAGCTTCGAACCATTGCAATAAATAAACTAGATAATTCATCGCAAACTCCTTCTTTATTTTTTATTACCCAAGATGCTTTTTGAGATACATCAGAAGTTGAAGTATCCAAAGAATATTTTATATTTTGTTCAACATAATTTGCAATATTAAATACTGCAACATACAAATCATCTTCTCCCGAAACTAATTCATTAGCTTTTTCAATTATATCCCTATTGTTAGAATCAATATTTATTTGAGGCAAGGTATATTGCGTCAAATCTGGATCTAAATTTATTATCGGAAACTTTATTTTTTTATTTACTGGTACAAAATTATTTTCAACTTTTACTTTGCTGTATAAAGAAAAAGGCATTTCATTAAATGTTGGATTGTTCCATTCATATTTAATTACACTAGTATTAATTTCTGATTTAGGAGAAGTTTGCAAAGCTAAAATTCTTTGATTTGGTGTAAATTTTGGAAAAAATGATTGAATAATTTCTACCTTATCTAATCTTGAATCACTTGAAAGCTTGGTAAATTCAATTGTTGAAGAAATATTTATTTCAGCTAGCATAGATTGTGTTGATAAAATATCATCAGTTGTAAAGTTGGATGAAGTATCTATTGAATAAGACTGAGGGATTATAAGAAAGATGACTAATACAAAGACTAATGATTTAATAATATCTAAAAAAGAAAGCATTTTTCCTGCTTTTAGACTAGATATAAAATTTATATTTTTTTTGTACATGATATCACTTTTAACCAGTTTTAACCATATTTTAACCAGTTTTTGTTATATTTTAATAGATTTTATTGTTATTTTGAACTTTTTAATACTTTTGTAAACCATTAGATTTTTATAAACATAAATTTTTCATATAGTTATGGCAGAATTATTTAATTTTTTTAAGAAAAAAAAGAGTGTGGAAGATAAAGAAGTTATTACAAAAACCAAGCAAGAAGTAGTTGATAGTAGACAAGGAAAATTCTTAGTTATCGAAGGAAATGATGGTTCTGGTAAAAAAACACAGCTAGATATGTTATCTGACCATCTAAAAAAAGAGGGAAGATTAGTTGAAGTAATTGATTTTCCAGATTATAATTCATTTTATGGCAAACTAATAAAAAAATATTTAGATGGTGAATTTGGAAATAATGTTAATCCTTACTTAATAGCGCTTGCATATGCAAATGATAGATTAGCAAAAAAAGAGCAAATAGATAAATGGTTATCTGTTGGAAAAATAGTGCTATGTAATAGATATGTTGCATCTAATAAAGCGCATCAAGCAATTAAATTAAAAACGCCCGAAGAAATGCAACAATTTGTCAAATGGATTGATGAGATGGAATATGATGTAAATAAACTTCCAAGACCAGATATTACAATTTATTTGTATGTTCCATCAGATATTGCAATAAGTCTTATCCAACAAAGAGCAGAAAAAAATAAAGTAAAAACTGATATTCATGAAATATTACCTTATATGAATAAAGTTGAAGTTGTTTATTTAGGTATGGCTAAAAACAAAAATTGGGTAAAAATTGACTGTGTAACAGCAGATAATCAGATATTAACAAAAGAAGAAGTTCATGAAAAGATTTATTCTGTTGTAAAAAATTTAATTTGATTAAAATAACTTAATTTAGACTATTAATTTATTTTTTGTTTGACTTTTTGTATCAATAATTAGTAAACTATTTTGTTTTTTCATCGTCTGATTTTTCTAACAAAATTAATGGAGGAGGCATTGATAAAGAGTACATATCAATCCTTAACTCTACATTTATAGAAGGGTATTCTTTGATAATTAAATCTCTTAAATTTTCCAAAAATTCATCGCTTGGTGAATTTACTGCACTAAACCTCTTACTAACTAACTTTGTCTCTGGAAGAAATTTTTGAAGTACCCAAGTAGATTCAAAATCCTTTAACATTGAAGCAATGTTCAAAATATCTTCTTGCTTGTAGAGTAGCATTGGAACAATAGTTGTTCTAAGTTCAACTTTAATTCTATGTTCATATTCATATGCCAAAGATAAACTTTGCATGCAATCTTCCATCACCTGCTCTACTGGTCTAAAAAAAGTTGCAGATTCAGTAACTTTACTAAAAACATCTGATTGCATCGGCGCTTTAATTTCAAGTCTTAAAAAATCAATTAATTTAGAATCTAATAATGATTTAAGAGTATCTGGTTTTGAACCATTAGTTTCAATACCGATTTTTAAACCCTGCTCCCTGCAAAATTTGGCAAGATCATGTAATGCTAATTTTTGTAAACAAGGCTCACCACCTGTAAATAACACCCCTTCAATTTCATATTTATTCATATTACTAATGATCTGTTTTTTTACATCTCTTAAATCCCTTGACAATAACTCATTAAATCCCAAAATCTCAGGAGTTCTGCAATACGGACAATGAAAATCGCATCCTGAGAAAAAGATTACACTTACCTTTTTTTCATCCCAGTCTGTTCCAGAAATATCAATTATTCCGCCAATATATGCTTTCATTGTATTACCCCAAATGAAGGCACATTGGATTATTTAAAAAATTACGCTAAATATTGATTAAATTTAATCACAAAACAATACTCTAAAGTTTCACCAAAATTTATTATCGATACATTATTAAATCAATTATGTTTAAACCTATTAAAATGAGACGATCAAATTTAGCTCATGTCTACTTAATTTTAACAATATTATTCTGGTCTGCAACTCCTGCTGTTGCGAAGTTAGCTTTAGTAGAATTGAATAATCTTCAATTATTATTTTATACAAGCATTGTTGGGGTTATCTCATTATTTTTAGTGGTATTATTCCAGAAAAAAATAAATCAACTAAAAGAATTCAAAAAATCAGATTATTTCAAAATGTTTGGAATGGGTTTTATAGGGATTTTTCTTTATTATATATTGTTGTTTGGAAGTTTTGCTATTGCTCCAGCTGGTCAAGCAAATATTGTAAACTATTTATGGCCCATCTTTATAATAATATTTTCAATTCCAATTCTAAAAGAAAAATTCAATTATAAAACAATTTTTGCAGTTTTAATAAGTTTTATTGGTGCTTTAATTGTATTTACAAGGGGAGAATTATCAAACTTTAGTAATGAATTTACCTTAGGTTATTTATTAGCTGCTTTTGCTGCTATTTGTTATGGATTATTTTCTGTTTTAGGAAAAAAATTACATTATGAAAAATTTATAAGTATGTTGGTTTATTATGTTTTTGCAACAATCTTGATTATTCCAACAACATTAATTTTTTCAGATTTTGTAATTCCACAATCTGCAATTACAATAATTTCAATCCTCCTATTAGGTGGTATCTTTAATTCTATTGCATTTGTATTCTGGTTTAAGGCACTCGAAGCAGGAAATACTCATAAAACTGCAAATGCTATATATTTAGTTCCCTTCCTTGCATTAATCTGGACATATTTTTTGAACTTGGAACCAATAAGAATTTTTTCTATAGTGGGCCTTATTTTAATTATAGTAGGAATGATAATTCAAATAAAAAATAAAATACGATAGGTATCCTTCTTCTAAATACACTCAATGAATTTTTTTAAGTTTAAAATTTCAAAATCAAAAATATAAAATCAAGAAATTTAGTTAATTACTCTTTATTGTGATAACATTTGTTACGCTAATTAATTAGGTATTGGTTAATTAGGTATTTGACTAGTAATTAATTCTTTGCACTGACTTTTATCTTTTTTTCCTCTTTTGTATCATCAGTAAACCATTGCTCCATAGTTTTATTCTTTAATGTTGTTTTATAACTTATTCCATTATTCATAACAAACACCCCTCGCTTTTTTATCTTGAGTATTTAAGTTATACTTGAACTGATTAACAAATTATCTTCCTGTTGAACCAAAGCCTTTGTCTGCTCTTTTTGTTTCTGAAAAAGTGTCAGTTTCAAATATTTGTGCACTTTCAACTTTTTGAATTAACATTTGTGCAATTTTATCTCCTTTATGTACTTGATAGGATTCTTCTCCAAGATTTATAAGAGTAATAACAACTTCACCGCGATAAGTTGCATCTACAACTCCACCTAAAACTTTTAGTCCTTGTTTTCTACTAAGTCCAGATTTATCCCAAACTAAACCAACATGACCTGATGGAATTTCCATTGCAATTTTAGTTCCAAAAGCATGCCTTTTGCCTGATTCTAGAATTACATCTTCAGTAGAACAAAAATCCATTCCTGCATCGCCCTCATGGGCATATGAAGGTAATTTCCCTCCCCCTAAATTTTTAACAAGTATTTTTACCACAAGTTTTGGGATAAGTCAAAGCTCATATATAAATAAAATGTAATTGTAACCTATTTGTTAAAAGATATATTTTAAAGAAAGACATTAATTAAAAAATCAATTAAAAGAGATTAAAATAATTAAGAAAATAAAAAAACAAAGTGAAAAATAAACTAATTAAGAAAACTCAAATAATTTTGCCAATTCATGTGATTTTATCTCCCCAGTTGAAGAATCAAATTTTAAATTTAATGTCTTGAAAGTTCTTGTGAAAAGTGTAATGTTCCAAACTTGTCCTAAATCTAAAATATTTTGCAAGACGCATAATTTTTGTAAAGGCAATTCAGCTTTGTAATTTTCTTTACGATAATTTTCAGCTATTTTGCTAATCTCATCAAATTCTATTTTGACATCTTCAATTTTAAGTTTTAAAATATCTCCTGATTGTGGTTGAAATATTTCTTTGTCTTCTGAAACACTCACACCCTTGTCATCTAAAATAAAAGAAGTTATGTGTTTTTTTGACTTGTCATAGTAGCCAACTTGCCAGCCACTTGATTTTTCTTCCATGAAAAAAAAGTGAACTAAATAAGCATTAGAATTATTTTTTCTCCAAGCTTTGTAAACATCGCATGATTCAATTTTAGATAGTATTTCTTTTATTTTCATTTTGTAACCTTAAAATGTACTTCAATTATACTTCAATTATCATTCCATCCGGTCCAGGATTTATAATTATTGTCTTTTTATTAAAATTTTGAACAATCTTGGCATTTTCATGCAAATGTCCACAGATCATAAGATGCACAGTATTTTTATCTAAAAATTCTCTAAAAGAAATAACCCCTACATGATCATCTCCAATTATATCAAGTAAAGTGCCATAAGGAGGAGCATGTGTAACTAAAACAACTTTACTATCTTTTTGTATTTGTTTTTTAAATTCTTTAGAGATTATATCAAATCCAGGCTCTTCATTTACAAATCCTCCTCCGCCATAACCAAAAAATATATGTTTTCCAATTTTAAAAGAAGAATTGTGAATAAAATGTGCATTTTTGTGTTTTTTACATGCCCTTTCTACATTAACATCATCTTCATGGTTTCCATGCACTACAATTAAAGGTTTTCCAAAATCACTAAAAGCAAGAAGTAAGTTATTTAAATCATTTTCAAAATTAGTAAAATCCCCAGCACAAACAACAACATCACATCCTTTTGCTTTATTCTTCATCCTATCAAGAAGATTTATCCTACCGTGAAAATCAACAAATGCAAATATTTTCATGAAAATTGTGAGAAATTGGATAAATAAAAAGATATGCTATTAAATCAAACTATAATAATCTTCAAGAACTATTTTATCTAATTCTTCTAAGTTTTTAACAATATAAAATCTTCCTTCACCAACTTCAACAAGTTTTTTTGCAAATTTTTCTCCAGGATCATCTAAATTTATTCCAATTAAAGAAAGCGTAATATTTGCATTTTTGGCAGCTGACACTGCTTCAATTGTTTGCTCTTCAGGTTTATCACCAAATGTTGGGAGAGCATCAGTTAAAAGTATTAAATGCTTTGTAACATTACCTTTTGGAAACATATCTATACTTTGCCAGATAGTATCAGCAATATTTGTTTGCATGCTTGCTCTAACTCTAGTTATTGCATTCAAAAGCTGTCCAAAATTATGCGTTGGAAGTATTCTTTCTTTTACATCTGAGCCGAAAACAAGTAATCCAACTTCATCTTTTTCATTTATTGCTTTGTAAGCTAGTGCAATTCCTGCTTTTTTACAAATTTCAATTTTTCTTCCACGCATACTCCCAGATGCATCAAGTGCGTAAACAAGTGATAACTTTCCACGGCTTTTTCTATCTGAAACCATTAAATCTTCTTCAGTTAAAGAAAGATGTTTATGTCTAATTGCACTTCTTACTGTTTTCTTAAGTGAAATATCTTTGTACCTATCTCCTTTTTTGTATGACCTTGAATCAGATTTATCACCGTAAACAAATGTTTTCTTGTGAATTTTTTCACCAAAACTTCCCCTAGGTATTATATTATCTAACTCTTCCATGTAAAGAACTAAAGCAGCTAAATCATATCCTCTATCAGTAATAGTTCCGCTAGAATCTAAAATTCCATCTTTTTTTAGTTTATCTAATTTATCAACAATTTTATCTTTCAGCTCTTTTTTGAATTCAGGAATCTGAATATTTTTTTTAATATAGTTTGCATCATATCCGCTAACTCTTCTAAGCATAGTTTCGCCAAAGATATTTTTAGCTAATGCAAAATTCTTAACCATTTGTTCCATCATCATTTCAGGATTGAATGTAGAAACATTTTGATTTACTGCATCAGAAACAAGTTTTCCTTCATCTACTTCTTCATCAGTTGGATCAGTTAAAGAATTTAATTTGTCGCCATCTGCTTGGTTGGTAACTTCATGGTTTGCATCATTAAAATCTGTTTGATCAGAGGTCTCGACGAAATCGTCAAAGACCATCACCGCTGTCGCTTGAGGCATCGAAATGCGTTGAAAATTTCTTGAATTCTTCTTTCGCGAATTCTTCTTGGCTCTTCAAATATTTTACTGAAGGCTTTAATGTAATCCTATGGCTCACAACAGAGATAACCGCCTCTTCTATGTCCTCAAGTGTGACTGCTTTTCTTTTTGATAAGAATGCATTTGCTTGTGCTCTTTCATATAAACCCAAAGTTGCTCTAACGCTTGGTTTTTGTTCCAAGTCCTTATTTTCCCTCAAGTTTCTAACAAAACTAACACAATGATCCAATAGATTATTAGAAAATTTAACATCCAGTTTACTTCCTTTAAGAAGCATAATTTCTTTTTCTATTGCAGAACTTTCTGGATAATTCATATGAACAATATCAAATCGATCAACAAAAACTTCTGATAATTTTTCAGTTGATGTATCTTCAGGATTCATTGTTCCAATAAAAATAAAGTTAGTTGGAAAATCGACTTCATAACTTCCTAAAGTTGCTTTGCCTTCGCTTAGTACTTGAAGCAATGAATTTTGTAATTTTTCAGGACATCTATTTACTTCATCAAAAAATAAAACTCCTTCATTTGCCTTAAAAATTTTACCAGGAGTGAATGCTTCAATACTCATTGGACCAAATTTCAAAGCTTTAACTGGATCAATATCACCAAGAAGATCTTCAACAGTTAAATCTGGTGAACCTTGTATTCTAATAAATCTCTCTTCACCTTTTAATTTTTTAAGTTTTGAAGTTTTATCAAAAGCATCTTTAATCTCTGTTTCTGGAAGCAATTTTGAAACATTTTTAGCAAGTGTTGTCTTTCCAACACCTGGTGGACCAACGATAATTACGTGCCTTCCCATAAGCAATGCTGATTTAAGCTGCTTTTTTACAGACTCTTGGCCCATAACATCTAAAAAACAGTCTTGCTTCTGTAGAAAAGAAGTTTTTAATTGTTCTCTAAGATTTGCTGGCATTTTAGACATAAGAAAATTGTGTATCATTTATAAATATATGTAACTGAGATTGAAAAATGAGGGTTATCTCAATTAAACTTATCAATTTATTTAAAAAAAACACAATTCATTTTAAAAAAACAATATTCTCGCTTCTTGTGACATTGGCTAAAAATGCACTCCCGAGCAATGCTTCGACATCAGCACTTTTTTTCTTTTTAGTTTTCACTAATTGTTCTGAAGAATAATCAGTAATTGCTTTAGCAAATATTTTACCATTGCATTTTATATTTACAACTTCATTTGCTTCGAAATTGTTTTCAATTTCATGAACTCCTGCTGGCAAAAGATTTTTTCCAGATTCCATTGCTTTTTTAGCTCCTTCGTCTACAATAATAGCGCCTGATGCTTTTGCTTGCATTATCCAATTTTTCTTTCCTTGCATTTTCCCAAGTGGTACAAAAAGTGTCCCAATTTCTTCATTGTTTACAACTTTGTGCAGTATATTAGGAGTTTTTCCATGACAAATCACAACAAATACACCAGAACTCATACATACTCTTATTGCATCAATTTTTCCTTTCATTCCACCAACTGCAAAATTACTGCCGGTTTTGCTTGCTGCAGCATTTTCAATTTCAACAGTTAAATCTTTAACTTCAGGTATTAGTTTTGCATCTGAAAAAAGTTTAGGATTTTTAGTGTATAAACCTTCAATGTCTGATAAAATTATGTAAAGATCTGCTTCAAGTTTTGTTGCCACAAGCGCTCCAAGTTTATCATTATTTCCAAATGTTGTATCAAAATCAGCTATACTAATTGGATCATTTTCATTTACTATTGGAACAACTTTTGTTTCAAGTAATGCATTTAATGTGTCTTTTAAATTCAAATATCTTTCCCTATCAGAAAAATCATCAAATGTAAAAAGTATTTGTGAAACTTTGATATTATTTTTTTCAAATGCTTGTTTGTATTCCCCAATTACGAGCCCTTGACCTACTGCAGCACATGCTCTTTTAATTTTAGCATCCCGAACTTTTCCTTTTATTCCAATTTCAATGCATCCAGCGCCAACTGCACCTGATGTTACAACAATAATCTCTTTGCCTAATTTCATAAGATCTACAATTTCATCAGAGAGTTTTTGAATAAAATCAGAATCTAATCTGCCATCTGATTTGGTTAGTGTCGCAGTTCCAATTTTAATTACAATTTTGTTTGATTTTAAGTTTCTTGCCATTTTTGTTTATATTTTCTGTTTATGGATAGATTACCATTTTTTATTTAATTTTTTGTGTGTATATTTTTTAGCATTTTTACCAACATAATCTTTCACTAAATTGCCTTCACCTTTCAAAATATATTTGTAAATTGTAAGTCCCTCTAAACCAACTGGACCTCTTGTATGTATTTTGCTCGTACTAATCCCAACTTCAGCACCCTTTCCATATCTAAATCCATCTGCAAATCTTGTACTACAATTCCACATAGCTGATGCTGTATCAACTAATTCCAAGAAATTTCTTGCAGTTTTATCATTTTCAGTAATTATTGCATCAGTATGTTTACTACCATAATTATTGATATGTTTTATTGCTTCATTTTCATCATTTACAATTTTAATTGAGATAATCAAATCCCCATATTCGCTTTTCCAGTCTGTTTCATCAGCATTTTTAATCTTAAGATTTGAATCTTTTGCAATTTTTTGACAAGATAAATCGCCACGAATTTCTACACATTCTTTTCCATATTCCAAAATAAGTTTAGGCAGAAATTTCTCTACAATATTTTTGTGGATAAGAAGTGTTTCAACTGTGTTGCAAGCTGAAGGATATTGTATTTTAGCATCTAAACAAATTTGCAATGCTTTTTTCAAATCTGCATCTTTATCAACAAATATATGACATATTCCTTCGCTATGCCCCAATACTGGAATTTTTGAATTATTTTGGATGTATTTAACAAAAGAATTTGATCCCCTTGGGATTATTAAATCAATATATTTATCCAAATCTAGCATCTGTGAAACTTGCTGTCTTGTTTCAATTAACTGCACACAACCTTTAGCGTACTTGTCAGTAATATTTGAGATTATTTTTGCAAGTATCCTATTAGTGTTAATTGCTTCGCTGCCACCTTTTAGAATAACTGCATTTCCTGATTTAAAACAAAGAGAGCTTATCTGTACAAGTGCATCTGGTCTTGCTTCAAATATTGCGCCAATTACACCAATTGGACATGTTACTTGATACAATTCAAACCCATTGTCCAATTCAATTGCATTCATTGTTTTACCAACTGGATTTGGTAAGTTTTTAACACCATTAATTTCATTGATTATTTCATGAATTTTATCATCATCTAAAATTAAACGTTTGATTAATTGTTTACTTAATTTATTTTTTTCAGCAAGTTCTAAATCAATTTTATTTGCATCTAAAATTTCATTTTTTTGTAAATTAATTTGTTTAGCAATTTCTTCTAAAGCAGAATTTTTCTTTTCATTAGAAAGTGTTGCAAGTATTATTGCTGCCTCTTTTGCAAGTTTTGCTTGATTAACTAGAGTGTTAACCACTTGATTTTCAATATCTGTATTTTTTAAGTTATTTTTAGATGGTACTTTCTCAATTATTTTTTCAACCATTTTTCCCCATCTCTTTACTTTGGTTTACAGTTGTATCAATTGTATTTTTTACTATTGTTCGAAATTGTTTTGTATCTAATATTTTAAGTCCTGCTTCAGTTGTTCCGCCAGGAGATGCTACCATTTTTACAAGTTCATTTGGACTCATATTTTTTTCCAAAAGCAATTTCCCGGTGCCAATTGCTGTTTGATAACATAATTTTCTAGCCATCTGTTCATCTAAACCTAATTTTTTAGCTTCATTTATTATTTCGTCCATAAATATTGCGAAAAATGCTGGACCTGAACCACTAACTGCTGTAACAATATCTATTTTATTTTCTTCAACTTGCATTGCCAATCCTGCCAAATTCAAAATTGCGTGTATTTCTTTTAAATCTTCCAGATTAACAAAGGTATTTGAAGAGTAAACTGCTGCCATTTGTGAAACAAGAGCTGGAGTATTTGGCATAACTCTTACAATTTTTGATAGTGGTAAATATTTTTCATAAAAAGATATTTTAAGTCCTGCTGCAATAGAAACAATTAATTGATTTTTTGTAATTGAAGTTTTAATTTCGTCTAAAAGATTACCCATATCTTGCGGCTTTACACAAAGAAAAATAATATCTGCTTTATCAATTGCTATTTTGTTATCAGATGTAATTTGAACAGAATAATTATTTTTTACAAAATCTAAATTTTGCTGGTTTTTATCAGTTGCAATAATTTTATAGCCATCTAAGTGTTTACTGATACTTGCTATCAAAGCTGTTGCCATCTTGCCTGTTCCTAAAAATGATATTGTTTTCATCATCATTAAGTAAAGGACTTTACAGGCATTATAAATCTTGCTCCTTTATTTAGGAAATTCCATTAATTAAGAAATAGGCTTCACATTAACTATTTCTATTTCTCTTAAATTAGTCCCTACTTTCTTTTTAATTTTATCCCCAGGTTTAAGATGCATTATAGCATTAGCCATTGGAGTAATATAAGAGATCTCGCCAGTATCAGGATTAGATTCCCCATACCCCACTATTTTAAAAGTTTTTTCCAAACCATCTATTATCAAATTAACTTCTGCCCCAAAACAAACTTTATCAACACTATTAGGATAATTCATAATTACTGCATCACTAATCTCATTGTGTTTACTTTTTAATTCTTTATCATACATCCTAATTTGTTCAGTTAAAGTTTCATAAGTAAAATTATCGTGCCAAACATCTCCCCCCACTTCACATGCATATTGTATTTGACTTTGTAAGTCAACTAATTTAGCTTCTAGATCATTTATTCTTTTTGAAAAATTACTAAATCCTTGTTTTGAAAAATATTTTGTCATTTAATCCTCTGTATTTTTTCATTTATCAAAATTAATATACCCATTTATGTAAATTATGATTTGGATTATGAGAGTTTTGACTATCAAAGTTCTAACTATCTGCCTCTTCTTATCAAAAATATATCCAAAAAAGAGTTAGTATGTTCCAGTTCTTAGATAATGTCCCTTTTCCATATTTTGGATATATTGCGTGATATAATTTTTTAAATCACTATCTGATGTACTAGCTTTAATTAGTTCACCACTTAATGTTTGATAAATAGGATCTACATATCTAATTTTATGTTTGATATAATATTCATAATTATTTTTATCTTCAATAACTGTCAAATCAAAGTTTAATTTTTTCATATTAAAAACAATTAATTTCTCTTTTGAATTTTTTAATTTATCAATTAAATATTTATCCGATTTTAGTAAATCTGCTTCAATTATGACTCCTACTTTTATAGCAAATTTTAAAGTGTCTGCAAGAATTTGACTAGCCAAAAGCTCTTTTGGATTTGATCTATATTTTACATCTGTATCAATAAAAATTTTGGCAAAATTTGTAGCATTTATCAAATCTTTAAATACTATTTTTCCGTTTATAATAATTAAACTATCTACAATATTTTTAGTATTTTGAATAAATCCATAAACAGTGGCATCTCTTAAAGTATAATCTATCCTATCTGCACATAAATCAGGGATTGGTTGTTCTAAAAGAGAAAAATTATGAGTATTTAAGATATGTTTTGAATTGACATTGTGTTTTTCCAAAATATGAGGTATTTCAGAATTAGTGAATAATGATTCAAAAATTGATTCGTGATAACTTTGTTTTGAATCTTGGTGTAAATAGTCAGTAACATGTGAAAAAGCAGTGTGTGATAAATCATGTAACAAACCTGCAATTTGTTCTTCAAGACTAGCTCCTAGTATTTTTAAAAGTAACATTACACCAACACTATGGTCATATCTGGAAATATTTCTTCCTTCTACAACAAATTGTGCTGCACCTGCTTGATTTATTCCTTTAAGTCTTTGGATAGATTTACTTTCCATAAGTTCAATGATCACAGGTTCAGTTATAATAAAATCACCATAAACTTTATCACATACATTTTTTTGATTGATCATCATATTCACCTGCTTATCCTTTGATTTATTATTTTTTCAGCTTTTTCAACTACTTCATCCAAAAAAATATTTGATGTATCAAGTACTACCCAATTGTTATTTGCTGCAACTTTTAAATAGTTTTCAGTAACATTTTTTTGGTATTCAAAATCTTCTAAAGCTAATTTATCAGTATATGTGTTATTGCCTTTATTTCTAAAGTTAATTCTTTCTCTTTGCTTATCTGAATTAACATGTAATAATATTGTTAAATTTGGCTGAAAAAAATCAGTATCATAAACTCCAACTCTATTCTGTAATTCTTCTGGTAAAATTTTGAGTCTTGATGCATAATCAACTAAAGTGCTATAATAATACCTCACACATATTATATTATTGTTTTTACTTTCAGATTCTAATTGTTTCGATAAATCTAAATTTGCTGCTAAATAAAACAAATATTTTCCTTTGAATGGTGTATGTTCACTTACATGGCTTCTTGCTTCTTGGTAAGGACCAACTAAACCATCAATTAATAATGAATTGGCCTTATTAGCAACAAGCTTTCCAACCTCACTTTTTCCAGATCCATCAGGTCCTTCGAATACAATTACATTCCCATTATTCATTTGTATTTACCCCATTTTCATTTAAAATTATTAGCTAATATTTGCTAATTCTTTTGGCTGATTTTTGCAACCATCTCGAAAAACAGTTATTCCTTTTAATCCCAAATCATATGCTTTAAGATAAGTTGCAGCTACATCATTTGGATTTGAATAATTAGGTAAATTAACTGTCTTTGAAATTGATTCATCGGTAAATTTTTGAAATGCTGCAACCATATTCAAATGTGATTCAGGGGATAATTCCAAACATGTTTTGTAGAGGTCTTTGTATATTCCTAAAGACTCAACAGATTGTAAACTACCATTTCTTTCTATGACATCGTAGATTTTATCTAACTGATTTTCAATACCTAAATTCAATGTAATATTTTTAATCGAATCTTTCAAAGATTCACTAAGAGATAATCTAAAATGAGGCTCAATAGATGCTGATGCTCCAATAACCATTGAGCTTCTTCCAGTTGGAGGTAAAGCTATAGTTGATACATTTCTAATACCATATTTATCAACTGCTTCGTAAAGGTTTTTCCATTTAGTCTCTGATACAGTGTTGGTATTTTTTCCCAAATACCGTCCAATAATCAATTCCTTTTTAGTTCGATTGTCAAAAAAAGCAACAAAAGGTTCTCTTTTTTTAGCTAGATTAATAGATGCTAATTTGGATTGGTAATTAATAAAACTCATGATATCTTCTGCTAATTTTACAGCATCTACTGAATCATAGGGTAAAGAAAGTGAAGATAAAAGATCGGCAAATCCGCATACCCCCAATCCAATTTTTCTTTTGACTTCGATTAGGTTTTTGCTAGTTTCATTATCAATATTTCTTGCACTTATATCTAATGCATTATCAAGCATTAAAACTGTATAATTTACAACATCTCTTAAAGAGGTATAATCAATTCCTTCATTTTTTTGAAATTTTGCCAAGTTAATATAACTAAATTGACATGTTTCACCATGCGCCATAGAAATTTCCCCACATGGTGCTAATGAAAGAATTTTACCGTGTTGAGGAGTTACATTAAATTCTTCAAATCTATCTAAAAAAACAAGCCCGGGATCTCCACAACTATGTGCATATTTAATTATTTCATTAAATAATGTAACTGCTTTGAATGTTGTACCATCTTTTAGTTTGTAATTTCCATTTGAGTTCAATGCTTCCATGAAATCTGATTTTAAATTTATTGAGATATTAAATTTCCAATCAGCATTTCTATATTTTTGTGCTTTGGTAGCTGCAAATTCCAAAACTTTTGGATGATCTATTGAAATTATACCCATATTTCCAACGGGCCTATCCATTTCTTTTCGTTTAAATTCTTCTGAAGCATGATTATTAAAAAATAATAATTCCTCAACTGGATTAGCCGAATCATCAAAATTAAATCCTGTTCCCATTCCTTTTTTATGATAATCCCTAACTAATTCTGCTAATTTTGTTCTATCTAATTTATAATCAAGAGGAGGTACCGAGCATGCAGAAAGTGGTCTATCATCAAATCTGCCTGCATTAGTTAAAATAGGTGTACTTGGAACAATAATATCATTTTTGAATAATGTTTCAAGTGTATTGGCAAATTCTTTTATTTGAATGTCATTAGCTCCATATTTACGGCTTTCTTCTGCAATAGTTAAATAAACTCGTTTACACATCGAGTCATAAGTTTCTTCTTTTCCAATAATCATATTTTCTTTTAACATTTCTTCAACGTTTTTTGGGGGCACTAAATCACCTTTTCATTTTTTTAGAGTTATCACTACATCGAAAACTTTACAGCAACTAGTGACTTACTCAAAATGGTCTTCTCTACTTAAAAAACGGTTATTGTGAATTGATTCAATAACCCGATAAATATGTGAATCCAATATTTTGTTTTTGCGATTTAATTCGTCAATAAAATCATATTCTTCTTTTGAATTTTTGAATATGGCTTCAAAGTGATAATCATATCCTGAGTTTACTAAATAGAAACTATTAACATTTTTTTGATTACTTAAAAAAGATTTTAGTTCTTCCCTGCCCGAATTATCAGTTTTTACTGCCATAAATAATTGCAAAGGGTAACCTATTTTAGTAAAACATAAACTACTATTATGGAAAACTATTCCTTCCCTTTCCATTTTATGAAGCATATCAATCATTGTAGAAACTGGATAACTATGTTTTTTTGCCAAAACGTTAATCTTTTGTCTTGAATTATTTCTCAAAGCAACAATTAAACTTTTTTCTTTTTCATTTAACATTTTATGCACCCATTACTAATTTTTTATTACCATAACAAATACATTTAAGTTGTAATGATTACGTAGAAGACGTTAAAATTATATATACTTTAACCAATTATAATTATTATTAGTAATTATGTAATTATTTATGCAAAAGTATATAAATAAACAAAAACATTACAGGTAATATGAAAAGAAAAGTAAATCTCGTTGGAGAAAACACCCTAACAATAAGTCTTCCTAATAAATGGACTAAAAAATATAACATAAAAAAAGGGGATGAATTGGAAGTATCAGATAAAGGAAGTCTTATTTTTATTAGTAAAACTATTAAAAAATTATCAAAAAAAAGTTTCTTGATAAATGCTAATGACTTAAACAGATTTTTGCTTGATAGAACTTTATACACTTTATATATTGAAGGAGCTGAGATTATAACAGTAACTTTTGAAAAAGATGAAATACATGACACTAGAGCTACAAAAAACATATCACTTTGTTATCATGTAAAAGAAACATGCAATAAATTGATTGGTCTTGAAGTTATAAGCCAGTCAAGAAATAGTATTGTAATGGAAAGTTTGATTTCAAAAGAAGAAACTGAGAAGATGGAAACTGTAAGAAGAAGAGTAGGTTTTCTAATAAAAGAATTTATTGACGAATTTAAGAATGCTTTAAACTCAAACTTCAAAGAATTTGATAAAAAATCTTACCAGTATCATGATAACATTGTCAAATTCTTGTATCATTATTTAAGACTTTTAAATAGTTCAGAAATTGATGAAGATATGAAAGCTGCATTGTTCAATATACATATGATTGGGGATAGGATTATAGATAAAATTAGGCACATTAGTAATCAAATTGCAAAAATGAAAACAGTAACAACTAAAATCAAAGAATTTGTAAATGAACTTTTTGAATTTTTAACACATCAGTTAGATTCTTTGAATATAAGAGATTTAGATTGGGAATCACTAGATGAAATAGTAAAAAAAAGATATAAGTTAATTGATTATTTAAAAAATGAAAATTTTAATGTTTATGAGTTAAAAGTTATTGTAGAAGCTAGAATGATTTTAGATACAACTAGTGATTTTATTGATACAGTACTTGTTATTTGTATGAAAGAATTATATGAAAAAAATAACCAAATAAATTAGATTAGTTATTTTTTTAATTTATCATGTTTTAATTTATAAATTTGTTGTTGTAAAGTATAGATCAAATCATCTTTTGTGATATGTGCACTTTTATTTTCTTCTTTGCTCATAAAATCATATTTTAAATCAGGTTGAATTTTTATAAATTCAGCTTGTATTGCATCCGGATTATAAACGTCATTTAAGCAGGTAAAGATTAAATCATGTAACATGGGATCTACTTTTCTTTTTACTCTTTCTGTGTATTTAAAGTTTAATTTATTCACGTCATACATACTTTTTTTATTTTTCATGATAAAATCTCTATGGAGTTGAGTGTCCATTTGTTTACGCCTTGGAAAAATAAAATTCTCTCCTACCCCCATTTCAAATATGACATATCCAATAGTTGCATAATTAGATTTTGCACCATGTCTAATACTTATATCACTAGAATCATAAGGAACAAATGTTCCTAGTCCGAAATCTACCAAAGTGGATTTGGTTAAATTTTCAGCTACAATAATATTTGAAGGATTAGTATCATTTTGAAAAATACCAATTGTTTCAAGTTGTCTTGTTGCTATGAAAATTGGCACTATTATTTTTAACACATCTTCTGTATTGAATTTACCATTTTCTTTAAGAAGTTGTGCTAATGTTTTACCAGGAACATACTCTTGCATAATTACATAAGCTGTTTTATCATCAACCCATGCAATGGATTTTCCACTATCTGTAATAGAAACAACATTATCAATAGTGTATCCTTCTTTACGAGCTTCATTGATTCTTTCCATAACTGCTGCTTCCTTTTCATCTTTTGTATACCTAATTTTAAGTACCCTAAATCCTTCACTGCCTTCAATATTTTTAAGTAAGTAGGTATATCCTTCTTTACCGCCACCTAACCGTTTTATAGGAATATAATCACCAATAAAAATTTTAGAACCTTCAATTATTTCTTTAATATCCCTTTTTTCTTGGAGTAAACTATTAATTCCCATTGCTTTATATGAGAGTTTCATATTTTCAAGTGGAAGTCTAAATAATTCAGAACCAATTTTTATTTTAGACAGGTTATCGTAATTAGCAGATGAAAGTGTAGCAAGCATTTCTAGTCCACCAATTAAATAGTCAGTGCTTAAAGATTGTATTTTTCTTTGTTGCCAATCTTTTAGCAATAAAACTAACAATGTTAACTAAAAAATCAATATCTTTTTTATTTTGAAAAAGTTCAGAAACTTTTTCCTCATTGAAAAGATCATTTTCAAAATTTAAATCTGCAAAATAAAAATGGGAGAGAGTTTCAATAAGGTCTTTATTAGAGACTTTTAAAAGATTAGGATTAAATGATTTTGCATCGATTTTGTTTATTAAATGTTTTGTAGGTAAAAGAATTTTGTTCGAATCTTCATTTGACTCAAAAGTTTTTGTTATTGTATTAAATCTATCAATTGTCTTTTGAACAGATAAGTTAATTTCAGATAAATAATCTTTAGAATTATTAAATAATATGTCAATTTGCTTTGAATCTTCCGAATTTTGTTCTAATTTGCCCATAAGAACCCCAATATTCTTTAATATATAAATCTAATTAATTTTATTACTATAAAGTAGTTTAAAAAACAAAGAGTTATAAATATTCCAAATAAAAAAATTGAATATAAAAAACACAAAAAAAGATAAAAGTTACAAAACAATAAACGAAAAAATAGAAAGAAAATTAGAAAATAAATAAAATAAGAAAGATTTACTCTTTCTTTTTTGCTGATTTTTTAGTTGTTTTCTTTTCAACTGAAGTACTTACAACTTCTGCTTCTTTAACTTCAGTTACATCTTCTGAAGAATCTTGATTAGATTTAGTTATTTTTTCAGCTTTCTTGACTTTCTGGTCAACAGTCTCTTTCTTTTCAACTGGAGCGGTTACAATTTCTGCATAAACTTTACCAGAATCATCTTTAGTTACTTTAACTTTGATGTGATGTGGCGGAGATTTTATGCCGTGTTCCCAGACTTTAAGATTAAGATATTTACCAAGCTTAACATTATCAAGTTCTGTTTTCATATTCTTAGCTAAAAATTCCCTAACAACTCTAACTGCTTTTTTAGCTCTTTTATATTTTGGAACATTAAGCCAGTCTTTTCGAATTGGGATATTGTATATTCTTTCAATTGCCATATTAATCATCCTCTAACTTACGCTTTGGTCTTTGTCCTTCTCCAGCTTCTTTTAACAGTTGTATGTCTTCCTGGATGGACTCTTCTGCCTTTGCCATATATTTTGGGTACTGTCCAAAAAGGTGCCCATTTCGTCTGTGACGATTTCTTTGCCAATCTTTTCTTTTTGGCTGGATGTTTTACTCTTGCCATAATGATGACCTCGTCTTATTTTATTTTTTAATTTTGTTTTTAATTTTTATATTTTTTATACTCTTTTTATGTTGATTTGCCTTTTTTTAGGAGCTAATTTGGATAATAGCTGTTTTAACATATTATCATCAATCATTTCTACTCTGCCAGATTGAATGAGTTGTCCAATAACAGCAATTATCTGAACTGCTTTATCATAATCAACAGCTTTGATGTTGCTATATCTTTCTAATGCTTCTTTTGTTAAAACTTGTTTGACAATACTTTCAAGCTCAGCAATTTGCTTTCGAAGATTAGCTTCTTCATTTGCTGCATTTTGCTGCTTGTTTAAATCTTGTGCTTGCATCGATGCAAGCTTTCGCATCCGTATATCGTCAAGCTCGCTCATGTTTTATCAAATTTTATAATTTATTATGATCCATAATAATTTATAATATAAATATTTTATAATTGAATAATAAATAACAATAATTTATTCTGCATCTTCAATAGGTGCACTTGTTGCAACTTGTTTAGCTTCTTTCTTCTTTGATTTTGGCTCTTTTACTTTTGTCTCAATTTGAGTAGAGTCATCTTGTTTTGAAGAAGATTCTTTTGCAACTCTAGGTTTAGTACTAAGTATTTTTGTTGCTATTTTATCTAGGAAACTTTTACCCTTTGGAGTAACTATCCTTCCTTTGTGCAAACCTTTCTCAACTTGTTTTGTAAAACCAGCTGTATCCAGTTGCTGTAAAACTTCCCTAATAATACTGCCTGAACCTTTAAATGTGTGCTCTGGAGCATGTCCTCTATTTTTTCTTCCGCCATATTTAACTCTAAGTTTAGCAGTACCAATTGGTCC
Organism: uncultured Methanosarcinales archaeon; assembly: GCA_964604995.1. GTDB lineage: Archaea > Nanobdellota > Nanobdellia > Woesearchaeales > JABMPP01 > JAGVYD01. The sequence continues at coordinate 25,954 of CAZSAD010000004.1, forward strand.
AAGTTTGTAAACATATTTTAAAACTGAAGCTGTTCTAAAATACCACCAATCTTTTTCAATAGGAGGTCTTTCTTTATGCATTCCCGTCTTTACAAAAAAAGCCCATTGTGGCTCTTTTATTTGTGGAACGCTCTTTAATTCTTGTGCTGCCATTTCCACAAGTTCTTGTTGTAAAACATCATATACTGTTGCCATCTATTCACCTTTGTTATTTTATGTAGTTTTATTATTTGTTTTTATTATTTTATTGTAACTCTTTCTTATTAGTCCATAGCCTAAAGCAAAGCCCTTACTACAGAACCTCTAAACCATAGTCAAGGAAAAAATATGTATTTAAAAAGCTTGCTGTGAGTATTGGAATATTGCCCTTAAGTTAGGATAGGGAAGTATTAAGTTAGGATAGGGTAATAAATAGATCTTTAGTAGGTTCTTTTACTTAAATCTGATATACTTAAATTTAATATTATATTTATTTCTTCCCGCCTGCATAGAATATCTTGCTGATATCATAATCATTAGGATTAACATCAGATTTTCCAGGACCAGCGCCAACTGTTGCTTTCTTTGGCTCTTCGCCTCTTGGCAAAGGTGCAGAAGAAACCATTGAAGATGCTTGCTGTTGCGAATGATTTACTTGTTGTTGTTTTACAACTTCACCAGTTTCAGCATCTTCTTCAACTTCAATCATTCTTTTAACAGTTTTTCTCTCCGGTGTTGCTTCTCTTCCTCTTTTTAATTCATTTATCTCTTTTTTTAAGGATTCAATTTCTTCTTTTAAATGAGCTACTTCTTTATCAAATGTATTTCCTGCAAACCATTTTATTAAATCGTCAGTAACTTTATTAAAAATTGCTGTTTTAAAGTATCTTTCACCTTCTGATAATCTTGAATCCTCAGCTAATAAGGCTTCTGCAATCTTAGTTGCTGTTGTAAAATCATTTGCAATCTTTGTCTTAAGAATCCCTTGTGTTAGGGCATTTAATTTTTCACTTTCAAGCATTCCTGGCATAATAATCACCAAACAAAAAGTATCTGCTCTAGTTAATAAATTTTTTGAATAAGTAAAAATAATAAACTAAAAAGCTGTTTATTCAAGAATATTCAAAAATATTTAAAAATGTTTATTTAAGAAGAATATTATTTATTGAAATAGACTGGAGTTAAAACTCTATCTTGCAACTCAGTTAGTTTTTTATTAGCCATTTTCTCATCATGTGTTAAAGAGTAGTAAGCAGAGTGTATTTTTTGTAATAGATTATCTGCTTTTTTATTATCAAAACTTTTGTATTTTTCAGGAAACATTTGCACAATATGTTTTACAATTTCAAATCCTGTCCAAGTACCAGAAAATGCCATTGTGTCAGCATTAAACAATTCATCTAAAGAAAATTTTTTCTCTTCTACTGGAATCCCCATAATTTGTGCTATCTCAAGAACAATTTTTCTTTTTGTTCCAGGTAAAACTCCTTGAGATAATGGAGGAGTGATTAAAGTGTTATTTTTAACAATGTAAACATTTTCCCCGCCACCCTCAAGCACATTAAGATTATTATCAACTATAAGTGTTTCATTAAATCCTGCCATATTGGCAAATGTCTTGTAAACTCCTGGCCATCCATAATTTGAAGCAGATTTTACTAATCTTTCAGGAGTTGAAATGCCCCTAATTGCATTTTTTCCAAATTTTTGAGAATAATCTTTTCCAAAAATTAATTCAGGTTGTCCAACAATTACAATTGGAGGATTATCACCAGCTAAATAGGGTGGAACATTAAAAGTTGAAGTTTCAATTACTGCTTCATTATTTCCACCAAAAACACCAAGCCCTGCTACTTTACGCCCTTCTTCATTATATTTTTCCCCTCTACCTGCCCAGGGCCTCATATAAATTAATCCATTTGGATCAAGTGTTTGATTTGCTAGATTTCTCCCCATAAGCTCCATCCATCTTCCTTTTAATTCATCTTCATTAACATCTAAATAATCCATTTGTTTTCTTGGTTGTAATTTTATTTCTGGATGATTTTGTAACATTTTATTATATATTTCATCTGCAATTTTTTCTGGTTCACCTTTAATTAAAAGTTTATGTTCCAAACTTTTCATAAATCTTGCTGCATTTTCATTAAGAGTTAAGAAATTTATTTTATTATCATCTCGATTAGATTTCAAAGCAATTATTCCTTCAAAGATTCCATCTCCATAATGAAGCGAATGAAACATTGGAGATTTTCCAAATAATGCAATTGCATGTTGAAAAGTAATAATATCATCGTAATTGTTATTATTTTTAATCCAAATTAAACTTTGAGGAGAATAAGGGTAAGATAAATTTACAGATTTCTGTTTTTCCTTGAATTTGTTTTCAGACATATTGTATTACCAAAGATATTTTGTTTATAAAATTTTGCAAATTTGCTATTTAAAAGTAGTATAAACAATATTAGGAAGATAAAATAATTTAGTATAAACAAGTTAGTATAGTCAAGTTAAATATTCAAGGCCAAGTGTTATAAACAACAAATTGTCTAATCATCTCCCAATGATAACTTTCAAAGAAAAACCAAATACCAAAGAAGAGCTTTTAGGTATTTTGCACCCTATTGTGCAAAAATGGTTTTTTTCTAAATTCAATGATTTTTCAATGCCACAGCTTTTTGGTGTAATGGAAATCCATAGCAGAAAAAATACACTTGTAACTGCTCCAACCGGAGCTACCAAAACACTTACTGGATTTTTATCTGTTTTGAATGAATTAATTGATAGTTCAGAAAAAGGAATTTTAGAAAATAGGATATATTGTGTTTACATCTCTCCTCTAAAAGCCTTAAATGAAGATATCAAAGTAAATTTAATAACTCCTTTGCAAGAAATGGAAAAAATTGCAGGAAAAGAATTTGGCATAAGAGTTGGAGTTAGAACTGGAGACACCACAACTGCTGAAAGAGCAAAGATGACAAAAATTCCCCCCCATATATTCATTACTACTCCAGAAAGTTTAGCAATACTTCTTTCAACAATTAAATTCAAAGAGCATCTAAGAAAAGTTGATTGGTGTATAATTGATGAAGTGCATGCACTAGCTGAGAACAAAAGAGGAGTTCATCTTTCATTAAGTTTGGAAAGATTACAACAATTATCAGGTTACATGACAAGAGTTGGACTTTCAGCAACTGTTGCTCCAATTGAAGAAGTTGCAAAATTTCTTGTCGGTTTTGATGAAAATAAAGAGAGCAAGCAAAAAGAGAGAGATTGCACAATAATTGATACGCAATTCATAAAAAAACTTGATTTGAAAGTTTTAAGCCCTGTTCCTGATTTAATAAATACAACACATGAGCAAATGCATAATGCAATGTATGAATTAATTGATAAATTAGTTCAAGAACATAAAACAACGCTTATTTTCACAAATACAAGAGCTGCAACAGAAAGAGTTGTTAACCATCTAAAAGAAAGATTTCCAAAAAACTATTCTGAAAATATTGGAGCGCATCATGGCTCACTTTCAAAAGAACATCGTCATAAAATTGAATCTTCTTTAAGAGAAGGTAAAATAAAAATTGTTGAACATAATTCAAGTATCCCTTCTCCTTTTGCTTTTGGCTTATTGCTAGAAGGACACATGGACATTTTGGCAATAGAAGATAAAGTTGAATTCTTAAGAAGAATGCATGAAATGGTGCTTGCAAAAATTGCAAAAAAACATAGTGACATTGAAATACCAAAAAGATTATTGGAGAACTCTAGTAAAAACAAGCACGATGCAGATTTTAGTTATGAAGAATTTTGGAAAGAGATGATAAAACAGCAAGATGAAAAAATAGATAAAGAACAAGAAAAACTAAAAATGCAACTTTGGGATACTCCACATATTCCTGGATTTCCAAAATTAGAAATTTTAAAAATGATTAGAAAAGAAAAAGATATTGATGATAAAGTTATTAGTGCAATTGAAAAATATAAAGAAGAGATAAAAACCAATTGGCCAGAAGAATTAAAAGAATTTGTTTTTTCTAAAGTCAAAGAATTAAAACTATAAAATCAATATATAACTGCATTATAAAAATATAAGAAATAAAGATATAAGAAACCTATTTATACCCCTTCAATTATCATACTTTATCATATATTTAAACAAAGACATTAATAGTTAAGTAAAATAATTAACAAATAAGGTTTAGCCACAATAATTGATTGTAATATTAATTATAGTATTAATTACAAAAAATAGTGATTTACGAGGGTGATTTTATGGCAAAGCAGTCATTAAAAGTTGATAAAGATGGAAGATTAATGAAAGACGAACAAAATGTTTGCATTCATTGCATTTCTCAATTAGATAAAGTTGCAAGCATAATTGAACTATCTCAAGCTGAGATAGATATCTTAAAGCAACCTGTTAGAAGTATTACAGTTGCATTTCCCGTCCATATGGATAATGGAACAGTAAAAAGAGTTGTTGGGCATAGGGTGCAATTCAATGATGCAAGAGGCCCATGTAAAGGTGGGATTAGATTTCACCCAGATGTTGATTTAGAAGAAGTAAAAACTCTTTCATTTTTAATGACATTAAAATGTGCAGTTGCAAATATTCCATTTGGTGGTGGAAAAGGAGGAGTTGTAATTAATCCAAAAGAACTTTCCAAAAATGAATTAGAAAGATTAAGTAGAGGTTATATTCGAGCAATCCATAAATTTATTGGACCAAATATAGATATTCCAGCGCCAGATGTTTATACAACTCCACAAATAATGGCATGGATGCTAGATGAATATGAACTTATAACTGGCAAACATCAACCAGCAGTTATAACAGGAAAACCCTTGGCAATGGGTGGCAGTGAAGGAAGAGAATATTCAACTTCTTATGGTGGAGCTGCTGTGTTTAAAGAATTGGCAAAACAAATGAATCTTAATCCAAATGCAAAAGTTGCAATTCAAGGATTCGGAAATGTTGGGAGCCATCTTGCAGATATTTTGTTTCAGGCAGGTTATAAAATAGTTGCAATATCTGATTCACAAGGTGGAGTTTACAACAACGAAGGATTAGACATAAAAAAGCTTCTTGACCACAAAACTAAAAATAATAGTATTGTTAACTTTGAAAATACAAAAAGAATAAGCAATGAAGAATTACTTGAAATTGAATGCGATGTTCTTGTGCCTGCTGCATTAAGTAATCAAATTACAATAAAAAACGCTGATAAAATAAAATCTAAAATTATACTTGAACTTGCAAATGCTCCAATTACAATGGAAGCTGATGAAATTTTAGATGCTAAAAATATTATAGTTGTTCCAGATATTCTAGCAAATTCAGGTGGAGTTGTTGGAAGCTATTTTGAGTGGGTGCAAAACAATTATAATTATACATGGAAAGAAGAAGAAGTGATAAGAAGATTAGATAGAATTATGTCAAATGCATTTAAAGAAGTTTATGATGAATCTCAAAAACATGAATGTAGTATGAGAAATGCTTCATACATTGTTGCAGTAAAAAGAGTACTTGAAGCTGAAAAACTAAGGGGAACTTATTAAGTAAATAATATTAGAAAAATTGAAATTAGTGAAATTATAAGTAAATAAAAATAAAAGTTGACAAGAATGGAAATTAATAAATTAAATTTTGGTACAGCAGGAGTACCCTTATCAGCAAATCCAAGAACCACAATAGATGGTATTGGATTTGTAAAAAAATTAGGCTTAAGTGCTATGGAACTTGAATTTGTCCATAGTGTAAATATCACAAAAGAAAAAGCACCATTGGTAAAAGAACAATCAGTAAAAAATGATGTTATTTTAACATGCCATGGCCAATATTTCATTAATTTAAGTGCTAAAGAAAAAATTAAGCAGCTAGCGAGTGTTCAAAGAATTCTTAATGCTGCAAGAATTGCACATGCCTGTGGAGCTTGGAGTTTAACATTTCATGCAGGTTTTTATTTAGGTGAAGAAAAAACAAAAGTTTACAATATAATCAAATCTGAATTAAAGCAGATTGTTAAAACTTTAAAATCTGAAGGAAATAATATTTGGGTAAGACCAGAAACCACAGGAAAAAATCCTCAGTTTGGAAGTTTTGAAGAATTGTTACAACTAAGTTCTGAACTTGAACAAGTTATGCCATGTTTTGATTTTGCTCACATTCATGCAAGATCAAACGGAAAATATAACACTCTAAAAGAATTCACAAATATTCTTGAAGATGTAGAAAAGTATCTTGGAAAAAGAGGACTTCAAAATATGCACATGCATATGGCAGGAATTGATTACTCTGATAAGGGCGAAAGAAAGCATCTTATATTGGAAGAATCAGATATGAACTACAAAGATTTAATGAAAGTGTTAAAAGATTTTAATGTCAAAGGAGTATTAATTTGTGAAAGTCCTAATATTGAAAGTGATGCTCTTTTGATGAAAAGATATTATGATGAAATTAAATAGATAATAAAATTAGAAAATTAATATAAAAATTATATTTTTATTGATAAAATATTTATACCCAATTTCTTAATATTGAATTTATGAAAAGTATTTTTAAAAAGATAATAGGCAAAAAAAATGCAGAAGAGCTGCAAGAATTGCCTTCTTATAAAAAAATTGAATATTTTATGGAAACAATGCTAAAAGATACTAATTATGAAATAACTATGTTAAGAGGCTTTCTTGAAGATTGGGAAAAAAAATCTAAAACTTTACATTCATTAAAATATCACACCCAAGCTTTGATTTTTAATATTGGAGATAAAAGTAATGATGATAACAAAAATTTGGAGATTATATTAAAAGTTGAGAAGGATATTGATAAAGAATTGTTAAAAATTGAAGATATAAATGAGCGTGAAAAAATTAATCAGCTTCTTTCTTGGGACAATAAAAATTGGCAAAAACTTAAGATAATTCTTCAAAAAAAACAACAATTTTTTAAAGAATATGGTAACAAAGATATGGGAATAATTTACCACAATATTAATCAACTGATATCTTTATTAAAAGAGCAGTATCAGATTTTAACAGATGAAAAAGAATTTCTAAATAGGTTAAAGGAAATAGAAACTCATTTAGGAACAGTAGAAAAAATCAACAATAGACATGATTTGTTTAATAAATGGAGACAGATTTGGATAGCAACATTTTGTGATACCTGCAATGATATAAATATAAAAAGAAAGAGACTGTGGGATTTTGATAACTGCTTGCGTGATATTCAAGGAAATAATAGCAATTACATACCCAAAATGTGGACTTCTGAAGAATTTAATGCTTTAATGGAACAATTGGTAAAATTATATGAGTATGGTTATAAAAATAGTTTGGATATTCAAGATTATTCTCGCTTTGGTTTATTATCCAGCTCATTTAATTTATCAATAAGACACCATGATCCTAAACAAATAAAATATATGTTAAAATTATATCAGAACAATAATAATGTTGGAGCAGAAGTTTTTGATAAATTTTTAGACGCAGTATATAGGTATAGCACCAAAAGAAGATTAACAGAAGAAAATGTTAATATTTTTGGAACTAAATTATTAAATGCTATAATCAATAAAACAGAAGATGTAAAAATTCTTTTAAGAGGAGGCAATATTTGGGGTATGTATAAAAATGACTTTGGAATTGGAGATTATATATGTCATTGTTTTTTATTAAAGATTTGCTCCCAAGCAATTAATGAATTGATAATGATAGAGCGAATATTTCCAACATCAGATTTTAATAAGTTTGAACAAAATAGATTAGATGCATTATCTCTAGGTTATAGTTTTGGTAGTATGAGAGATTTTATTCATGATCAAAGACCGCATGTTAATGAATTGATAGATGCCATGATTGAGTTTTATGATACTAAAAATCCAAAAAAGTTAAATGTTATTCTTCCATTATGTGATTATTTTAATTCTGAAAATATAAAATTTTATTCTATAGATCTATATAATAAGGAATGTTCAGAAATTAACAAGGAAAATGAAGGAATAGCTAATAAAGTAACAAAAAAAATAAAATCAATTGATATTTTGCGAAGATTAAAACAAAATACTAAATTAGTAGAACTTCAACCTCCAGTATGTACCGACAATAAATTAAGTTTTTTTATGTTATCTTTAAGCAAGTGTAATTCAATGTATACCAAAAGAGAAGAGCTCGCAACAACTTTAAAATACATCAACGATAAATTGTCAAAATTAATGCAAAGAAATGAATATGGAATTGAACCAAGTATAATAACTTCAATTCAATGGTTGGAAAGACAATCTTTTTATCTGTTGCAATCTATGGATTTTGAAACCCAATTTGGAGTTCATAAAATGTCCTGGTTTTTAGAAATTCTAAGATTTAATGAACTGACTTTTTCAGCCAGAAAATATAATGAAAAAGATTTGTTTGATTATTTGAATAGCATAAAAAAACAGCCACACTATGCTCTAGCTAATAAAATTATTTTTAAAAGAGTTAGTGAAAATGTTGACGAACTTGTAAGTATTTATAAGAAAAAAAGAATGAATAATTTTATTGGCGCCCTTTGGTCAGGAAATGTTGTTCATGAATTATTAGCCATGGTCGATTATAAGCCTGCTTCAAGTGAAGTTGGTAGAAGATATAGGGAAATATATTCACAACATCCAATGGACCAAAAAACAGGAGATTAGTTTTTTAAAATATAAAACAGATAAAAAACAAACTATTTATTCTCAAGTTGTTATCTACTTTGCATGGAAATAATTAAAGGAATTGGGATAGTGGATTTAGCTTTATTTATTCGAGAACAAAAAACTTTAGTGATCTCAGATTTACATATTGGCTATGAAGAGGAATTAAACAAAAAAGGTTTTCTTGTTCCAAGAATGCATTTCAAAGATACAATTGAAAGATTAGACAAAATTATCCAAAAAACCCAGCCTGAAACAATTATAATAAATGGTGATTTAAAGCATGAATTTGGCTCAATTTCAGAGCAGGAATGGAGAGATACAATTCGCCTGATTGATTATCTTGCAAAACACTCAAAAAAAATAATTTTAATAAAAGGTAATCATGACACAATTCTTGGTCCTATTGCAAAAAAAAGAGAAGTTGAAGTAGTTAACAATTTTGCAATTCAATTAAAGAATAAAACAAAAATATTTTTCTGCCACGGAGACAAAATTCCAAAGGAAAAAAGATTTGAAGATTCAAATATTGTAATAATAGGACATGAACATTCTGCAATAACAATTAGTGATAGTATAAGACAGGAAAAATACAAATGTTTTTTGGTTGGTAAGTGGAAATTAGGAATAATAAAAAAGAGTAAAACTTTGATTGTTTTGCCTTCATTTAATTTAGTAACCGAAGGAACAGATATTAAACAAGGAAGGTTATTAAGTCCATTTTTAAAAGATTCAATCTTAGAATTCAAAGTTTACATATCAAACCAAGAATCAGTAATGGATTTTGGGAAGATAAAGAATATTAAATAATATTTAACAAAAATAACCATAGAATCAATAAATAAATTTGAATAAATAAGTTTATTTTTGATATTCTTTTGCAACTCGTAAATATGCCTCCCTAAATGGAACTCCTTGTTTAACAAGTTTGTAAGCTTTTTGTGTTGCAAAAAGTTCTTTAGTCATTGCTTTTTTACATTTATCACTATTAACTTCAAGTTTACTAATAATCAAATCTGCTACATGTAATGAAGAGATTGTAATATCAAAAGATTGCATGAGTGCACTTTTTGTCAGTTGAAATTCCCTATGATAGCCTGTTGTAAGATTGCCAATTGTACTAAGAATTTGAAATTCAAAAGATAGTACTTGATGATATTTCCCTCGCATAATTTCTAATGGATCAGGATTATATTTTTGAGGCATTATAGAGCTTCCAGTACAAAATTCTTTTGGCAGTTCAAAGTATCCAAATTTATCCATGCTATAAATTATAAGATCTGTTGCTAATTTATTAAGATCAAACATTATAGATGTTAATGCATGCAAAACCAATGCTTCAAATTTACCTCTGCTCATTTGAACATATATTGGATTTTCCTGTAACTTAGCAAATCCCATTAATTTTGTTGTGAGTTTTTTATCGATATTTAATGGAATACCATATCCAGCGCCAGAACCAAGCGGATTTTGATTTACAAGATTATACACTGAATCTAAAAAAAGAATGTCATCTTTTAATGAATCCAAAAAAGCATTGCTCCAAAGCTCAATTGAAGAAGGCATTGCTTTTCTCATATGAGTATAACCGGGCATTGGAATTTTGCCATATTTTTTTTTGAAAGATTGAAATGTTTTAATTAGATTTGATGCTGCATTTTTTGTAGTTGTGATTGAGTCTAGCATGTATAATCTAATTGCAGTTGCGACTTGGTCATTTCTTGATCTTGCGGTATGAATTTTCTTCCCAACTTTTCCATACTTTGCTGTAAGATAATTTTCTATAGCTGTATGACAATCTTCATCATCTTTTTTCACAATAAATTTAGAATCTTTATGAAGAGTTATTATTTCATTTAAGCCTAAAATAAGAAGTTTTAATTCCTGTTTGTTAATAATTCCAATTTTATTTAGCATTGTTGCATGTGCAATAGATGCTTTACAATCATAAGGTACTAATCTTTGATCAAATACATAATCATTATCAGTACAATATGATTCAATTTCAAAATTAACATCATAATCTTTTTTCCAAAGTTTCATTATTTCACCAAATAGTTTGTTAATATATTTAAACTAATAAGATAAAAGTTTATTGAGATATTTAATTCTTTCCCATTAATTTAAGCAGTACAGCTTTTTGTACATGTAGTCTATTTTCAGCTTCATCAAAAACAACACTATGTTCTCCATCAATTATTGAAGTAGTCATTTCATTTTCTCTTGTTGCTGGAAGACAGTGCATAAAAATAAAATCTTTTTTTGCATGTGAAACTAAACTATCATTTACTTGATAATTTTTTAGAAGATTTTTTCTTTTTTGTTCTTCATCTTTAGATATGTGATAACTCATCCAAGTGTCAGTCACAATAATATCTGCATTTTTTGCAGCAAGTATTGGATCTTGTATGATTACAATTTTTCCATTTTTATTGCTTTCTAATAATTTATTAGCATAAATTAATACTTCTTCTTTTGGAGAAGCTTCTTTTGGACAAGCAATAAATATTTCCATTCCCATCATTGCGCTTGCAATAATTAAGTCGTGCGTTACATTGTTATGTGCATCTCCAAAGTATGCAAGTTTTAATCCTTGAAAATTACCTTTTTTCTCTTTTATTGTTAAAAGATCAGCTAAAACTTGGCATGGATGGAAATCGTTTGTAAGTGCATTTATAACAGGAATTGTTGAGTTGTTTTTAAGTTTAATAACATCTGAATGTTCAAATAACCTTGCAGTAACGCAATCAACATATCTACTTGCAACTCTTGCAGCATCTTCAATTGTTTCTTTTTTTCCAAGTGTTGAGTTTTGTGAATCTACTACAACTGCATGCCCTCCCATTTTTTGCATTGCAACTTCAAATGATATTCTTGTCCTATACGATAATTTTTCAAAAATCATAAGGAGTGTTTTTCCTTGCAAAGCAGAAGAATATTGCTCTGAATTTTTTTTAATTTCTGTAGCTAAATCTAATAATTCATTTACTTGCTTTTGGTTTAAATCCATAAAGGAAAGTAGCGATTTCATTTTGTTTCCTCCTATTTAATTTACTCTTAAAAATAATTAAAAATAACTAAAAATAATTTATTTTATCTTCAATCTTGAAGAGCTTGCTTTAAGCCTTAGTGCATTTAGTTTGATAAAACCAATTGCATCAGTTTGGTCATAGTCACCAAGCTCATCCATTGAAGCTATTTTTTGATTGTATAAACTAAATTTACTTTCTCTTCCTTTGATTATTACATTTCCTTTGTACAAACTTAAGTATACTGTGCCAGTTACATTTTCCTGCGATTTGTCATTTAATGTCATAAGTAGTTGCATTTCAGGACTATACCAAAATCCAAAATAAATAAGTTGTGCAAATTTTGGCATGAGTGTATCTCTTATCTGCATAACTTCCCTATCCATTGTTAATCCTTCAATATCTAAATGTGCAACTCTAAGTATAGTTCCAGCTGGAGTTTCATAAACTCCTCTTGATTTCATTCCGACAAATCTGTCTTCAACCAAATCTATCCTACCAATTCCATTCTCGCCGCCAAGTTTATTTAGATATGAGAAAATTTCCAGCGGATTGGTAAAGAAAAGACTGTTCGTTTTATTTTCTACTTTAATTGGAATACCATCTTTAAATTCTATTTTAAGTTCAGTCTCTTTATCAGGTGCTTTTTTTGGAGAAGTAGACATCTCAAAACATTCTTCAGGCAGAGTGTATAATGGATCTTCCAAAACTCCAGCTTCGTAGCTAATGTGCATTAAATTAGCATCAGTTGAATATGGCGCTTTTGATGTAGCTTTAATAGGAATCCCATTAACATTTGCATAATTTATCATATCTGCTCTTCCTTTGAATTGTGTTGTAAATTCATTATCTTTCCAAGGGCTTATTATTTTTACATTAGGCATAAGGGTGTAATAAGTCATCTCGAAGCGTACTTGATCATTTCCTTTCCCTGTTGCTCCATGTGCAACAATATTGGTATTTTCTTTTTTAGCAATTTCAATATGTTTTTTTGCAATAAGTGGTCTTGCAAGCGATGTTCCAAGAAGATATTTGCCTTCATAAATTGCATTTGCTTTTAAGGCTGGAAAAATAAAATCAGTTACAAATTCTTCTTTTAAATTTTCTATGTAAACTTTACTTGCACCAATTTTTAGTGCTTTTTCTTTTGCTGCCAAAAAATCTTCTTGTTGCCCGACATCTGCAACATAGCAAACAACATCATATCCTTTATTCAAAAGCCACTTTAAAATTACAGATGTATCTAATCCGCCACTGTATGCAAGAATAACTTTTTGTTTAGTATTTATTTTTGTTTTTTGTTCCACATTTGTATTATTAGATTCATTATCCATTAATTTATTATTCATTTTAAACCCTCCAAATTTGTTTCTAGACCTTCTTTTTCATCGAAACAGAATATGAGATTCATATTTTGTACGGCTTGGCCTGAAGCTCCTTTTAATAAATTATCAAGCACACAAACAATTACCATTTGATTGTTTTCATCTACTTCAAATCCACCGATGATTAGTTTATTAGTATTTTGTACTTGATGTAAATCAGGTATTGTATCTACAATTTCAACTAATGGACAATCTTTGTAAAACTCTTTAAATAATTTTTTTATATTTTTTATACTTTCCAAGTCTTGTTTTTCTTTCAAAATAAAATGTCCAGTTATCATCATACCCCTAAATGTATCAATAACATGCGGAGTGAAACTTAATTTTGTTTTGATAAATTGTTCAACTTCATATTTGTGCCTATGCTTTGTTAAATTATATGCCACTAAATTATCTTTGATTAAAGAATTATCTTTAGCAAAAGAAGAATTTTTTCCAGCACCGCTCCAACCAGACTTGCAATCAAATATTATGTAACTTGCAAGATTTTGAATTGGATAACTGCTAAGCAGCATTCCTGTTGCATAGCATCCAGGATTAGCAATAATTTTTGCATTTTTTATTTCATTTTTGAATAATTCAGGAGAACCATAAACAGCTTTTGTTGTTTTATCTTTGTGTTGAATTTTATATGCTGTTTCATAGTCACTTGCATTTTTAAAACGATAATCGGCACTCAAATCAATAATTTTACATTTAGAATTATTTTTTAATTTTAAAACATAATCCATGGCTAAAGTATGTGGCAATGCTAAAAAAATAACATCTAGATTCATTTTTTCAATTTCGTCTAAACTATATCCTGTGTATTTTAAATTTAAATCAAAATCATTATACAAATCCTTAACTTTTAATCCAGCAGAACTTTCACTGTTTAATACAACAAGTTCAACATACTTATGTTTTGATAATATTTTTGTAAGTTCATAACCTGTATAACCTGTTGCACCAATTATTCCTGCTTTAATTTTTTTACTTTCGATTTTACTTTTGATAGTTGTATCTTTAAGCATTTTTATCCTCAATTTAACAGAGTGTAATTCAATCATACCCATAATTCAATCAATATCACTTAATACTTTTGTTAAGATACTTACAGCTTCATCTGCTTCTTTTTCAGTTATTGTAAGTGAAGGCAGTAATCTTAATGTATTTTCAGCTACATTGTTTATCAAAAGTCCATTCTCTAAACATTTATCACAAACTTTTTTGGCATCACCATCAATTTCAATACCAATCATCAATCCTAAACCTTTAACATTCTTAACTTTAGGAATAATTACTAGTTTTGATTGGAGATAATTTCCAATATTCGTGGCATTTTCCATAAGCTTGTTTTCTAAAATATAATCTATTGTTTCATTTGCAGCTGCACAAACAACATTATTTCCTCCAAAAGTTGAAGCATGATCTCCTTTTTCAAATTCAAAATTAGAAATGCAAACTCCAATTGGAAGTCCATTTGCTAATCCTTTAGCAGTTGTTACAATATCAGGAATTATGTTTGAGTGTAAATATGCAAAATATTTACCAGTTCTTCCATTGCCTGTTTGAACTTCATCAATTATTAAAAGAACATTTTCTTCTTTGCAAAGCATTGATATTTTTTTTAGATAATCTTCACTTGGAACAATAATTCCAGCTTCGCCTTGAATAGGTTCAATCATTACAGCTGCAACATCATTTCCATTTTCCAAAATTGCTTTTTCAACAGCTTTGAAATTATTGTATGGAACAAAAATAAAACCGTCTACTAAGGGTTTAAAGGGATCTTTATATTTTTGTTTCCATGTCGCAGATAAACTACCATGTGTCCTACCATGAAAACAATGATCAAAAACAATAAATTTACTTTTTCCTGTAACTTTTTTTGCAAGTTTTATTGCAGCTTCATTAGCTTCAGCACCACTATTACAAAAAAATGTTTTTTTAAGACCAGATAACATAGATAATTTTTGTGCTAAATTAACTTGTGGTTCAGTATAATATAAATTACTTACATGTGTTAATTTTAACATTTGTGAACAAACTGCATTTGCAACTTTTTCATTAGCATGCCCAACTGAAACGCAAGCTATTCCTCCAATAAAATCCAGATATTTTTTCCCTTCAGTATCAAATACATAAGCACCTTTGCCACTATCAATTGCTAAATCAAATCTTCCATATGTTCCCATAATAAATTCTTTTTCTTTATTTTTTATTTCATTGGTTCCATTTTTTACAATTTCGGTGCCGATTCCTTTATCAGTAAATATTTCAAGCAAAAGCGCGTGACTTATTGTTCCATTAATCAAATGCGCTTTAGGACATCCTTCTTCTACTGCTTCCATACAAGCTTCAACTTTAGGGATCATTCCTTTTGTAATAATTCCCTTCTTGATTTTTTTAGCAGCAGCATCTAAACTAAGATGTGTCATAAGTTGACCATTTTCTAAAACTCCATCGACATCAGTTAAAAGTGTAAATTTTTCAGCTTTGATTGCAATCGCAACTTTAACTGCTACGCTATCTGCATTAATATTATATTTTTGATTATTAGAATCCAATCCAATAGGTGAAATAACTGGCACTTTTCCTACTTTGATTGCATTTTCAATTTTATCTACCATCACTTTTTTTATTGTTCCAACATAGCCTAATTGTTTATCTTTTTGTTCAACAATAATACAATCAGAAATATTTTCAGCTAATATTTGAAATTCATTTAATAATTCACATATTTCTGAATTTATTTTTTTAGACATGTTTTCAACAATTTTTATAGTTGACTCATTAGTTATTCTATGTCCATTAACAAAAGTTGGCTCAAGACCTATTTTTTTCATCTCTTCGGTTATATTTGGTCCTCCACCGTGGACAACTACAATATTAATACCGACTGTTTTTAGTAAGGAGATATCTTTAATTACTGATTTTTGAAGTTCTAAACTTTTCATGGCATTTCCGCCATATTTTATAACAAAAGTTTTGCCTTTGAATTTTTGTATATAAGGCAACGCCTCATCTGTTAGTAAACTTGCTTTTTCCATTATAATTTTCATTTAATTCACCCGTATTATTCCCATGTTATTTCAGTAAAATTTAATCAAGTGTGATAATGTGCATTTATTTCAATATATTTTTCAGTTAAATCGCAACCAAATGCACTTGCGTAATTATTTCCCAAACCTAAATCAATTGTTACATGCAATTTTTCTTGGTCCATGACTTTTTTTATTTCTTCATAATCAAAATTTGTTGTAACTCCATTTTCTACAATTTGTTTATCACCAAAAAATACACTTACTTTAGATTCATCAAAGTATGCTCCAGAGTTACCCATAGCACAAAGAATTCTTCCCCAATTAGGATCATTACCATATGCTGCACACTTAAATAAATTACTGGATATAATTGATTTTGCAAGTTTTCTTGCATTATCTAAAGTATCGGAATTTTTAACAGTTACTTCAACAAGTTTAGTTGCACCTTCACCATCTGTTGCTATTTTTCTAGCCAAGTTCTGGCAAACAAATAACAAAGCAGTATAAAATTTATTATGGTCAACTTTTCCAGCATAACCATTTGCGAGTATTATACACATATCAGATGTTGAAGTATCCATATCAACACTTAGCATATTAAAAGAATCATTTACTGCATTTCTTAACATAATTTGTAAATCATTGCTATCAATTTTAGCATCAGTTGTTATGAATGAAAGCATTGTTGCCATATTTGGATGTATCATTCCTGAACCTTTAGCAATTGCACCAATTGTAAAATTTTCATCTTTGACACAAATTTCTTTTTTTATTAAATCAGTTGTTAGAATTGCATTTGCTACTTTACTTTTAGTTGATAGTTCTTGTTTTATATTTTTAATTCCAGCTTCAATTTTTTCCATTGGTAAATATTTACCAATTACACCAGTTGATGCAACTAAAACATCGCTTTCATTGATACCTAATTCTTTTGCTGTAAGTTGTGCTGTTTTTTTGGCATCTTTTAATCCAATTTTTCCAGTACAAACATTTGCAACTCCTGAATTTATTACAATTGCTTGTGCAAATCCATTTTCTAAATGATTTTTAGTTACAATTAATGGTGCACCTTTGACATTATTTTTAGTATAAACTGCTGCTGCATTGCATTTTTTATCGCAATAAATTACAGCAAAATCCAATTTACTTTTCTTTATACCAATCGCTTTGCCAAGAGCCAAAAAACCTTTGACACTAGTTACATCCCCTTCTAGAATTTGCATTTAAAACTCACATCCCTGCTATTCATTTGATATTTCTTCAGTTAATATTTCTTACACCCTCTTATTTAAATTATATTAAACAAAAAATAACTATGATTTCAGCTGGCTTTTTATGTAATGCGTATGAAATTTAACAAAAGATTAACAAATTGTTTTATTTAGAACAGTAGTGTAGTTAAGAAAATTTAGTGAATAAAAAAATACAGTGTAACTAAGATTTACCATATAATTTAGTTATAAGATCTGCTTTAGTTATTAAACCAATGTATTTTCCTTTTTCAGAAACAATAATTAATGAAAAGAATTTAAGCAAACTTGAAATAACATCTACTGACGTTGTTTTTGATATAATAGGTGGCGCTTCTTCCATCATTGTTTTAACTTTATTGATAGATTGACCATTCATAATACTATCTAGAATTGTACTTTCTGAAATTATTCCAATTATTTTTCCACTTTCCATTACTGGCATTTGTGATATTTCATGTTTTTTCATAATTTCAATTGCTTTTTTTGCATCTTCTTGTGCGTCTACAAAAATAACTTTCTTTTGCATAATTTCTTCTGCACAAATTTCATGATTTTTTCCTAAATCGCTAATTGCTTTTTCAATTTTTATCCAATTAGAATAGGTTGGATCTACTCTTTTTGACTCAATTTTTGCAATAAGGCTTTGACTAACACCTGATTTTTTAGCTAAATCTATTTGAGTCAATCCTAATTTTCTTCGTACATCTTTTAATTCTTCAATGGTTATTTTCATAGATAAGAATAATCTCTATCCATTTATATTCTTTATGGAATTTTTAAAATAAATTGTTGAATTGTGTAAATTTAATAGGATTTATTAGAATTCAATGAAATTGATTATAATTTAATGGATATATTTAAAAAGTAATATTACTATGTATCTTTAGGTGATATTATGAAATGGCTTTTTGCTTCAGTAGCTGGAGGGTTTACTGCCCTTTTGATGACAGTTGCAGCTTCTGCACTGCTAATTTTTTTGGGTTTGGTGTATTTTATGGTTACACTTTGGATAATAAAATTTAGTGCAGGTTGGCTCGGATATAGTTTAGATGGGAATTATGCAGTTTTATCAGCTAGTTTAATATCTGTTGGAACTATCTTAGGCTCGTCACTAAAAAAATAATTTTTTTATTATTAGTTTACTATCATAACAAATATATTTGATGTTATTTGGGTTTAAAATAATGTTAAATATTTAAACAGAAATGAATAAAATTTACATCCTAAAAAAGAGATTGGAATTAACTTCTTTAGATAAACTTACAAAATTTGATGTAAAAAAATATAGGGTATGGATTGATATAACTGAACCAACAAAAGAAGAGCTTTCATTTGTTAAAAATTTATTTGATACTCACCCACTTATTTTAGAGGATATGTCAAAGCATTTGACAAGACCAAAAGTAGATTATTTCCCTCACCACAGTTTTATTGTTCTTTATGGATTAGTTAAGGAAGATAAAATAAAAAGAGTAGAACTTGATTTTTTAATTGGAAAAAATTACATTCTAAGTAATCACATGCGTAAAATTGAAAGTTTTGAATTACTAAAAAAAGATTTGCAAAGAATTGAAGACTTGTTAAAAAAAGGTCCAGATTTAATGTTGCACCATTTAGTTGATATGGAAATTGATAATTATATGCCAATTTTATCTTCAATAGATATAGATATAGAACAGCTTGAAAAACAAGCAGTAATAAATCCCACTCCCCAAATGCTAACTAAATTATTTGAAGTTAAAAGACAATTAATTAGTATTAGAAAAGTTGCAAGTCCTGAAAGAGATGTAATAATGGCCTTAACAAAAAGAGACCATATATTTATAACTCTAAAAGCACATATCTATTTTAGAGATGTGTACGATCACATTATTAGAATTAATGATCAAATTGAAAACTATAGAGAGATTATATCCTCAATTCTTGAAGTACATTTATCAGTTACTTCAAATAAATTAAATGAAATAATGAAAGTATTAACAATTATTACAACAATTTTAATGCCAATTACTGCAATAGCTGGAATTTATGGCATGAACTTTCATAATATGCCTGAATTATCCTGGAAATATGGATATTTTTTTGCAGTGGGAATTATGTTATCTATATCGGCAGGTCTTCTCATTTTTATCAAAAAAAGAAAATGGATTTAAGAATTCTAAAATAAGATTATATTAAATTTTTTTATGTTAACTATTATTCCAATAGGAATAATTTTGTCAAAAGGATATAAAAAGAGTTTTTCATTCCAAAAAACTATGAGATCAGATACTGTAAATATTAAATCTGTAAAAAACGAAATTCCCTTAAAAAAAGAATTTAATATTTTGGATAAAGGAAATATGATGGAAGAAATATTTGCATCTTACTTTGAAAATGCTATGGTTGGATTAACTAATATAAGTTTATCTGAAAAAGCTGAACTTTATCATACGACAATGTACCCAACAAAAGAAGATGAAAAATATATTTTGATAACAAAAGAAAAAGACCATTATCTTTTAACAACAATGGATGCTTTAGGACATGTTAATTTAGTTCAAAAAGCTAAGTTAAGTAATAAAAATAGTGACAATAATAACCCCAATAAAGATTTAAAACTTGAAGAAATTTTAAGAAGAACAAAGCAAAATGAATATATTAGCAATAGGGAAAATTTTCCAGCAGATGGTATTGATAAAGATATTCAATTTACAAATAATCAATTGTCTGCATTAATTTTAGATCATGTCTATAACATTATAAGAGATCTTCCTTTAGCTTCTAATTATAATGGCATAAGATCATTAAATATCTTAAAAGAAAAAACTGGTGAGCAGATTTTAAAAAGATTCAAAGAATGGTATTTTATGATTGATGATCCAGGAACAATTATTCCAGATTCAGACAGCCCTTATGTTTTACCATTTATTACAACTTCAATTGGATGTTACAGAGACTGTGCTCATTGTCCTGAAGGAGGAGGTATGCTTTTTTTCTCAAGGAAAAAAATTGAAAATGGAATAAAAACCGCAATGGCAATTGCAAAAGAATATCATCCTAATGATTATGAAGAACTTGATGAAGAGTTTATTAACACTGCAGATCTTCCTGCACACGATTTATTTTATAACCCAAGTAAAAATGAACAAAAACCAAATAATGAAAATGAAATTTTGAGATATAGTGAAATGAAAGCAATAGAAATAATAAACCAAATCACAAAAGAAAATTCTAATATTAATAAATTGGGTTCGTTTATGGGTGTTAAGACAATTTTAGAGATGTATAAAAAAGAAGGCGACAAATATTTTAAGGATTTGGCAGATGCTGGATTGAATAGAGCATACATAGGAATAGAAACTGGCCATGATTTAGCCTCAAAGCTTTTAGGTAAAAATGAGACTGCAGATGAAAAATTAAAAGCAATTGAAATATTAAAAAATGCAGGTATTGGTGTAAAATTAATAATGTTAGTTGGAGCTTTTGGAGAAGGATTCTATTCAAAACCATTAACTGGGAATAGTGAAGAAGATAAGAAAAATTTTATTTCTAAAAATGAGATAATAAATGCAAATGCGAAATTTGTGGCAAATGCAAAGCCATATAGAATAATGCCCTCTAATTTTTTGCCTTTGAAAAATATAAAGTGGCATGATTTAATAAAAACTGGCAGAATTATCCCTTATGAACAAGGGATTCAGTTCGATAAAGAGTATGGAATGCTAATTAAAAAAATAGAAAAAATAGGAGGCAATGAAGGTTATCAAGGCAATTTATATAATCCTAATTTTAAAGTTGTTAATATAGTTGAACCCTATAGCGAATATGTTGAAGGTAAAAAAAGACCAGAACATAGAGTGAGAAAAATTAACATTGTACAAAATTAATTAGTATAAATATCGAATAGATTAGAATATTGAAATAGATAAGAATATTGATATAAATTATAGTACGAACATACCACCTAAATAAAATATTCCAATAAGAATAATTTTGTCACGAACCTATATAAAAGGAATGGCTTAATCTAGAAATATTATCTTGATAAGTTAAAATAAAAATAGTTAAAGTATTATTTTATTCATAAGCCTTATAAATTGAACATTTTAATTATTTTTTAGGTGAAAAATATGAATTACAAATCTAATGGTCATAATATAATAGAGGTATTTAACTCCCACTTTATTGCAGGAACTAACGAAAAATATAATATAACTAATCCTGGCTCAGTTTTAGAAAGAATTGCTAACACTAAAAAATGTATTAGACAACAATTTCCAGATCTTACCCCAGATAAAATAAAATATGAAGCACCAATAAATTTAAATGGAAAAGATTTTGAAAATATTAAAAAAAATTATACTGAAGAGCAAATTGTATTTAATTATGCACTTTATTCTTTACTAACAGCAGCTGAAAGTGAAATAAAAGATAATATTCCACTAAAAAAAGTACAATCTAATGTTACTTCCCTTATAGAAAAGTTGTCTGATAAAGAAGGATTAGAACCTATCCCTTCTTCAATTGAAAGTAATAAAATAAATTCTTATTTGGCAAATAATAATATTTTTCTTTTTATTCACAAAGCAAATAATAGAGGGAGTTATATTACTAAACCTGGTCATGTCAAAAAAAGAATAAAGGATAGAAAGGAAAATCTATAACTAAATAATAAATAACTAAATTACTAATCAAAACTATGAGGTGTTAAACTATGGTTAAAAAATATGTTATAACAAGTGAAAGTGTAACTGAAGGACATCCAGATAAAATATGTGATCAAGTGAGTGATGCAATTTTAGATGAATTGTATAGACAAGATCCTTATTCAAGAGTTGCAATTGAAACAATGACAACAACTGGACTTGTTGTTTGTGTTGGAGAAGTTACAACAAAAGGATATGCTGATGTACAAAAAATAGTTAGAGAAACTCTAAAAGACATTGGATACACAAATCCTGAATTTGGGATAGATTGTAATGATGCTGGCGTTCTAGTTTCAATTCATGGCCAATCACCAGATATTGCACAAGGTGTTGATGAGATAAAAGACCATGAACAAGGAGCTGGCGACCAAGGAATGATGTATGGTTATGCTTGCAATGAAACACCTGAATTAATGCCACTTCCAATAATTTTAGCACATAAACTAACAAAAAAGTTAGCTGATGTTAGAAAAAAAGGAACTATCAAAAACTTAGGTCCAGATGGGAAAAGCCAATGCAGTGTTGAATATGAAAATGATGTTCCAAAAAGATTAACTGCAGTTGTAATTGCCCAACAGCATACTGATAAAATTGGTGAAGATGAATTAAAAAAACAAATTCTTGAACAAGTTGTTAAACCAGTTTGTGAAAAGTTTATGGATAGTAACACAAAAATACATATTAATGCAACAGGTAAATTTGTGATAGGTGGTCCTGAAGGAGATAGTGGTGTTACTGGAAGAAAAATTATTGTCGATACATATGGTGGCGTTGGAAGACATGGTGGTGGAGCTTTCTCAGGAAAAGATCCATCAAAAGTTGATAGGTCAGGAGCTTACATGGCAAGATATGTCGCAAAAAATATTGTAGCTGCAAATCTTGCAACCCAATGCGAGGTTCAAATTTCATATGCAATTGGTGTAGCACAACCAACAAGTGTATATATCAACACTTTTGGAACAAGCAAAATCCCAGAAGAAAAAATATCAGAGCTAGTCTTCAAACATTTCAATATGACCCCAAGAGGTATTATTGAAACATTAAAATTAAGAAGACCTATTTACAGAAAAACTGCAGCTTACGGTCATTTTGGAAGAAATGATCCAGATTTTACATGGGAAAAAACCGACAAAGCAGATGTTCTAAAAAAAGACGCAGGATTTAAGTAAATAGTAACACTTAATTATTTTTTTATTTTTTGTTCTGTTTCAATAAATTCTTCAATATCATTTTTT
The DNA here is from genome assembly GCA_964604995.1 of uncultured Methanosarcinales archaeon. Taxonomy (GTDB): domain Archaea; phylum Nanobdellota; class Nanobdellia; order Woesearchaeales; family JABMPP01; genus JAGVYD01. The sequence goes on from CAZSAD010000004.1 coordinate 49,227, forward strand.
ATTTGTGCATTTGATTTGTAAAGAATAATATTAATCCCTAGTTTTTTTGCAACATCTAAATATTTTTGAGTATTATCAATAAATAACACTTGGTTAGGTTCGCATTTGAGTGTTTTTATAACAAAATCCCAAACTCTTTCATCTGTTTTACTAATTTTTATTTTGTGTGATAAGAGTGTATCATCGAAATAAGTGCTAAAATCGATTTGTTTTTGATAATTTGGAAAGACTGGTTTAAAATTATTCGATAGCAAATAAGTTTTATAATTTTTTTTAAGTTGTGCTATGTAGTTTAGAATCTCAAAATTTATTTCAGGGATTTCATTAAAAATATATTCAAAGTCTTTTGGATTCTTTGAAATGTTCAAAGAGAAGATAAATTTATCTAAAAAATCTTCAGAGGTTATTTCATCTCTTGCAAAAGGTTGTAATAGTTTTTTAAATTCTAGTTTTACAGTATTTTCATCTAAATTAAATTTTTCTTTGAAATCACGAGCTATGCAGTCTCTCCAATTTTCTTTAGTACAAACCCCAAACCAGTCAAATATAACTATTTTTATCATTGAAATAGTTAAATAGAAGATGAATATTAATCTTATGATTATGAAATAATTGATAAATGTAAAAAAAGTATAAAATATGCTAATGGAGTATATACCGTCTAAAAATTTTTAAAATTTTATAATCTTCCTTTCATACTTTTCTCAGAAAGATTCAAAGAAATCTCATCTTGTTTTTGAAGCATTGCTTCGGCTTCCTCTTTTGTCGTCCCTAACAATTTTGCCAAGTCGTTGATGCTCATTTTCAAATGATTTTGGTGCATAACTGTTATATAAATATTTCGAAATGTGTTTTTTATGGGATTATTAATTATTTTTTTATTAGATACTGATATAAATTATATACCTGAATAGATATATTATTAAGATTATTTTAAAAAATATAGTTTATAAAATATATTTTAATAGATAACTATAGAAATATATATTTTTAAGTATAATACACTATCAAATGGATTCTTAGGTCATTAACAAACAAATAACCATCCAATTTATTGAAATTATTAAATTGTTTTAGCTTTACCAAGTTTTGTTTTGATAGCTTTATCACTAATTATTGCAGAATTGCCAGTGGGGTCTTCTATAATAAGTTTAAGCTTGTCTCTTCCCCACATAACATTATTTAACTTTTTGATAAGATTTTTAGCTTTTCTTTTAGCATCTTCATCTTCTTCCATATCTCTTAAAGTCTCAACTTCATATCTAACTCTTTTAAGAACTCCTTCAATATTAGTAACATATCCTTGTGAAGCAGGACCTGGTGTAACTGTTGTTATATGTGGGATTTTAACAGTAGCTGCACTAGATTTTACAACCCTAACTTTCATATCTTCTTCACTAGCAACCTCAAATTCAAATTTTGTTGGTTCTTTTGGTTCAACCGATTCCACATCTGCTTTGTGATACTTGCAACTAGAACATGTCATTGAAAACAGATATATCTTTCCAAAATAAGGTGTTTGTGTTTCACTCTCCATTAAAGTTAATGTTTTTTCACGGCAAATAGGACATTCCTGACCTTCTAAAGTTGAAGCTTTCATTTCATTGCTTTCAGCTTTAACGGGATTATCGTCGTGTTCCTTTTTTTGATCTTTATTATCTAATTTCATATAGGTTAATGTGTGATATGTATTTTTATGTTTTGTGGTAAATGAAAATATACATTTAGAACATTGTTATGTTAAAGAGTGCCATTAAAGAAAATTAAAAAAGCGAATTAATAAAAATTAAAAAAATTAAAATATAAAAATGAATAGAAGAAATAAAAATTAGAAAAAAATTATTGAAGCTCTTCATCATCTTCAACTGCTGAACTTGCAGATGAAGCTTTAGATCTATAGATTCTTGCAAAAGAAGGTGTAACAACAATATAATCATCACCAAAACCTGCAATATCTCCTTTAATAGCATCACATGTTTTTTTAAGTTTGTTAATGCTTCTTTTGAGTTCAACTAAATCTTTATCTTTTAATGGCTTGATATTGATAAGTGCAATAGTTGTACCTTCCCTTAAAGTATCTAAAATTTCTTTGATATCTGAAAAGTCTTCAAGTACATAGGGTCTAACTACGACCTTAGATTTGATATCTTCATTTTGCAAGCTATCTAATTCAACATAGTCTTGCCCTTCTCCTTGTCTACCAATTGATTGATCAGAATCTGATTCAACACTAAACGTATCCCTTACCCATGAAAATAATTTTTTCATATAAATTCCCTCCTCTTCCACGGAGCATACAAAATATGATATGTTTCTGAGTGTTATTTTAGTATATAAACTTTGTGTTTTTATTATATTGATGAAAAATCCTAAAAAAATATAGTAAATAAATGCATTAAATTAGATATTAAGTAAAATTGAAAAAATATAAAAAAAAGAAAAAAAGGATGCAATAGCACCCATGAATTATTTATGCATCTTTGCTAATTGCCCATACAGTCTTCAATGAGACTAAGAGTGCACCTGGTGCAACGAATGCAACGATGTTTCCTAGCACAGATTGAACTATACTGCCAAGTGAGCCAAATACTGTTATTCCAGCACTACCAACTACCATTAAGGCAATTGCTGATAGCAAATATGGTTGTGTTTCCTTGTCAGTTACATTTAAGAAACCAACAATTAATCCCAATACAACTAATAGCCATGTTACAATATAGCTACCTTGTAATTGTGGAACTAGGCCTGCTAATATGGCCAATACAATACCTATAATAAATGCCCATTTACCGTATTCCATTTGTAGACACCTCCCACTAATAATTTAATATTTATTTATGAATTCTGAATAATAGTAATCGCTATTTAAAGATTTCGCTAGTTAGTATGAAAATAATAATGAAACTTAAAATATTACATATGAAAATATATAAAAAATTTATCCAACAACATTTAACAATATATAAGTTACATATTATCCAATATAGAATGAGCATTTATAGAAGCTTCTTGTTTTGATAGTTCTTTCCAATTTATTCCTGCTCTTGTTTTGAATAGTGTTTTGTAAAAAACCTGTTCATTATTTGTTACTCTAGCAAATTTATCAGCATGAATAAGTCCATAAGGATATCCTAAAAATGTGGGATCAGTTGAATTTTGGAATAAAGAAGATAAAACATAATCAATTGCATTAGCAGATTCTTTGTTTATATCAAATCTGAATATATGTTCTGCTTTGTTGTGAAGCTTAATTGCAAATATTTGTGCTTTGTGATTTTTAGACTTTGAACTAACTAAAAGTGCATAACAAGGATTGTTTTGTAATTTATTTGATTCTATTTTGTTTGAATCATTATTTGAATTATTGGTTAAATCATCCAAAAGATGAGTGAATGCTTCAGATAAAGACAATCCATCTTTTGTTAGAAGTTTTGTCGTTTTTGCAACACTACAGATACTTACTTCTTTTTTTCTTGCAATCACATATAAATTTTCAAATGCTTCGAATTCAATATCATTCGTTGCTTTTAGTGTACCATCTAAAATCACAATATCCCCTTTACCTAATTTCGAAATAAGTTTAGATGCTAAGCTTACTTCAGATATTTTTCTAATAATATCTATTGTTTTGGATAAAAAATTTGTACTGGAATTAATATTTGAAATATCCTCTTCTTCGGATTCATCTTCGGATAAGTAATCACCTTCAATTGAACCATTCATCTTTTCCTTGTTTATTGTTTTATCGGTCTGTAAAATCCAAAAAGAAGAGGTGTTAATTAGCAAATTTCCATTTAAAGGGTAAATTTGAACTGTGAATCCCAATTTGTCATCTCTTTTACTTGTTTTAGATAAAACAAAAAATTCAGATTTTTCACTAAATATTTTCTTTCCTAAAAAAAACACTGCCCCATATATTCTAATAATATGTAAAGTGGCATTGGCTGAACTAAATATTTCAGCGTTTCCTCCATCCACAAACAATTCTTTATGTGATTCTAATAAAATATCGTCATATTTTTTATTATTGTCATGTTCCTTAGAATTATATTTTTTATTAATGAGCTTTATTGAATTTTTAGAAACTTGAAATAAATCATATTTTCTTTTGTCAAGATCAATTATAAAAGAGTTATTGTGTTTAGGGGTATTTATTAATTCTTTAATTATTTTTGAAGCTGTGTTTTTATCCATTATTCATAAAATATTTTTCAAGTTTATTAAGCTAATCCCTGTAATTTTTACAGTATTTTTAATTTATAAAAAAACTAAATATCATATCAAAAAGTATTAAAAAAACGTATAAATCGCAAAATTTTCGATACCAATTCACAATCTTTTTATAACTGCCTAGATTTTTTAGTTGAATGTATGAATTAATTGTAACTGAAAAACCAAAGTCATGCCAAAAAATCGCAGAAGCCCTTGCTGAGGGAAAAGTAGAAAAAAAGAGCGATAAAGGTGTGCCTTATTATAGAATTAAAAGGAACGGCAAAGAGATTATGCTGGGTTGTTCTGTAGGTCATTTATTTACAATAGGCGAAAAAGAGAAAAAAGGATGGCGTTATCCTGTTTTTGATGTCGAATGGAAACCAATTCATGAAAGAGATAAAGCATCTAAATTTGCCAAAAAATATTTTGATGTTCTAAAAAAATTAAGCAAAGAAGCAGATAAAATTACAATTGCTTGCGATTATGATATTGAAGGTGAAGTTATTGGTCTTAACATTTTAAAATATATCACTAAAAAGAAAGATGCAAAGAGAATGAAATTCTCAACTTTAACAAAGCCAGATATTATAAAAGCATATGAAAATGCATCTCCAACAATAGATTGGGGATTAGCTGAAGCTGGCGAAACAAGGCATAAACTTGATTATTATTATGGAATAAATATCTCAAGAGCACTAACAAGTGCTGTAAAATCAATTGGTAGATTTCTAATTTTAAGTTCAGGTAGAGTCCAAGGACCAGCACTTAAAATAATTGTTGATAAAGAAAAAGAAATCAAAGCTTTCATACCTAAGCCTTATTGGCAAATTAAATTAATGGGTGAAATGAAAAAAGGGATAATTGAATATTGGCATATTGAAGATAAATTCTTTGATAAAATTAAAGCAGAAAGTGTCATGTCAAAAATATCCATCGGGGATAAAGGCAAAGCAATTGAAGTTAACAGAAATGAATTCAAACAAGAAGCACCCAATCCATTTGATTTGACAACTCTTCAAACAGAATCTTACAGAACACATAGGATTTCTCCAAAAGAGACCCTTTCAGTTGCGCAGGATCTTTATATTTCTGGATTAATTTCATATCCAAGAACATCATCGCAACAATTACCTGAAAGTATTGAATATAAAAAAGTATTAACTGATATTTCTAAACAAAGTTCATACAAAGAACTTTGTCAAAAGCTTTTGTCTAAATCAAGTTTAAAACCAAACAATGGGAAAAAATCCGATCCAGCACATCCGGCAATTTATCCAACTGGACAAGCTACAAAACTTGATGGCAACAAAGCAAAAGTATATGATTTAATTGTTAGAAGATTCCTAGCAACATTTGGAGATCCTGCAATTAGAGAGACAATGACTATTATAATTGAAGTTAAAGAAGAAAAATTCAATGCAAAAGGAACAAGAACAACTTTCGAAGGCTGGCACGTATTTTATGGACCATATGTTGGTCTAACAGATGTTGAACTTCCAAAAGTTGAGAAGGGTGAAGATGTCAAAGTAAAAGATATTGAAATGCTCGAAGACCAAACAAAGCCTCCAAGAAGATATACTCCAGCATCAATTATTAGAGAACTTGAAAAAAGAAATCTTGGAACCAAAGCAACAAGAGCGCAAATTGTTGATACTTTATTTGATAGAGGATATGTCAAAGATACATCTATTGAAGCAACTGATTTGGGAATTAAAACAGTAGAAGTTCTTGAAAAGTATATTCCTGAAATTTTAGACGAAGAGATGACAAGACATTTTGAATCTGAAATGGATGAAATACAAGAGAGAAAGAAAAAAGAAAAAGAAGTATTATCAGAAGCTGAAGAAATTCTAACAAAAATATTAATACAATTCAAAAAGAAAGAGAAAAATGTCGGTGAAGGTTTAGCTGATGCTAATCTTGAAAGTCAAATTAAACAAAATACAGTTGGTAAATGCCCAGTTTGTAGTGAAGGCATACTTATGATGAGAAGAGGCAAATTTGGAAGATTTATTGCTTGTGATAAGTATCCTGATTGTAAAACAACATTTAAGCTTCCAAGTAATGGTCTTGTTAAAAATACAACTGATTTATGTCCTCATTGCCAACATCCAATGATTGCAATAATAAAAAAAGCCAAAAGACCACAAGAAGTTTGCATAAATGTTGAATGTCCATCCAAAAAAACAACTGATAAAACTGAACTTAAAAAAATGCAAGATATTGAATCAGGTGAAATTGAACATAAATGCCCAAAATGTAAAGTTGGCAAATTAGTTTTAAGAAAATCAGTATATGGACAATTTTATGGATGTTCAGCATTTCCAAAATGTAGATATATTCAAAAAATAAATCAAGAAAGTAAAGATGATTAAATAAGTTTCAAATATTATAATAACACAAATAAAAATACCAAAATGAAAATAATCAATACTGAAAAAGAAGATTATCATTTACACTCATCAAATTATTCTGACGGATTTAATACAGTTGAAGAAATTGTCCAATTTGCAGGAAAAATTGGAATGAAAAAAATTGTAATAACTGACCATTCTCAAGCATCATTAGATGCACTTAATATAATTGGAAAATCTGGAAGATGGGCAGTTAAAAGATGGGAAAATGTTCACAATAAAGTTGATGTCTTATTTGGTGTTGAAGCTGATTTATTAAATATAAAAGGAGACATTTGTTCACATATCCAAAATATTGAAGGAGATTATATTATACTTTCGCATCATGATGATGTATTTATAGGAACTCAAGAACAATTTACAGCAGGTTTTATTAGGGCAATTGAAAAGCATCATGATAAAATAAATGTTATTGGACATGTTTGCCTTTCTTTAGAGCCAAAATATGCAAAAAAAGTAATTTTAAAAGCAAATGAATACAAAATACCATTGGAATTAAATTCACGCTATTTTTTAAAAGAGCCAGATAGGTGGATTGTACTTTTAGAAAATGCAGATAGAATTTTGATAAATAGTGATGCTCACGTTTTATGTGAAATAAAAGAGCTAAGAAAAAAAGCAAGAAAACTTCTTAAAACATCTAAGTTTAAAAAATATTTGAACAAAAAGTGAATTGAAAAATATTTGAAATAAAAATATAATAATCCGATAAATAGATTAAATCAATCCTAAACTCTTAAAATCTTGTTCCATTAAAGTAACATCCCCCATTTTTTTGTAATCTTTTGGATCAATCCAAATTAATTCAGTGTGTTCTCTATCTAACGTCACATTATTATCAATAGGCTCAAGAAGAAAAGTATGCACAATCCATTTAATTCCATAACCAATTATGTTAAATTCTTTTCCTTGTTTAATTATTTTACATTTAAGATTTGTTTCTTCCACAACTTCTCTAAGTACTGCTTGTCTTGGTGTTTCTCCTTTTTCAATATTGCCACCTGTATTTTCCCAAAGTCCAGGATAATGTTTTTTGTCTAATGCCCTTTTCATAAGTAAAACTTTACTGCAATATAATACAACACCAACTGCAACATGTTTTATTTCTAGTTCATCTTTCATAAAGTTTAAGACCAATAGATGAATATAAAAATTTAATCAAACACAAAATTTATAACCTAATCTTTGAAACTTTAATATTATGGTAGACTTAACTGATTGTCAAAGCTGCGGAATGCCAATGAGCATCGGCTTTCTTGGAACAAATGAGAATGGAACAAAGAATAAAGAATATTGTGAATACTGCTTCAAAAAAGGTAAATTCACTGAACCTGATATCACAATGAATGATATGATAAAAAAATCAGCAAACCATATCACTTCTTCACTTAGAATTCCAAGAGATAAAGCAGAAGAAACAGCAAAAGCTTCAATTATAAAACTTAAAAGATGGAAGCAAGTGGCAAAAGAATAAAAAACTAAAATAAAAAGTAGAAATTATAAAAATATTAAAAAATAAATTAAGATTTATTTAATTTTCTTTATTTTTCTAAGAGCATCCTTGGCTTGTACCGCAGTTTAAGCATTTATAGCAACTGCCATTTCTTATAGTGATATGCCCACATTCTGAACATGGTGGTGCATCTCCCATCATCTCACTTAATTGCTTATCCATAAGATTTGTTGTTGCATTGCTTTCAACTCTTTCAGCTGCACCTTGTTCAAATGCACCAAGTGGCTGTTGTACTGAACTATCTTGTGGAACAACGTGTGAATTATCATGTCCATTTAATCCACCATTTCCATTTAACCCGCTTATTTCAATTGGTGTTGGATCAACTGGTTTTACATGAACAAAATCTGTCCTGCCAAGATATTTCATTCCAAGATATCTAAATACAAAATCTACAACAGATGTGCATGTTCTGATATTTGGATGATTAGTCATGCCATTTGGTTCAAATCTTGTGAAGGTAAAGGTATCAACATATTTTTGTAATGGTACACCGTGTTGCAAACCAATTGAAACTGCAATTGCAAAGCAATTCATCATGCTTCTAAATGCAGCTCCTTCTTTGTGCATATCAATAAAAATTTCACCAAGCACGCCTTCAGAATATTCCCCAGTTCTAACGAATACTTTGTGACCACCGATTCTGCTTTCAACAGTTATACCCTTTCTTTCTTGAGGTAAAGGTTTTCTTGTGCCTCTTGGAAACAAATCAATTGGTCTTTCTACAACAGCAATTGGTTTTTCTAGTTTTTTATCGCCTACTGCAACAGCTGTAATTTTACTATCAGACTTTGTATCTTCTTTACTATCAGATGTTGTGTTTAATGGTTGTGAAGATTTACATCCGTCTCTGTAAAGAGCAATTGCTTTAAGTCCCATTTTCCATCCTTCAACATAAATATTTTTGATGTCGTCTACTGTTGCATTGTTTGGCAAATTAACTGTTTTCGAAATTGCACCAGAAATAAATGGTTGTACTGCTGCCATCATTTTTACATGACCCATTGGATCAATAAATCTAACACCCATCCCACATTTGTTTGCACAATCAAAAATTGCAATGTGTTCATCTTTTAGATGTGGCGCGCTTTCCATCATCTGTGAACCTGTAATGTAAACCATAGCTTCTTGAATTTGTTTTGAACTAAGACCTTTTTTCTTAAGATCTTTAGGATTTACATTTGGAGTCCAATCATCCCATCCTTTAGTATTTTGTATATAATCATTAGCTGCTTGGATTTCATCTTTAGTATAACCAAGTTTTAGTAGTGCTTCCAAATTTACATGTGGTGCACCTTCTAATGAGCCTCTTCCTAAAATATATGTAATCATGTCAAGCATTTCATCTTCAGTATAACCTAATTTTTGAAGTGCTCTTGGAATTGATTGGTTTATAATTTTAAAATAACCACCACCTGCTAATTTTTTCCATTTTACAATTGAAAAATCAGGTTCAATTCCAGTTGTATCACAATCCATCAATAATCCAATTGTTCCTGTTGGAGCAAGAACTGTTGTTTGTGCATTTCTGTATCCAAATTTTTCACCATTAGAAACTGCATTATCCCAACTTTCTCTTGCTGCTTCAAGTAAATATGATGGACAAGTTTTTACATCAATTTTGTATGCTGCATCTCTATGCTTATTCATTACGCGAAGCATTGATTCTCTGTTTTTTGCATAATCTTCAAATGGTCCAAGAGTAGATGCTAATTCTGCTGATGTTTTATAGGCTTGACCAGTCATTATTGCAGTAATTGCTGCAGCAATTGATCTTCCTTTTTCACTGTCATATGGAACTCCTGAAACCATTAAAAGTGTTCCAAGATTTGCATAGCCCAATCCCAATGTTCTATAGACATGACTATTTTTTGCAATTGATTCAGTTGGATATGATGCTAAATCAACTGCAATTTCTTGTGCTATTATAAACAATTTAGCTGCATGTTTAAATCCTTCAACATCAAAATTACCATCTTGATCAAGTAATTTAACAAGATTGATTGATGCAAGATTACATGCAGTATCATCTAAAAACATGTATTCTGAACAAGGATTTGATGCATTTATTCTATTAGTATTACTACATGTATGCCAATCATTAATTATTGTATCAAACTGAACTCCAGGATCAGCGCATTCCCATGCTGCTTGAGCAATTTGTTGCATTAAATCTCTTGATTCAAATTCACCAACAATTTCTCCTGATATTCTTGATTTAGTATACCATTTTTTACCATTCAGATAAGAATTCATAAATTCATCACTTATTCTAACAGAATTGTTAGAATTTTGACCTCCAACTGTTTTGTAAGCTTCACCATTAAAATCAGAAGGAAATCCAGCTGCAATGAGAATTTTAGCTTTCTTTTCTTCTTTGGCTTTCCAACCAATAAATTCAGAAATTTCTGGATGATCCATATCTAAGCAAACCATTTTTGCTGCTCTTCTTGTTGTACCACCAGATTTTGTTGCTCCAGCTCCTCTATCAAAAACTTCAAGGAAAGACATTAATCCAGATGATGTTCCGCCACCAGATAACTTTTCAAATTTACTTCTAACTTTTGAAAAATTAGTTCCTGTTCCAGATCCAAATTTGAAAAGTCTTGCTTCATTTTTTACAAGTTCAAAAATTGACATCAAATCATCATTGATACTTTGTATAAAACAAGCTGAACATTGTGGATGTGAATAAGAATCTTCAGCTTTTTCCACTGAATTAGTTTTGTAATCAAAATAATAATTTCCACCACTGCCTTTTATACCATACTGATGATACAAGCCAACATTAAACCACACTGGAGAATTAAAAGCGCCAATTTGATTGATTAGAATGTGTAAAAGTTCAGCTTCGAAAGCATCCGCATCTTCTTTTGTTATAAAATAATTATGTTCTTCTCCAAAAGTTCTAAGTGTATGCACTATTCTATAAACAACTTGTTTAGCACTAGTCTCGTGTCCTTTTCCAGGTACACCTGCTTTTCTAAAATATTTAGAAACCAAAATATCAGTAGCTAATTGACTCCATGTTTTTGGAACTTCAACATCTCGCATTTCAAAAACTACTTTTCCGCCTGGCTCAGTAATAGCTGAATTTCTTTTATCATATTCCACTAAAGTTAATGGGTCTTTTCCAGTCGTTGTAAATTTTCTTTTAACTTGCATCCCTGTTTTGGACTTCTTGTTCAGAAGCTTAGCTTCCATCTGCTCACCCCGAATTTCAATCAGCTTTTTTTAATCAGCTACTTTTTCCATTTTTTGTAAATGTGATTGAACTGCCACTAACAATTAAATGTCAGAAAAATTGTTGTTAAAATGATTTTTTATTAAATATTATTAAGATTTTATTAAATATTTGAATATTTATCAAAAAAATCAAATTATTATTCAATTTTTATAACAAATTTTTGTTACAGAAGTACAAAATTCCCTACAGGCATAGAGTATTAAATAACAATTTGATTAAAATTCCCTATTTTCCCTGAAAACTCTGACTTTTGTCATTGTGTGATAACACACAACATATAGTGGCTCAAATGCACCATACACACAATATCTTGTGTTTGTTGCATTATCTAATATTTAAATATTACGATACTGCATTATATATTTCTGAAAAATATTTTTAGAAAAAATTCTTTTCATAACCTATTTTCAAAAATAATTAAATTTTATCATTAAAACTTTCATTTTATTTTTTATCTTGTAAATATATTCAAAAAAAGATTAAAAAAAGATTTATTTTATAAATGATAATTATTTTAGCTAAAAATACAATGGTAAGTTTACACTTAAACGAACAAAACTTCGATAAAGAAGTATTAAAATCTGATATTCCAGTTATTGTTGATTTCTGGGCAGAATGGTGTGGACCATGCAAAATGATGGGTCCAGTTTTTGACGAACTAGGAAAAGATTACACTGGTAAAATAAAATTTGCCAAATTGAATGTAGATGAAAATAACAAACTTTCCGAACAATTTGAAGTAAGAAGTATTCCTACACTTGTTGTTTTCAAGAATGGCAAAGAGATGGATAGAATGATGGGATATCATCCAAAACATGTCTTAAAAGAACAAGTTGATAAATTCTTGAAATAAATATTATTAATTCATTAATTTTTTATTAAATTTTTAATTCTAATTTTTTTAAATCAAATAATAATTGATTATAATTTTTGAAATGTATAGTATACATTCCTATTTTTGAAGCAGGTCTAAGATTGGGTAATTTATCGTCTACAAAAATACAATTTTTTGGATTTTTATTTATTTTTAAACAAACATAACGATAAATTTTTGTTTGCTTAGTAGAAATTTTCATTTCCCCATCCATACAATAAGGTTTTGCCATATGAATTCTATTTGAACAAAAAACTTTATCGAAGTTATCAAATAATCCTTGTTTTCTATTATAATTTTCATGCATAGCTATTGTATTTGTTAATGCATAAATTGGGAATTTTTTTCTAAGAGCTTTTACAAGAGAAATCATTTTTTTATCAAGAAAAACATGTTTAATGTAAAGATCTCTAAAAAGATTTTTTAATTTTTCATGATACTTTTTATTAAGTTTAAGTTCATTACATAATTTAATTGAAAATTCAATGCTAGTGATCTTTCCCTCTACTAAAAGGGTTATAAATTTTTGAATAGCATTTTTAATTTTGTTTTTATTCATTTTAAGGATTTGAGAAAGATCTTCAAGAATTAATGGATCAGTATCTTTAACAAAAACTCCCCCTAAATCAAAAATAATAGCTTTTATCTTTATTTTTTTATTTTTAAACATGAGTTTTAAAGTATGAGTTTTTAATGTGTTAATTGACATAATAGTTTAAAATTGATACAACTATAATTATTTTCCTATTTGTTTTTATTTATATTACACCAATATTACACTAGACACTAGACATATTAGTGCTTGAAGTATTTAAAGGAAATTGAACACTTTAATTCTAGAAAAAATAAGGTAGAGTATCTTCATCCCCTCTTTACTCTGCCTTACTTTTTTACCCGATCAAGGTTTTACCCAATCAAAAATTTCAACAAAAAAGGTGATGACTATGAATGATTTAAGTAATGAAACAATAAGCAGATTGTTTTTTGAACAAATAAAAAATATAACAATGAAAACTGCAATTGATATAAAGAGGTGAATTTGATGAAAACAATAAATGAAGAAGAAATCGACTTTGATATCTACACCGAAAATATTGTTGAAGATTATTTAGACGAAGATGAAATAAGTGCAGCAGAAGAAGGATTTATGATAGGATATCTTGCTGAATAAATTATTTTTTTATTTTTACATATTTCAATTATGAATTCTACAATTTTTATTAACAACGAATAGATAATAAATAAAACTAAATGATTGATAATAATTTTAAAATTTTTCATAAGGTATTTAAACTAACTTAAGTTTGTATTAATTATGAAAATAATAACGAAAGAAGAATTCAAGCATACAAAGTTTGATTTTGGAAAAGAAATAAAAAAAGGTGCAGTGTTTATTCATCCAACTGATACAATTTATGGCATAGGTTGTAATGCTAAAATTTCTGATTCTGTTAAAAAATTAAGAGAAATAAAAAAACAATTAGATAGACCACTTTCAGTAATTGTCCCTTCAAAAGAATGGATAAGACAAAATTGTGATTCACCAAATATAGTAGAAATGAGAAATTGGGTAAAAAAACTTCCAGGACCATATACTTTAATTTTAAAATTAAAAAATAAAAATGCAATATGTTCTGAAACAAATTTAAGCTCTGGAACAATAGGGATTAGAATGCCAGATCATTGGATTAGTGATATTGCAAAATCCTTAAATGTTCCTTTGGTAACAACATCTGCCAATATTGCAGGCAAAGATTATATGACAACAATAGATGAATTAGATAGAAACATTGCACAAAAAATTGATTTCGTTATTTATGAAGGAGAAAAACATGGTCATGCTTCAACTATAATTAATCTTTCTGGTGAAGAGCTCCAAGTTAGAGAAAGGTAATTAAATTATATATTTTAAAGAATATATTATACAAAATATATTTTTAATAGTATATATTTAAAAGTATATTTTGAAGCACATATTTATGAAATATAGTATAAATAAACAATCTAAATGACATGAGAATTTAATAATAAATAATATGGATTCCATTTAACATAACCTTTTTATTCTTCCTTTTTATTTATTATTCTGATACAAAATGAAAATCTTAGCATCTGGTGATATTCACGGTGATATGACACTAGCTAAAAAACTAGCTGACAAAGCTGAAAAAGAAAATGTAGATTTAGTTATTCTTTGCGGAGATTTAACTTTATTTGAACAGTCAACAAAAAACATAGTTGGCCCATTTATTAATAAAGGAAAAAAAGTTGTTTTGATTCCTGGCAATCATGAATCTGTTGCAACTGCAGATTTTTTAGCTGAACTTTATGGTGCAACAAATCTTCACGGTTATTCTATAAAATACAAAGATATTGGCTTTTTTGGTTGCGGTGGTGCAAATATTGGACCATATCCTACTGAAGAATCCGAAATTTTAAGATTATTAGAAAAAGGCCATGAAGGAATTAAAGAACTCAAGAAAAAAATAATGGTAACACATGTTCATCCAGCTTATAGCACAATGGAAAAATTTAGTGAATTTGTTCCAGGAAGCAAAAGTGTTATGAAAGCTATAAAAAAATTTGAACCAGATATTCTTCTTTGTAGCCATGTACATGAAGCAGAAGGCATTGAAGAAAAAATTGGCAAGACAAGAGTTATTAATGTTGGTAAATCTGGAAAAATAATAAATATTTAATTCTGTCAAAATTTAAATGATAAATAGGTATTAGAAGTAATTAGTATAAAATAACCCCAGATTGGAATTTAGATCCTTTTGTATCTTTATCTTTTTTAGTACTCACTTTTTTATCAGTTTCTTCTTTTGAATTATCAGTACTAAAAAATTCTTTTGACATTGCTCTACTTTCTTCCAATAACTTTTGAGCTATGCCATCTTGACCAGAAGGTATTTTTTTTGAATTTGTGATTGGATTGTCATTCTCATCTAATATTACTATTTTGGGTTGATCTGATAAATCACTAAATGAATCATTAAAAGTAGAAGTATTAGTTGTATCAATTTTAGTTTTTGTATCTAAATTAGTTTCATCCAAATTAGAATCTTGCTTTACAATTTCATTATAATTAATTGAATTTGAATCATTGCTAGAAGTGTTATCATCACTAACTAAACTCAAAAGTAGATTAGCTATCTTTTTTATTTCCTGCACTGAATCTTTAGCTGTGTCAACTGTAATTTGCATTTAATTCCCATCTCTTTTCTAATTTAAATAATTTACTTTTAAATAATTTACTTAAAGTGAATTAATTATTAATTATGCTAAATTGATTATTTTATTCTTGACTATTTTTATTCATATCTTAATGCTTCAACTGGCTGCAATGATGATGCTTGTTTTGCAGGTAATATACCAGATATCATTCCAAGAATTGTTGCAAATGCTAAAGCTCCAAAAATAAGCCATGCTGGAAAATATGCTTTAAGAAGCGTGCTTCCAAGAGCAGCTCCACCAATTATTTCAACTAATTTACTAATGCCACTTCCAATTAGAATGCCAATTATTCCACCTGTAAATCCTAAAATTCCAGCTTCAATTACAAAAATTGTCATGATATCTGAATTTTTAGCTCCAATTGCTTTCATGATTCCAATCTCTTTTGTTCTTTCAAGAACTGCAGTATACATCGTATTCATTATTCCAATTGCTCCGACAAGTAAACTTATTGCTGCAATACCTATTACAACTGCTTGTACAATGTTAAAAATTATTAAGAAACTTTGCAAAATTTCATCGAAAGTTTTTACTTCAAAATCTTCTTGCCCTTCTTTAACATCTCTTGATCTTCGAAGTTCTCTTTCAATTTCAGGCACAATTGATTTAGGTTCAACTTCCAAAGCAACCCTTACAAGAACCATATCATACTCTTCTTTTAGGTTAAATAAAGTTTTAACTTCTTCTTTAGACATGTAAATATTACCATCATCAACTGGACTTCCAATTTTTTCTGCAAAACCTACAATTTGAAAATCTGCTCCATTGATTGTTACAGTTTCGCCAAGTCTTAAATTTTTGTCAAAGATTTTATCATATTTATAACTATAACCAAGTACAACTTTGCCTTTCTCTCCTCTTCTTAAATCTCTACCGGATTCTATTTTATAAGTTTGCAACTCTTTGATTAATTTTTGTTCTTCATAATCATCCGGAATTGCATTTATCAAAAAGAATGCTTGCTTATCTTTGTATTCGATTTTAGCAACAGGATAAAGCATACCAGTAACTACTTTAACATTATTTATTTGTCTAATTTTATTTAGATCTTGTTCAGTTAATTTAGTAGGAGTTGTGCCTAATCCGCCAAAACTTGAACCTTTTGGTGAAACTATAATTTTATCTGTTCCTAAACTTTGAAATTGATCTTGTATCGCTTTTTGAAGTCCTTGGCCTAAACTTACTAAAGATACAACAGCAGCTATGCCTATGAATATTCCAATCATAGTTAGCCAACTTCTCATTCTTCGTTTGGTTATATTTTTTATAGCATATAGCACATAATCTTTTAGCATTTTATTTTACACCAATTTTTATTTTATTTGACATTTATTTTGACCTCAAAGTTACTTTGACCTCAAAGCGTTTACAGGAACCAATTTTGATGCCTGCATTGCTGGAAATACTCCAGATATGACTCCAATTAAAAATGAAAATAACATAGCTCCAATTATGAGCGTTGGTGAAATACTAGCTTTCAAAAGCAAATTTCCCCAAACAGATGTTGCGATAAATTCTACCAATTTACTAATTCCAATACCTAGTGTAACACCCACTACTCCACCAAGTATTCCAAGTAATCCTGATTCAATTAAAAATATTGAGAGTACATCTGAATTTTTTGCACCAATTGCTTTCATAATTCCAATTTCTTTTGTTCTTTCAAGAACTGATGTATACATCGTATTCATAATACCAATTCCACCAACAAGTAAACTTATTGCTGCAATACCTATCAAAACTGCCTGAACAATACTAAGAATAGTATCAACAGTTTTTAGAGTTTGTTCTGGAGTTTGAACTTCAAATGTTTCTTTATTTTCTTTTTCTCCCCTATATTTTCTAAGTGATCTTTTAATATTATCTGCAACAACGTTAAGATCTTGACCTTGCTGAACTTCTGCAGTGATAGTGCTCTCTTCATTGGGATTATTTAATAGCTCGCGCATACTATCTTCATTTATCATAACTGAAAAATCAAAAAAGGGAAGTCCTTTTTTTTCCATTATTCCAATAACTTCAAACTGTTTGCCATTTAGTAAAATTTTATCTCCAACAACAACTTTTTTTCCAAGTAAATCTTTAGAAGCATAATCGTTTCCCAGATAAATTTTATATTTGTCTTGTTGTGTTAAAAATCTACCACTTTCAGTCTTTGGTTTTAGTACTTCCAAAACAAGCTGGCGAGACTTATCTTCATTTGGAATATCTGCCATGTAAACAACATAATTTTTATTATCAAAAGTTGCTTGAACTGGTTTAATTAATCTTCCAGCAGCTCTTTTAACACCGCTAACTTTCTCAATATGTTTTAAATCATCAACACTCAAAGAAACAGCTGCGCCTGAACCTGGTGGACCTATGTTCAATCCTTTTGCTTGAATAGTAACTTTATCTGAACCTAAAGATTGGAATTGTAAAGAGATTGCATCTTTCATCCCTTGACCAAGGCTGATTAGTGAAACTATTGCAGCTATTCCTATGAATATACCTATCATTGTAAGCCAGGTTCTAAGCTGCCTTACTCTTAGATTTTCAACAGCCAAACTAAAATAGTCACGTAGCATTTTTTTGTATTTTGTATTTATTTAAATTTTCAAAATTTATGTATCAAAAGAAAAAATAATAAAGGAAGAATTATTATTCTTCCATTTTTGAGTTTATTTTTGAGTTTACTTATTTTTTTTCTTTCTGCTTCTAAAAAATATAAAAGCTGCAATAATAATAATCACAATTAAGATGTAAATCCAAGTTTGATTTCTGTTTTCTAAACCTAGTTTTAAAGCTTCTTTGGTACTATAAAGTTTTACATCAAGAACTAAATCTTTGGTGTAATCATTATTATTGATATCTTTGTATTCAATAGTTAATGGCAAAGTTATCTTATCCTTGGCAGTATCTTTAACATAGATTCGATATTGTACCGTACTATAATCATCTGAATCAACTTTACCAACATACACTTTAGTAGGTGTTAAAAGATCATAATCATCTGTAGGATTCAGTTTTGCATACAAAAATTTAACATCATTCAATCCTTTGTTTATGAATTTTACAGTAACTTCGCCTTGCATTCCTGATTTATAAACTTTAGAACTTTCTAAATTTACAAGCATATCAGGTGTGTCGCCAACAACTACACTGATATAATTCTCTTTTGAATAATCTATATTAGATAAATCAGTGTATGTATAAGTAACTGGGATTTTGTATACTTTAGATTTAGCATCTGGATCAACAATTAAATTAAATTCAGCACTCACTTCTTGTTTTGGACCAAGTGTTGGAAATATTACTGTATCAGTTGAAGAAACTGGTGAAAATGGAAGTTCTGTTTTTGTTACAGAAGTTGATGTTGTAATAACTGATACAAGTCCAAGCTTAATAGTTAAATATCTAACTTGAGTATCTGCTAGATTTTGCAAATTTAGTTTTAATGAAAGCTCATCTCCAGGTTTTGCAATTTGTGGAGTAAAGTTAACAGAATTTAAAGATACAATAACATCATGTTGTTTTACACTAATTGTTATTGGATCAATTTTTGTCCAATATCCACCTTCGACTTTATATTTTATGTTAAGCTGATGTTCACCAGGTAATGCATTTGAATCAACTTTTAAATTAAAATCAATATTTACAGCTTCATTTGCTAATTGTGCAGGGCTTATACTCGTAATATTTTTAGTGGTGGAATCCTGGTAAATTGAAATTGGAAATTCTGGAAGTATTTCAAATTGAACATTTTTAGCTTCAGCATATCCTGAATTTTCAATTTTGAATCTTAATTTAAAAAAATTACCAGGTTCAACTGGATTTGGATCTTGATTTAACAAAGAGATTGCTAAAACAGGCACATCTCCAGTTCCAGCTTTAACATTTTTTGTCAGACATACTGACAAAATAGAAAAAGTTAACATTAATAACACGAAACTTGAAAATATGTAACCACTAAATTTGAATTTGTTTTGTTTATCCATTTTATTCTCCTCCAATTAATCTATTTAATCCATAAGTATAGTTTATGAATATAATTTACAAATGTATTATTTATGAATACTTTTTATTATCTTGCCATCTTTTAGGTATTCAATCCTCTTAGCGTATTTTGCTAAGTTATCGTCATGTGTAACCATAATTATTGTTCTTTTTTCTTTCTTGTTCAAATCAGTTAAAAATGCCATAACCATTTTACCAGTTGAACTATCCAAATTGCCTGTTGGTTCATCAGCAAGTATTACTTCAGGATCATTTGAAAGTGCTCTTGCAATAGCAACTCTTTGCTGTTGTCCACCTGAAAGTTCTGTCGGCCTATGATCCATCCTATCTTTAAGATCAACCAATTCCAATAATTCTATTGCTTTTTTTATCCTATCTTCCCTATCTACACCTTGAAAGGTCATTGGAAGCATTACATTTTCTAGTGCTGTTAGAGTATTAATCAAATTGAACTGTTGAAAAATAAAACCAATTTTTTTGCCTCTAATTTGTGCTAAGTCTGATTCATGTAAACTAGATATATCATGATGTTCAAGAAAGATTTTGCCTTTGCTTGGAATATCAAGGCAACCAATCATATTTACAGATGTACTCTTACCAGAACCACTAGGGCCCATAACTGAGACAAATTCACCTTTTCTAATTGTTAAATTAAGACCCCTTAGAGCATTAACTTCTACTTCACCCATTTTATAGGTTTTCCATACATCTTCTAATTTTATTATTATATCACTCATTTTCTACCCCAAATACCCATTTTATACTTTAGATATCCCTTAAATGGCTTTTAGTATTAATATATAACTAATTGACATAACTAACAGATTATGACTAGCAGATTATAACTAATTGACATAATTAATAGGTATAGTTAGGAGATTAATGACTAGTGATTATAAATATTGCGTTTAAAAAACCAATCCTTTTTTTAGATTCTATTTAGATTCTG
>CAZSAD010000005.1:0-67557 GCA_964604995.1 uncultured Methanosarcinales archaeon
TATAGTGAAACAATAATCATATTAAAAAATCTTCTATTTATCTTTTTACTCTTAGAAATTCTCTTCCTTTTTTTGTTTGTTTTATAGCTTCTTTTTTTATTTTTTCAAAATTCTCTTTAATTTTAGGTTTCATCTCATCAATTCTGTTTTTAACGGAAAACTGATAATTTCTTCTAACAATTGATGGCATATATTTAATTCTTTTATGAAACACTCTTGATTGATTAAATAATCCTCTAAGTCTTGTGCCTTCTTTGCCCATAACATAATTATTTTTTTTCCTTATAGCATCTAAAAATTCATCTACACTACTTGAATTAGAATAAGAAACAATTTTTCCAAGTTCACCAAGTGTATGCGCATCTGAACCAGCTGTTATCATTTTTTCATGTTCAGTTGCAAAATGAAGTGCTTTTAAATTTCGAACATGGGTATCTTCCCCATTCATAATTTCAATAGCATTAACTTTATCTAATATTTCTTTACCATCGCTGCTTCTTTCAATAAATTTTACCCATCCTTTCCACAAAACTCCATAAGGTTGGGAAGCAGAAGATATGCAATTATAATTCTCCAAATCACTTAAAACTTCAAGAACGCTTTTCTTTATTCTACCATAAGGATTTTCAAATTTGAAGTCTCTTATGCATTTATCATAAAATTCAATAAGTTCATTTTTATTGTAAAAATATGCTTGTATATCTCGTCCTTCCTTGCAGTTAATTTCAATTCCAGGTACAATAAAAATATCGCTCTCTTCCATAGCCTTAAGTACTCCAGTTATTGTATTGTGGTCAGTTATTGAAACACCAACTTGTTTCTTTTTTGCAGCTTTAATTAAATTAGAAATTTTAGTTGTACTATCAGAATAATTTGTATGTACATGCATATCAACTGCTAAAAATCCCATGTCATGCAATTGCCCTAGATTCGGCTTTCTAAAAATTACTTTATCTATCATATACTAAGTTGTAATCTACCTTTATTTAAATTATTGGTTGTTAATAAAAAATTAAAGCGATTTAATCATCTTTAAATAATAGTTAATTTTCTTTAAACATATGGCTAATATCACAGCAATTGTTGGAGCACAATGGGGTGATGAAGGCAAAGGCAAAATAGTTGATTTGCTTTCAGAAAAAACAGATATTGTTGCAAGAGCAACAGGCGGTAACAATGCTGGTCATACTGTTGTTGTAGGCAATGAAAAAACAATTCTTCATTTAATTCCATCAGGCATTCTTCACAAAAAAACAATTTGTGTAATTGGAAATGGCACAGTAATCGATCCAAAAGTTCTACTGCAAGAAATTAATGCACTAAAAAATAAAGGTGTAACAATCACACCAGATAATTTAATGATCAGTAATAGAGCACATATAATACTACCAACACATATTGCATTAGATAAAGCAAAAGAAACAAAATCTCAAAAATCAAATTCACAGATTGGAACAACAGGTAGAGGCATTGGTCCATGCTATTCTGATAAAGCATCAAGAGTTGGAATAAGAATGGAAGATTTTATTGATGATGAAATATTTTTAAAAGCATTAATTCCTCATGTTGAAGAGAAGAATTTTCTTCTTGAAAATTATTTTCACTCTGAAATATTAGATGCAAAAACAATATTTGAAGAATATTCAAAAATAGCTAAACAAATAAAACCTTATGTTTGCGACACATCAACTTATCTAAATAATAGTCTTGAAGAAAATAAATCAATGCTTCTTGAAGGAGCGCAAGGCGCAATGCTAGATTTAGACCATGGAACTTATCCTTATGTCACATCTTCAAATTCTTCTTTAGGTGGAATTTGTTCAGGTCTTGGAATTAGTCCACTTGCAATTAAAGAAGTTATTGGGATTTGTAAAGCATATACAACAAGAGTAGGCCAAGGTCCATTTCCAACTGAATTAAATAATGAAGAAGGAAAAAAACTTTTAGTTACAGGACATGAATATGGATCAACTACTGGAAGACCAAGAAGGTGTGGCTGGTTAGATTTAGTTGCATTAAATCATGCTATAAAAGTTAATGGTATAACAAAAATTGCATTAACAAAACTTGATGTATTAAATGATTTTGATACAATAAAAATTTGTACATCTTATAATTTAAATCATAATCCCAACAACAAAACTCAAACTACACAAATAACTTCTTTTCCAGCATCAATAAATGAACTCAATTCTCTAACTCTAAACTATGTTGAATTCAAAGGGTGGAAAAAAGATATCTCTAATTGCAAAGATTACATTTCTTTACCAGATGAAGTTAAATCTTATCTTGACTTTATAACAAGTCAAACAAAGACTAAAATTAGTATTATTTCAACTGGTCCAGAGAGAAATCAAACAATTTACTACAATCTTTAGATGAAAAACTCTCACAATCCAATCATTTCTTCTTCGAGAGTAATTAGAGAGGTTACATAGAAAAATTTAAATAGGGGCTAGGAATAAGGATACATTACTTATTATATATGTTAATAAAAACTTAAGAGAGGGAGATAAAATGGGTAAGAAAAAAGGTCAAGCAGCTTTGGAGTTCTTAATGACTTATGGCTGGGCTATTCTCGTTGTTTTAATTGTTATTGGTGCACTCGCATATTTTGGAATATTAAATCCAAGTATCTTGCTACCAGAAAAATGTACACTTCAAATGGGTCTTTATTGTAAAGACCACAGAATAGATGGTACTAAAGGTCAAATCACATTCAATTTTGAAAATGGTATGGGCAAAGATATCATCCTTTATCATGTCAATGTAACTGGCGATGTAATTCCTGGCGGATGTTATGCGGGAGTATATGGAAATGTTACTTCTGGTGATACTGCAATGGTGCCATACACTTCAATTACAGGTTATGCTCTATGTGGTGTATCAGATGATTGCAGTGGTTGTACAGCAGTTGGTGGAGAAGGAAAATACAGTTGTAACCCAGATCAAACAAACAAATTCAATACAGCATTTAATTCAAATGTAGGGTATAGAGTTGCACAAGGAACACAAGCAACAGTTGTAACAAACTGCACAGTAGCTCCACTTTCATGGACTGGAAAAGCAAAAACCAATTTGAATATACAATGGTATTATGCTGATTCATCTGTAGCATATTTGCACACAATGGAAGGAGAACTACTCGCAAAAGTTGAGGGTAAGTAAACCCTTAATTATTTTATTTTAATCTATGGAGGATGATAAAATGGGTAAGAAAAAAGGTCAAGCAGCTTTGGAGTTCTTAATGACTTATGGCTGGGCTATTCTCGTTGTTTTAATTGTTATTGGTGCACTCGCATATTTTGGAATATTAAATCCAAGTATCTTGCTACCAGAAAAATGTACACTTCAAATGGGTCTTTATTGTAAAGACCACAGAATAGATGGTACTAAAGGTCAAATCACATTCAATTTTGAAAATGGTATGGGCAAAGATATCATCCTTTATCATGTCAATGTAACTGGCGATGTAATTCCTGGCGGATGTTATGCGGGAGTATATGGAAATGTTACTTCTGGTGATACTGCAATGGTGCCATACACTTCAATTACAGGTTATGCTCTATGTGGTGTATCAGATGATTGCAGTGGTTGTACAGCAGTTGGTGGAGAAGGAAAATACAGTTGTAACCCAGATCAAACAAACAAATTCAATACAGCATTTAATTCAAATGTAGGGTATAGAGTTGCACAAGGAACACAAGCAACAGTTGTAACAAACTGCACAGTAGCTCCACTTTCATGGACTGGAAAAGCAAAAACCAATTTGAATATACAATGGTATTATGCTGATTCATCTGTAGCATATTTGCACACAATGGAAGGAGAACTACTCGCAAAAGTCGAGGGTAAGTAAACCCTTAATTATTTTATTTTAATTTTTTATTTTTACTTATTTTTTATATTGTTTATTTATTATCAACTTCAAATATTATCGCAATGTTTTTATACTAATTGTAATATATTAAATTTTAACCAACGATGATTAAAATGAATAAAAAAAGAGGACAAGCAGCTTTAGAATTTTTAATGACTTATGGCTGGGCGGTTCTTGTTGTTTTAGTTGTTATTGGAACTCTTGCTTATTTTGGAATTTTAAATCCATCATTCCTACTTCCAGAAAAATGTACACTTCAAATGGGCCTTTACTGTAAAGATCACAGAATAGATTCAGACCAAGGTACAATCAGTTTAAAACTTGATAATGGGATGGGTAAAGGTATTATCATAACTAGAATAAAAATTGCAGATCAAGCCCAAACAATTCTTTGTGATGTTGGAATTGGACCATATACTAGCAAGACTGATAAAAATGCAACTTGTCAAACATCTCCACTTGATTGTTCAGGTTGTGGTAATTTTACTTATGATATTATGGATCAATTTTATGGTTATAGTCAACTACCTTACGATACACAATATGATGGTAGCGTGATTGCATGCAATCCTCACGAAAACTTTAGAACTTCATTTAATGACAATCCAGGCTGGCGCATTGAAAATACACAAGATGGTGTAATTAAAATATATTGTCAAAGAATGTCTCAACAAGAAGGCAAAGTAAAAGTTGGAATCAGTCTTTTGTATTTTTATGACGATAGTTCCCCTGAATTTATACACACAATGGAAGGAGAATTATTAGCTAAAATAGAATCAGTAAATATTTAATTCTTTTAAAATTAATAACACAGATAATTATTTATAGTATCAATTCTAATCCTTCTTATCTAATAATAACCCATAATACAATAAATTATTTTAAAAGAGGTTTATATGGCATCAAAAAAAATTAGATACAAAACCATTACAAATTTTTCTCCAAAAAATATTCAAGGTCAAGTATCAATGGAATACATAATGATGGTTGCAGTTGCACTTTTAACTATTGTTCCTGTTGTCTATATTTTTTATTCATATTCTAAATCCTCAACTAATGATATTATGTTTAATAGAGTAACTAGCATTGGTCGAAATATTGTTTACCAATCAGAATCGATATATTACTTAGGTGAACCTTCTAGAGTAACATTAGAAGAGACAATGCCCGAAGGCGTAGAAACCCTGGATATTCTAACTAGCTCAGAAGATAATATCTACGAGCTAGTATTTACACTTGTAAACAATAATACAATTGTAATTAGTTCAAAAGTGCCAATAGATGGTAATTTTGACAACAGCTCATACTCAGCAGGAATTAAAAATATTTTAATTGAATCAAAAGGAAGCTATGTTAATATTTCAATAAACTAATTAACCTAATTAACTAATCATTTTAATTAATCATTTTTCCAATTTTAAGGTAATCTTAATGCAAATATTATCATTTAATAAAAAAAGAGGACAATCAGCATTTGAAGCTGTGATGATAACAGGAGTTATGCTTTTAATCTTCTCGGTATTTTTTATTGTAATAAGCAACAAATCCATTGATTCTAAAAAACAGCAAGATTTAGCTTTGTTAGATGATACTGCAAAAATAATTGTTGGTGAGCTTGATTTGGCTGTTGCAGCTGAAGATGGTTATCAAAGAACATTTGAAATACCTTTATCACTAGGGCAAATTTATTTTAATATAACTTTATTGTCTGATTCTTTGCAATCAGCACATAGTGAAGTAATCTTACAATCAATAAATACCACTTATGATCTTATAGCAATAGGAACCGTATCAGGAATAGTTAATGGTACTTTACAAAAAGGGGATAATATAGTTCAAAAAAAACAAAATATAGTTTGCGTAAACAAAGTAACTTGTCCATAAATAAATACCTTATAACAAGCCATAACTTACCAAATATTTAATCTAATAATCAAAATCACTTAAATAAACAATAAAAATATTAAGAGGTTATCCTTAAATTACATAAGTTACAATAAATAAGGTATGCAAATGGTTAAGTTTTCAAAATCAAAAATGTCGAAAAAAAGAGCTCAAGGTTGGGCAACTGATGTTTTAATAGGTGCAGGTATATTCATTGTAGGGGTAATGCTATTTTTTTATATAGTGGATAAAAAATCAAAAACTGATAATGCAGGTGAAATTTTAAGTGAAGCTAACAATCTTGCAATTACAGTTGCAACCTCTCAATCTGATCCAAACAATCCATGTGCATTTATTGTTGGCAATAAAGTTGACAAAAATAAATTGCAGCAATGCGCACAAGATTATCCACAAAGCAAATCTTTACTTGGTATGAAAAAAGATTTTTGTATTTATTTTGTTGACCCTCAAGGAAATTTACTAAATATTTCAAGTCTTACAAATAACGAAGGAATAGGCCTTGGAAGTTCAGACATTAATTACACTTTAATTGATGACAATGGGGACCCAGTTCAAGTAATGCCATGTAGGACAATACCTGTTCAACCTCCAACTTCTCCTCCAGATTTACCACCAATAAATTAAATTCATAAAATTCAATTTTTTCAATAAATAATAAATTTAACAAAGAGGCAAAATGATAGTTAATAATCTCCAAAAGACACAGAAGAATGCTAAAAAAATAAAAATTGTAAATTCTAATAAAAAAATTAATCAAAAAATTAATCCACTTTACAATCCAATAATAATTGGTTTAATATTACTTTATCTTTTAATTATTGGAATTTATCTATTCGATTCATCTAAGAATTTTAATTTTTACAGCAATTTTTTCAATAAAAACTTATCTAGTAATTTTACAGATAATTCCAAATTAAAAATAAAAACTATAGAAACTACCCTAGAGAATGAAGGGCAATTAATTGCTAAAAAAACAGATGTGACTTTTGTAGTCGATGGTAATATTGATAAAGCTAAACTCGAAGATTTCGCTTCAGAAAATTATTTACAAATAAAAGAACAATTGGGCTTAAAAAATGATTTTTGCATTCATTTTGAAGATAAAGATGGTAATGTAATTGATATTTCCCAAATAACTCAAAGAAAAGGTATTGGAATTGGTAGTCCAGAAATGGAATATAAATTGATTGACAAAACTGGAGCTGCAATAGGGGTAGTTAACTGTTAACCTATTTTTTGTTAAACAATTTTTTAATTATCTTTATTTTCTCAATTTCTTTTTTCCAATATTATTCCCACTATTATTCCCAATTTTTTTATTATCATTACCTACCAATTAAAACAAAGCTATAAAAACAGGCACTCAATTAAAAAATACATGTTCAAAAAAATAATGGGAATGGCATCTATCGATGATAAACTATCTGAAATTCTATCCACTTTAAAAGAGCAATCAAAACAAATATCAACAATAAAAAAAGAAGTATCTGATATAAAAATTAAAATATCCAAATCTGAAGAGAATCTTTCAAATATTGGTGAGAATGTTGATACTCTTAAAAATTCTTTAGGCAAGAGCATGGATAAATTTGATAACATGAATGAAGAACTTAAAGATGAACTGCAAGATTTCAAAGTTGTAAAAAGTCAGCTATCAAATAAATTATCTGAAAAGCTAACCCAAGAAATGAATGATATTTTTGCTCCAAATTTAGAAAGGTTAAAAGTCGATGTTAAACAATATAATGAACTAAAACTCGAATTAACAAAAATTTCATCTTCTCTTAATACATTACAAATTGAAATGGATAAATTTAATAAAATTTCAAAAAATATAAGAGAAGCAGACTTTGAACTTGTTAAGCATGCTCGTCAGCTTCAAAATCTTGACAGAGAAAAATTAGAGCTCATGAAAAAAATCGATACTTTAGAAAGATTAATCTCGCATGAAAGGCGTTATAAAAAGTAATTAAAAGTGTTCAATTCAATCCAGAAGCGAAAAGTATTTTAACTAACTGATATCATAAATCAATAAAAAAGGTGAAAAAGTGCCATTTATTAGTAAATATGTAACCAATGATGCAAAAATAGCAATGCCTATCGACTATGCAGCTCTTGCAATTCTATATAACATCATTGGACTTGCAGCATTATTTGCAAGAAAAAATGAACAATCTTCTCTTTTAGTTGTATATATGCTTATGCTTGGCAATTTGCTCATGTTTATTGGCTATTTTTATATATTAAGTAAAGCAAGACAGCTCGAAGATAGAAAAGGTAAGGATCACAATAAATTAATCTAATTAATCCAATCAATCAAATCTAAGTTTTATCATTTATATTTTTATCATTTATTAGTTTTTCTTCAATTTTCCCTCCCCTCTATCTTTCTCGAAAAACTATAGAAAAATATATAAACTCATTAGGCAATACTCGACTTTAGTTGGGTATAAAATGGTATTTTGGCATTTATTGTTTAAAATAATGCTTTTATGATTTTTGTCGTTAGAAATATGGCACATTTCAAATAAAATACCTATATAGCGTGGGTTTACTTTGAATACAACTTTTTACAGAAAAAAAGTAGGGGTTAGTGTAATCTTTTCTAAGCGCAAGCTTTCTAAAAATAATTTAATTTCTTATATCCAAAATAGTTTAAAGTTAATTGGAAAAAAAGCACAAATCACACTTTTTATGATTTTAGGTTTTGTAATACTATTTTCTTTTGGGATTTTTTACATGATGAGAAATACTACTCCTGCAAATAATTTAGATGCGCAAAATAATAAGATTATTGCAAGCAAAGATGATTTATCCAATGTTAAATTATTTGTACAAACATGCTTAAAAAAAGCTGCAGATAAAAATACAGATGCAGAACTTGGTTATTTATGGATATTTGGTGAAAATGGTGGCACAGTAAAATTTGAATATGATACCACAATTTCAAAAAAATTTGACACAGTGACTTTATTTGATAATGCAATAAAAAATGTTTCAATATCCTATGATATTAATGCTATTACGCAGGTAGGTAATAAAATTATAAGGAACCAAACAGATATGGAAAAAGAATTGGGAGAATATATCTTGAATGATTTTTTAAATTGCTTTAATGAAGAATCAATAAAAAATAGAACTGGCTATTTGGTTTTTTCTCCTAAAAATTCTGCAGCTGAAGCTAAAATAAATGTCACATTCAATTATAATAATGTAAATATCGCATTGCAATATCCAATGAATCTAACAAAGGGGGATAATTTTATCGAAATAAAAAACTTTGAAGTTGATATCCCATTAAGAATTAATCAAACTTTACAGATAAGGAATAATCTGTTAGATCAAATTTCTTCTTCTTCTTCTTCTTTTGACATTTCAAATACTGATAATTGCAATATCATTTGCGATAAAGCCTTTCCCAATTATGCAAAACATGATTTTATAATAAAAGCAGAAAATTCAGTGTCTTCCATTACCTCTGCCTCAAACACTTATACTATAATACAAATAAATGATTATTTTTCAAATATAAATTATTATAAAAAAACCTACAAATTTTCTTTTGCATTAAATGAAACAAGTTTATCATCATCTGATCATTTAGTAACTGGTATTTGCACATGCAATTAATTAACAAACTCGAAAAAAAGAAAATGAAACTTAAACAAATCTTAATAATTGTAATTCTAATACTATTTTCATCAATTATCCTTTTATCAAATACTAAAAATTCATCTGCACGTATTTTAGATTCTGACTCTGATGGTGTTTTAGATGAAGATGATTTATGTCCAGATACTTCTTTTTTCGCACCAGTTGATTTTAACGGTTGCTCATGTGATCAAAAAAGTGTAAATAATACTTGCGTACCTGACAATAATGAATGTACTGGTTATTGCGGTGGTCCTAAGGCACAGTGCAATTATCCTTTAACTGGAGATTTGCTAAACCAGGGATTAATTTCTTGCAATGCAACTTATTGTGAAAATAATATTGTTCATACTTTCCCACAAACAATGTCTTCAAAATATTGTGTAGATGGTAATTTATTTAATAGAACTTCTTGTCAAGAAACACTTTCTTATCTCAAAGATTGCGGTAAAATACCCCTACCCATAAATCAAACAATAAATTTAACAAATCAAACCAATCAAACTATTCAACTTGGTTATTTAATTATTGAATCAAATCCTAGTAGTGCAGATATTTATCTAAACAATATTTATCAAAATAAAACTCCAAGAAATTTTGAACTTAAATCAGGAACTTATAGACTAAATTTAATCAAAGAAGATTATATCCCTTATTCTTCGAATATCAAAATAAATTCTGGTCAACTTACTGATTTATTTATCAATCTAAATCCAGAAATTATCAATCCTTCAACATTTACATGCAATGACACTGACGGTGGAATATATTTTGAAACATTTGGAAAAGTTGCTTTGTGTAAATATTCAAATTCAACAATTGATTACTGCTTAAATTATTCTGATACTTGTGGATTGGCAGAAAATGGAAAAACATTAACTGAATTTTATTGTCAAAATTCACAAGTAAAAAATATGACAACTGTTTGTTCAGGCCCATGTAAATATGGTGCATGTTCGCAGCAAAGCAATTTGCTACCAGTTGCAGTAATTTCAAGACCAATGCTTGGAGATTTAACTTATGTTAATGAACCTATTTACTTTAGTGGTATAAAAAGCTATGATCCTGAAGGAATGCCTTTAACTTATACTTGGTTAATAGAAAATACTAAATCGTTTAATGTAACTACAACGCATACATTTTTAACAACTGGTATTAAATTTGCAACTTTAATTGTTTCAGATGGAACCTATGTTGTAAATACTTCTATTAGTTTAAACATTCAAGAAAAAATAAATGGAACTAATCAAACAAATGAAACTAATACTTCCCTTTGTACTCTTAAAACAGCATTATGGTCAACTTTAGCAGCATACGAAGGGGATAATATTTCTTTATTTGTTTATGGTCCAAATTGTCAAAATAAACAACTTAATATTACAATTTGGAGAAGAGATTTTTGGTTAGATGAATACATAGATTCAATTCCTTACCAATCATCTAATTCATTAGGTTTATTTAATGCAAGTTGGAAAGTAATTTGGAAAAATAGTGGTTGGAATTTATTTGATAACACTAAATATTATTTTGTTGCTCAAATAAAAAATTCTGAAGAAAAAATAATTTCTCCTGAAAATTTAGATGTTAAAAAATCTTCTTCTAATAATATTTTAATAACTGAACCTGGAAATTACAAATTGCAAATGAATTGGTATGATACTTCTGGAAGAACTTGGTTATCAGTAGGAGATGGTGTTTTTGGTAAATTGTTGCAAGCAGCAAAAAATGGTGATCTTTACGTAGATGTTATAATAGAAAAAAATTTTGCTATTAATGATAAATTACTTTTAACTGATGGAACAAATAACATTGAAGTTTTAAATTATTCTCGAATTAAACTTCTTAGACCTACAACAGCAAAAAATCCACTTCTTAATGATTCACTTAACGATTCATTTCAAACTATTGTTCGAATATACCTAAACACTCCTATTCAAAACAACTATTTATTAAATGCAATAGTAAGGCAATATTCTTTAGATTATTCTGGAAATCTTCAAAATCTTAATGATACCATTGATTTAGGATATTTACAATATGGTGCAACTCCCATAACAAGCCATTTAACACAATGGATAAGCATTTTCAATGGTTATAATAGAACAATATTCCCTGTTGTATATTCAAATGATTCTAATTATTATTATGTTAATCAATTAAATTCAAGTAAATGGGATTTAACTTTTGACGACGGAGTAAGATTTGATTTCCCTTATAATGATGGTAATTTTCAAATTGTAAAATCCAATACGATACCTTCTTCTCCAAGTTTTGATGTTGAATTATATGGGGCATCCATCCATTATGTTGATTTTCTTAATCCTAGCAGAAATTTTACTTTTTGGCTCAAAAACAATATACAAGAAAATAATTCCCCTTATCTTGGATTTGTTTATGGTTTAACAAATACATCTGATGAATGGATAAGCGGTGAATTTGGTGTTATTTATTATAAAGGAATCCCATACAATATAACAATTAAGCGTAGTGATGATTATACTCTACCTGTAAACCTAACAATTTCAAAAGGAACAACAAGTGTAAGTTACTTACTTTATCAAAAACAATTAACTTTCCCCTTATTCGATGGTTTAGCATTTTATATTCAAAGTTGGCCAGTTGGTTACAATTTGACAATTCTTAGTGTTGGAAAACTAGTTTACAATTTGAATTTTACAGTGCCTGTAATACAATATGGTGAAACAAAAAAAATTAATGGAACACTGCCTGCAGTAGCACCAGGCTTCTACTTGGTTATGTTTGATGCTTCACATCAAAATGATATTGCACCATGGAACAATTTCCAAAATCCAACATATTATGTGCAAAAACAATATATTGACCTTGCAGTAAATATTCCTCCATACGATTATCTTATTGAAACCAATACAACAACAAAATTCAATTTTACAATATCTAATTTAGGAACTATTGATGCAAAGAATAGCACTATAACAATAAATAAAACTAGTAATAATTATAATTTTGGAAACAACACTCAAATAATTAAAATACCTTTGCCAATTATTCACCCTCTTGAAACATTAAATTTTTCATTTAATTATACATCAGAAAATCCTGAAGAGTTCTATTTTAAAATAAAGGTTCAAACAGAAAATGATACAGATAATGGGAATAATTATGTATATAGTTATGTAAATTCAGTTTTAGCAGGATTTAATTTATATGTCATGTCTGCAGAAAGAAAATATCCTACGCCTTCAGAAGAAGGTTTTGTAACACTTCATACAGAAAATCTTGGTAGTAGGCCTTCTTCACAGTTTACAGCTTACCATACAAATATAAAAGCTCTTCAATCATTTACAACTTGGATAAATCAAAATTATTCAACAGAAATCGAAGGTGTGATTTATAATATTACACTTCTTGAAGTAGTAAAAACACAAGAATATAGTACATTAGGAAAAGCAAAGTTCAAACTTAATTATAATAATGGAACAGAAATATTTGAACTTTTTGCAGGAGAAACTATTGAATTATCAACTGGCAAATTCTTTGGTTTGATATCTACTCCAAATACTTTTTATGCATATTCTCTTATTGGAAATCTTCGCTATGTGAATTCATTTACAGTGCCACCAATACCAATAAAATCTAATTGGGTTAAAATTAATATTACTCTTAAAAATGATACTCTTGGAAACTATTATTCATTCATAAGTTTTTATCATGCAAACGATACTTCTTTAGAAGATAATTTTGCTGTTGTTTCTTATACAATAAATCCAGATGGTCCAAATATAAGAACATTTAGTGATTGGTATTATTACACTACAACAATAAATGAAACAATTCCAATACCTTTTACTCTTGAAAATATTGGCAATAGATATTCAGGTGATGTAAATTTCAGAATAAATATATCTGACAAATCGCAGTTTGATCCAAATTTTAACTCTACTTTGCTCTCAGAATTTACATTGCCAGGTCTTTACCCTGGAGAAACTTCTAGTTATTCCTATAATTTTACCTGGCAAAAAAGTGGAAAATATTTCTTATTCATGCAAGCGAACATATCAAATGACACTAACCCTTACAATAATCTTCATTATGTTACAATAATGGTTGTTAAAAACACAACTAATGTTTCAGCAGAATTAACACTTTCAACATTAAAAGATAATTATGAAATTGGGGAAATAATTAATTTAACTGATCCGCCTGCAATAATTAATTCAAAAGCAACGCTTTCTCCAATACAATTTTCAAATTCAATAACTGGCAATGCCATTAATTTACCAACTGAACAATTTACTAATTTTGATGATACATCTATGTTTTATCAAACCAGAAAAAATTATCCAACTAATTATACAAATAAAACTTTAGAATACAATGGTTATATTGTAAAATTCAAAAAAGAGCCAATAACAAAACAAAAAGTAAATTTAGAAAATGAAATAATAAAGCAAAAACAAATCACTCAAACATTATCTTTAACAAATAACAATCAAATAGCTGCAAGTAAACCAAATCAACAAAATTCTTTATTATTAACTGCATCAGATAAATTACAAGTTAATACTAAATTAATAGCTTACCAAGCAGAAATACAATCAGAACACTCTTTAGCAAAAATAGATATTTCTCAAAAATTAAGCAAATCATTAACTAGTAAGATAACAGGGGAATTTACAAAAACATTCAATGGAATTGCACTAGATATAACTGATGCAGAAGCCCAACAGTTAAAATCAAGTTTTTATGTTGAAGAAGTTTATCCTAATTACAAAGTCTATGCAACATTAATGGACTCTGTTCCATTAATTGGTGCAGATAAAGTTTGGCAAATAAATTCTTATGGAACACCTTGCATCAAATATGGTGGAACTGAAGAATGCTTAACTGGCAAAGGTGTAACAATTGCAGTAATTGATACTGGTGTTGATTATACTCATCCTGATTTAGGTGGCTGTTTTGGATCGGGCTGCAAAGTTGCAGGAGGATATGATTTTGTTAGCAATGATAATAACCCAATGGATGATAATGGACATGGAACACATGTAGCTGCAACAGCAGCAGGCAATGGAACATTAAAAGGAGTTGCACCTGGTGCAACTATTTATGCTTACAAAGTTCTTAATAGTGGCGGCTCAGGTTCCACCAATAACATTATTGCAGCAATAGAACGTTCTGTTGATCCGAATAATGATAATGATTTTACAGATCATTTAGATATTATTTCCATGAGTCTTGGAGGCTCTGGAACTCCTGATGATCCCTTAAGTCAGGCGGTAGACAATGCAGTTGACAATGGTGTTATTGCAGTTATTGCAGCAGGAAATTCAGGTCAGTTCAATACACCATCTATTGGTAGCCCCGGTAATTCTCGAAAAGCAATTACAGTAGGTGCAACATATAATAAACATTCTTATAATTATTATTCTGAAATAAAACTCAACGCCACAGTTGGCGGCAGTATGGGTGACACTGATTATTTTGAAAGTATACCTGTTCTTGGTTCAATGCCTACCAATGCAAATTATCAATTGCATGATTGGATATATGCCGGAACAGGAACCATATCTAATTTTACTTCTAAAAATTTCACAAATAAAATAGCTTTGATATATTTAGATGGTGTAGAATATCCAGAAATATTATTGGAAAGAGCAATAGCATCAAATGCATATGCTGTAATATTTTATTTCAATCCTTATCCAAATAAAATTACTGATTATTATTTTCCATTAGCATATGATATTGAAATTCCATCAGCAGTCATTGCTACTAATGATATTACTACTCTTTTTGAATATACTCAAATAAATCAACCAATAAGTCTTTATTTGAATATTTCATTGGTGACTAATATTACAGATGCAGATAAAGTGCCTTATTTTAGTTCACAAGGTCCATCATTCGATGAATTTTATGCAATTGGAATCAAACCAGAAATAGTTGCCCCAGGATATGATATTTGTGCTGCTTTGACTTACAATGGTGTTTTTCCAAAATATGAAAGAGCATGCGGCCAAGGACATACTCCTCTTTCAGGAACAAGCATGGCAACTCCTCATGTTTCAGGAGCATCAGCACTGCTAAAACAAGCACATCCTGATTGGGGAAACAAAGAAATAAAATCTGCTTTGATGGTATCTTCAACATCTCTTGGAGAAAATCCAAATATCTTTGGTACCGGAAGAATAAATGTTACATCAGCATTACATCCAAGAATTTATTTAAGTGAACCCACTTTGAATTTTGGGCATATTAAATTTAACGACGAAAAAACAATAACATTTACTATAAAAAATTTATTCCCTGACCAAACTATAATAAATTTAAATTTTTCATCAGTTGATTCCAATGTTCAATTGATTGTCAGTCCAAATGTTGTCAATCTTAATCCTAACGAAGAAAAACAAGTTACAGTACACTTGAAATATTTGCACGATGAACCCTCTTACTTAACACCTCTTACAAATTATCTTACAATCCAAGGTGATACCAATGCAAAAATACCTTTATTATATTATAAAACTACAAACAGATCAATAGTTGGATTCACTCAAGACCCTGGAGAAATTTCTTCATCATTAATACCACGTTTCTATACATTAAAACTTAACGATATTAATAACGATGGATATGTTGAGATGTTAGGGGGCAGTAGTGCACTTTTTAGTTTTAACAATTTTGAAAATAATATTTCAGATTATAATATTTTATATGCTCCCCCTTGTATTTATGATATGTATAGTGAAGGTTGTTATCCAGATACAGTTGAATCAATAGCTGTTGAAGATTTTAACCATGATGGAAATAAAGAAATTCTTGTTGGAGGGGTACAAGGATATCTTAGGCTTCTGGAAAAAAATTATAATCCTAAAAATTTGACAAAAACAATAGTTAGTTCAGAAAACTTTACTTTTGGAAATTATAATTTTACGACATCTATAAATCCATATGGTCAATTAATAGTATCTGCTAAAAATGTTGACAATCCCTTATTTATTACTTTTTTTAATCTTAGAATTAGTGAAAGTGAATATGATAGTGAATATGGATACATTGAGAATATTATTTTTCATTTGGTAAGTTTGCAAAATGGCATTGCAATAGTTGAATTACAAGAAAATGAATATAAACCAACTATGCTAAATAAGTTTAGAGAACAATTATGGGCAATGGACTCAGCAGATTTTAACAATGATGGTTGGCAGGATGTTGTTTTCTCTTATTCTCCTTTGCCTTTTGTTTATAATGTTTCCATTCTTTTTAATGATGGGAACGGAAATCTAAACAACCTTTATACAATATATAACCTATATGGTAATCAAATTTCTGGTTTAACTGTCGGAGATGTTGATAATAATGGATTTAAAGATGTAATAATAGGATATTCTATTTCTCCTAATAGCATCTATAAAACCTATGGGGTAACAAAATTACTTAAAAATAATGGCAACAACAAGTTTTATGATAGTGGAGTTATATCTACATATGGCACAGGAATCTCAGGTCATCCAGAAAATGATATTAATCCAAGAGTTGTACTAGCTGACTTTGACAATGATGGCAATCTTGAACTTGTGATTGGAGATAACAGTGGAAAAATTAGGATATTAAAGAAAGACAATACTGGCAGATATAATGAAGATTTATTAATAAATAAAGGCCTGCTTTTTGACTTTGGTCAATTATCATGGGGAGTTGCAGCAAGCGATATTAATAATGATGGTAAAATTGATTTGGTGGTTGCTTCTGCTTCAAGAAATGATTTTTATAGATTTTCACTTTATACTAAATTGAATAATGGTAATTTTACTAATTTTGCACCAGTTCGTCCAAAATCACAAATAATAAACAATGGAACAATAAATATAACTGGATATTTGTTTATGGATGTTGAACAATTCTTAGGCAATTCTTGGCAAGGATACCAAATGGTTTATGAAGATACTTTACCAAGAACAATTCCTGCAAATAATGTCCAAGCATTAGATACTATTTGGAACAATTATAATATTTCAATTAATAATCCTGGAAAATACAGAGTTCATGCAGAGTTTAGAGATGCATATAGTGGAGAGCCAATTCAAACAACAACTGGCTATCTAAATAATTATTGGGAGTTTAATGTTAGTGGAACAATTCCAACTTTGCCTTCAGCACAACTAACTTTATCAACATTAAAAGATAATTATGAAACTGGAGAAATAATTAATTTAACTGATCCACCAACTGGAGAAATAAACACTGCAAATGTGAATAGACTCGTAAAAAACAATGAAGATTCAATTGCTTTGCTAAATATTTTAGAAGATGCTGCTGCAAAAAGCAAACAGGAAAATAAATTTTCAGAAGGAATTATTGAACAAACCCCTACCTTTTCAAATCTTCCAAAATATGTTAAAGGAGAGTTAATAGTAAAACTAAAAAATGATATTTCAAATAAGATTAGTGCCAATGTTGTCAAAACAGATATCAGTACCTTAGACAGTTTAAACAGCAAATATGGCGTTAAGAATATTGAGAATGTTTTCCCTGCTAAACATGAAAGCTTTTTTGAAAGTTTGGCAAATAATGTAAAACAAACATTCAACATAGAAGTTCCTTCAAGAGAGTTAAATAAAGTATACAAAATTAAAATTAATCAAAATACAGATGTTGAAAAAGTTGTAAAGGAATACAGTGCAGTTTCTGAAGTTGAATATGCTGAGCCTAATTATATTTATTATACTAATTTTGTTCCAAATGACAAGCTTTATTCACAGCAATGGTCTCATCAAATAACAAGTGCTGAGATTGCATGGGATACTGAAAAAGGAAGCTCTTCTACAATCATTGCAATTATAGATACGGGAGTAGATTATAATCATGAAGATCTTAAAACTAATATATGGCACAACCCCAAAGAAATTCCAAATAATGGAATCGATGATGATAATAATGGATATGTAGACGATACAATTGGATATGATTTTGTTGATTATCAAGAACTAGTTGATTATTGCAATGCAAATCCCAATATCTGCAGGATATCTCCAAGAGAAGATTATCTCAAATTAGACAATGATCCAATGGATGTTGTTGGGCATGGAACACATTGTTCAGGGATTGCTGCTGGAGTTGGCAACAATAATTTGGGGATAATAGGAATATGTCCTTCATGTAGCATAATGCCAGTTAGGGCAGGAATGTTAATTGAAATAAATTCAAATGGCCAATATTATCAAAGTGGTGGCCTTAGTGATGATGCAATTGTAAATGGGATTAAATATGCTACAGATAACGGAGCTAGAGTAATAAGTATGAGCTTTGGAGGAAGGGAATATTCACAACTTCAGAAAGATATGATTGATTACGCATACAGCAAAGGTGTTGTTCTTATTGCTGCTGCAGGAAATGAGAATACCGCTGAAAAACCATACCCTGCAGGTTATGATAATGTGCTTTCAGTTGGTGCAACAGATGAATTAGATAATAAAGCATCTTACTCAAATTATGGGGATTGGGTTGATGTAGCAGCGCCTGGAAGCAACATACTTAGTACAGTACCAACAAAAATAAGTTACAGTTCAGAGCTTAAACTTGGATATAGTTTATTTGATTCCTATCCTTTTGAATATTCTGCAATAGTGGAAGATGAAAGTGTTCATGGCATGTTGGCTAATGCAGGTAATGGAACAATAGAAGAACTAAATAATGTTAACCTTACTGGAAAAATAGTTCTTATTAAAAGAGGAGATATTTCATTTCATGATAAAGTTGAAAATGTTTATAATAAAGGTGCAATTGGTGTTATAATCTATAATAATGCACCTGGTAGTTTTATAGGCACGTTAGTTAATCAATCAAAAATACCTGCAGTAAGTGTAAGTGAGGTAGTTGGAAATTCTTTGCTTTATTATGTTAATAGCTCTTTGATAAATATTTCAATAAAAGTAAATAAGATAACAGAAAATTATGAACTTGAAAGCGGAACTTCTATGGCAACACCTTATGTTGCAGGAATTGCAGGATTGTTGCTATCGAAAGAACCTAGCCTAAAAAATAGTGAAGTTTATGCTAAAATTATTACCGGAATAGATTTGATTCCTGATAAAACTATAGGTCAAGGTAGGGTCAATGTTACAAAAGCATTACAAGAAAATCCTAATTCTATTATAACTCTGGAAAATGTGAATATTAATGCTAACACTGAATATAATGAGATAAATCCCGGAGCAGCAGTTGATATTTATTTTACATTAAAAAATATCGGCGCAAATGCGGGAGATGTTCAAGGAAGTATTATAATTGATAATTCTTATGCAACTGTATCTGAAGGGAATATTGATTTTGGAACAATGGATACACTTGCAATAAGAAAAAACACTGCTCCATTTATAATAAAAATAAATAATAATACTCCTAAAGGAACTAAAATAAATGTTAAGTTAAAATTGACTTCTGCTAATTCTAACTATTCACCTGAATTTGATGTACCAATATATACTTCAAAAACAATAGTTGTTGGCAAGGATAATCAAAGTGATTATAAAAACATAGGTGATGCTGTAAAAAATGCAAATAGTGGCGATATAATTTTTATCAAAAATGGAATTTATAATGAAACTATTACAATAGACAAAAATAATCTAAAGATTATTGGAGAGTCAAGAGATAATACTATCCTTAGTACTAATAATTCATTTGGTGTAGCATTATATATTGCAGCTGCAAAAAATGTTATTATTGAAAGTATTACATTTGAGCCAAACTCACAATTAAATATTTATAGGGGATTCTCACAAGAGGGGATATTAATATCTGGACAAAGCAGTATTTTACCTTCAAGCAACATAAAAATCAGAAATTCTTCATTTAAAAATCTGGACTATGCAATAGATTTGAATGGTCC
This sequence comes from uncultured Methanosarcinales archaeon, assembly GCA_964604995.1. Lineage (GTDB taxonomy): Archaea > Nanobdellota > Nanobdellia > Woesearchaeales > JABMPP01 > JAGVYD01. The sequence goes on from CAZSAD010000005.1 coordinate 20,307, forward strand.
AGGTTACATAGAAAATGTTACTATTTCAAATTCTACATTTATTGATAATTATGAACCTTTGATAAGAAGTATTAGTATGGGTAATAAGATTATAGATGTTTCTTTTGAGAATAATTATGTAATAATCAACAATCTTTCAAAATGGATACCTGATGATAGCGGAGGAAATGCTTATGCTTTTTTCAATGATGGTTTGTCCAGCATAGATAATTTTAGAATAATGGGGAATCATATAATTGATAATGTTAGCAGGGAGCCTAAAAATGCAGTTTCTTTTTTGCATGTATTTATGTTAAACTTTGATGTGGATACTAAAGATTTAAATAAAAATATTTCAAATAATATATTTGAAAAAACTTATCCTGGAAATTCAAGTACTGCTTTCATACTTGGCGGAAAAAATAATTATTACATGTCAAACAACAAATTTGTCGGAAATTATCAACATCTAATTTATAGTCTCGGTTCAAATGTAATAATTGATGGAACAAAACTACAGGACAATATTGGCTCTGAAGGGGATTATACATATTCTTGTTATTATTTTGGACCAGGCAGTCTTTTAGTTTCGCATAGTGAAATAATAAACGGTACCTTGGAAATTGATTCATGTTCTGTAAATGATAAAATAAATTATTCAGTTAATTCAAATAGGTATTCTGAGTATACTGGTGAAGATATTAATGGGGATGGAATAGGTGATACTCCTCAGAAGATTTATGACCAAAATGGAAATTTTATAACACAGGACAATACACCATTAATTTTATTTTCAGGTATAAAATTAACTCGTCCAAAATCACAAATAATAAACAATGGAACAATAAATATAACTGGATATTTGTTTATGGATGTTGAACAATTCTTAGGCAATTCTTGGCAAGGATACCAAATGGTTTATGAAGATACTTTACCAAGAACAATTCCTGCAAATAATGTCCAAGCATTAGATACAATTTGGAACAATTATAATATTTCAATTAATGATCCTGGAAAATACAGAGTGCATGCGGAATTTAGAGATGCATATGGTGGAGAGCCAATTCAAACAACAACTGGCCTTCTAAATAATTATTGGGAGTTTAATGTTAGTGGAACAATTCCAATAATTCCATCAGGAGAATTAAATTTATTCACATCAAAAAATAATTATCTACAACAAGAGTCAATAATACTAACTAGTAATTCAAAAATAGAAAATACTGGTTTAATCCCAATTACCGGCTATTTATCTGCTAATATCGAGCAATTTAACATTTATTATCAAATAAACGAAGAAACTGATAAAAAGAAAATTGGGAATGAATACAATTTCTTAGAACTTGGAGAGGCAATTAATGCAACTGGTCAGACAATATTCTCATCAAATGATTTAAATGCACTTTCAAATGAAACTTTCCAAAATTCTCTTGGAACATTTACATATACTCAAAAATTAGAATTACCTTCTGCAAAAGTTGTTTTTGAAGAAGATACTGATCAATCAAATGATCCAAGCTTATACTTAAAATTCGATGCAAATAAACCAGCATACACCTACACTTTGCAATTTACTCCTCCAATTGAAAGCGGAATCATAAATCAAACTCTTAAAGATCTACAAGGACATAATTTGCAATTATTTGACAAAACTTTTCAAATAATTTCTGCAAAAAATGAAAGTAACAAATTATCCTTAAATTTATTACAAACAGAATTAGTTGATATCTTACAAGAAGGCTCAACAAAAACTTATACTCACAATGGAAAAGACTACCAAGTAACAGCAAGTTACATCTCAAGTAGCGAAGCAAGGTTTACAATAAATGGTGAGACAACTGATAAATTATCGGAAGGAGAAACTTACACTTTAGTCGATGGAACAAGAATTGGTGTTTTTGATATAATAACTAATTTTATTGGGGAAAATTTATCAAATAATTTTGTTCAATTTGGTTTAGGAGTAAATAACTTAAAAATAACTGATTACAATCCTTCAACAGCTAATTGGGATGCAAAAGTAGCTGATGGCAATGAAGATTTAATGAATTTAAAAGCAGATATTATAGTTACAAGTTTTTCAAATGGTATTACTAAAATAAAAGAATTAAAATTTAAATATCTTCCTTCAACAGATCTGCATGTACCAATTAGTGGAAAATTAAGCACAATAGCAGAGTATGAAGAAAGTGAACTAGGAAATGTTCTTGTCAATGGTTTTGATGTTCAATTAAAAGGATTTAATGAAACTCAATTAAATTGGGAAGCAATAAAAATCTTTAGCAGTTCAAGTCTTAGTTATAATTTAATATTTAGAAATAGAAATGGACAAACATATAACATTCCTGTTTGGGGATACGATAATTCATCTAGAAAAATTAAACTAGGTTATAGGGATGATTATTCATTTAAAAATTTAATAATAAATGAAGCAATACCTATCTTAACTAATGAATATTTTATATTAAGCCCATCCTCAACACAAAAAACACACATCTTCCAATTCAATAGTGTAAACACAAATGATAACACTTTCAAAATAAAAGATTTAATGGAAGGTGGTTCAACAATAGAAGTAACTAATGCAACATCTTTTGTTGTTGATGGAACAGCATATTATGCTTATTATAATGGTTCAGGAAGTGATGCAAAGATTTATGTTGATTTAAATGGCGATGGAATAATTCAACAAGGTCAAAAAGTAGACAAAATATATACCTTTTATTCTGGAAGCGATGGATATTTGCAGCTTATTCAAAATAATATTTCAACAAATGCCTCAGGAATTTTTGTAACACAAAAAACTCAAAACCTGCCTCAAAATAATTTCCAAGAAAAAATAAAATGGAAATTTTATTTTAATTACACTTCAAATAAAATAATGCTTGATAGTCCCATCAATGATTTTGGATCTTATGATTCAATGAAAAAATTAGATTCACTAGACAAATATGTTGGTCTAACTTACTATGGCGCTTATGGCGACTATGATTATGGAAATGCACAAAGTCCATTATTAGAATTCCAATATCCCAATCAACAATTAGAAATACTTGTTTATGTTATGGGTAATAATTATCCTACACCTCAAGCAATTTCAAGTTGGCAACATTATAGCACTATTATAGATGAAAACTTTTCAAGAACAGTTCCTGCAAATAATGTCCAAGCATTAGATACTATTTGGAACAATTATAATGTTTCAATTAATGATCCTGGAAAATACAGAGTTCATGCAGAGTTTAGATATGAATATGGTGGAGAGCCAATTCAAACAACAACTGGCCTTCTAGAAAATGTTTGGGAGTTTAATGTTAGTGGAACATCATCACAATATCAAATGCAAATAACCTATCCACAAAATAATTCCATAATACTTAGTAGTTCTACTCAAGTATTAGTAACTACAAATACTCCTTCTTCTTGCGATTATTCATACATGGTAGTTTCTTCAAATGGTGTAGGTGTGGGCTCACCAACTATATTTATGTCAACAACAGATGCATATCATTTTTCTGCAACAATTAATAATTTACTCTATGGTGATAATGTTACAGTTCATGCATATTGCTATTCTAATGAGGGTAATGTTTATGCAACCTCTTCAGTATTTTTTAGAGTTCAAATTTCTTCGCAATGTGGAAATAATTTATGTGAAGGCAATGAAACAGTGCAAAGCTGTCCAATTGATTGTAGGGAAGTAAACTATCCAGAATACTGCCCACAATATAACAAAGCAAATAATGATAATAGTAACCATGGACCAGGGGGAAACTTGGGAAATTCTTTATCACTTTCTACAAAAACAAATTTTGATACATTAAGTGAAGAAACTTTAAAGAAAATTATTATTCAAGGTGATATTCAAAAATTTAAATCATTAAAACTTTCAGTGCAAATGATAAGTCCTGGAATTTTTAGTGTAACTTCTAAAAATCAAAGAATCGATGTAATGCAGCAAAAACTGCCTGAAATAGCAACACTAATGGATAGCAATGGAAATAAATTTGTTGTAAATCTTGCTGTAGTTTTTAATGAGCAATATGCAAATGGTTACATTGTTGAGTTTGAAGGATTGTCATTAGTTGAATACAAAAAACAACTTGAATTAAATATCAAAGATATGCAAACCAAAGCAAATTCTCTAAAACAAAAAATTGATTCTAGAACTGGAATATCTAAAATACTAAATTTAGTAGATAGCCCAAGATTATCAATAGCTAAAAATTCAATAAACACTGCAGAATTACAATTACCAAAAGAAATTTCTAAACATAAAGGGGAATTAAATACTAATGTCAATTCATTTAGAAAATCAGTTAGTAAAATAGATAATTCTCTTGATGAAACAACAAAAATAAAAAAACAATATCAAACAGTATTTAATGGGGCATTCTTAGAAACTGATGCTAAAACTGCAATGAAAATTGCAGAATTAAAAGGTGTTAAATCAATCAAAGCAAATAAAAAAGTTAATGTTGTATTAAATGAAAGTTCAAAAGTTATCAATGCAGATGATGTATGGCAAACAATTGATGACAATGGTTATAACATAACAGGATTTGGTGTTAAAGTTGCAGTTATTGATACAGGTGTTGATTACACTCATCCTGATTTAGGCGGATGCTTTGGACAAGGTTGCAAAGTTGAAGTAGGATATGATTTTATCAATAATGACAATGACCCAATGGATGATCAGGGTCATGGCACACACGTTGCAGCAACAATAGCTGGAATTAACACAATTCTAAAAGGCATTGCTCCTGATGCAAAAATATATGCTTACAAAGTTCTTGATAGCAGTGGTTCAGGCGGATCAGACGGTATAATTTCTGCAATGGAATACTGCGCTGATCCAAATCAAGATGGTAATTTTTCTGATCATGTTGATATTGCATCTTTAAGTTTAGGAGGCAATGGAGATCCTGATGACCCCATGTCTCAAGCAGTAGACGGTGCAACAGATGCAGGTGTATTATTGGTAATTGCAGCTGGAAATTCAGGACCAGATGTAGGAAGTGTTGAAAGTCCAGGAACTGCAAGAAAGGCTTTAACAGTTGCTGCATCAAATAAATGCGATGAACTTGCAGGATTTAGTTCAAGAGGTCCAGTTGTTTGGAATAATGGCACGCTTCTAAAACCAGATATAATGGCACCAGGTGTTTCAATTTGCGCAGCGCAGTATGATTCTTGGTTTAGTGATAGAAGATGTTTAGATAATGAACATATTGCAATCTCGGGCACAAGTATGGCAACTCCGCATGTTTCAGGTGTTGCAGCATTATTAAAACAAAAATATCCTAATTTATCTCCTACAGAATTAAAATCTTTATTGAAGCAAACTAGCTATAATCTTGGTTACACACTATTCGAGCAAGGAAATGGAAGGTTAGATGCAAAAAGAGCAATAGAAGCAAAATTAATTGTTACACCCAATTCATTCTCTGATGATTTTACTGAAAAAACACAAGCAACCTGGACTTTAAATATTAAAAATATTTTTAATAATTCTGTATTAGTAACTATAAAATATCCAAATCCAAAAATCCTAAATTTAGCTGATGTTACTCCAACAACTTCAATCAATATTACAATTATTGGTCCAACATCTTTAAATTTAGATGCTAATTCAATACAAAGCTTTGATGTAAATATTACCTCCTTGCCAAGTGATTTTGAAGGATATCTTTTAGGTGAAATCCAAATTTCAGATGGCAGCAATATTTATTCAGTGCCTTATCTAATCTCTAGTTTTTCTAAATTGGTAGTGTATGTTAATAAAAATGAGATAATGAAACAGTATTCAATTTTTGCTTATCGTGATGATTTTGGCTGGGCTAGCAGTATTTCTAGTAGTGATGAAATAGCGAATGGTGTTCACAAATTCAATAGGATGCTTTCTGGAAATTATTCAGTTGCAATTGCAGGCGATTTAGAAGATTGGAATAATGAATATCTTTTGTTTGGAAGAGCACATGTTCCAATGAAAGGAACTGGTGAGACCTTAATTAGTTTTGATGATGCAAGACCCTTTACAATCAAAGCAAGATCTCTAAATAATACTCCTTTATTTTTAGTGCAGTCTGAAAAAAGATTTGAGTATAGGCTTGCAGACGGACAAGGCGTTACTTACACAATGTCTGATCCAATTATTGGTGATAGAAAAGTTTACATCACTAATAAACCTGAATCCGGGCCAGATTTAAACATTATATTGGATTATATTGGTGTACCTTATTTGGAATCAGAAATTTCCAATAACTATCAAAAATTATTGAATGAAAATTCATTAGCAAAATAAATAATAAAAAATTGTAAACTAAATAATAAAATGAAACAAAGCAAAACAAAAATCAGTAGCAAAAATAACAAACTGAAAATAATTAATAATCAAATTTTCATTTTATTATTCATATCTTTATCACTTATTTTCTTAACTGGTTGCCCATCAGGCGAGGGGATTTATGAAACATCAACAGAAGAATATAATGCAGGCTGGGTTTTGCATAATATTAATGATTCAACATCAACAACTCTTGAATATAATTCTTCAGAATTAATGATTTATAATGCTTCATTTAATTTTCCAGCAGATAGCCCATTAGATTATGCACATTCTTCATTTTGGATGTACCCTTATAACGCTAAAGATGATCCAATATTTCTTACTTCAATAGTTTCATTTCCAGTACCCTCAAAAAGAACATATTATTATTACGGTTCAACAGGTGGAGTCAATTATGATTCTACTTGGGGTACTTTAGAAGATACTTACATAACTTATGAGTATTCTTTTGAACAAGATGAAACACCTTGGGAATTTAAACAAACAGAACAAATATTTGGTTATAATTATTATTATACTGCAAGAAAAGTTGTAGAAAAGCAATATGGTATTGCACCATATAAAATTGCAAATTTTGCAGGAAATAGCTATAGTTTTTGGGTAGAAGGAAAACTTATTAAAAATCAATTATTGGAAAATCCAGCATATTTAAACAAAGCTTCGCAAGTAGGATTTCCTATTCCTACTCTAAAAATATCACACAACGGTAATATTACATTAGAGCGAAATTTAGCACAGTATTATCCTCCACCTGACAATGTTTATTCGTGGAATTATTACAATGGCTATTTTTATTTTTGGGGGATAAATAATTCGGGTATATATCAAGCAGATATGATTATCCCTACATATTATCCAATTTGGAGCAATGTTGAGCAAACTGTTCAATTTTTACTCGAGCAAGATTCAAATAATAATGACCAACTGGCACTTATGTCAAAAATTCCAAAACTTGAATTTTTTTATGTTTCTCCTTATTTTACTTCAGGTGAAACAATTTTTGTAGTAATCAATTTTTCAAATGAAGTAAATATATCCGCTGTGCAACTTCAATTTTCAACAGATGATATAAATTATGAAACTGTTGTTTTATCTGGAAACAATAATTATTATTACGCAAATTATACAGCTCCATTTTATGCAGAAAAACTTGATTCATATATTTTCGCAACAACCTATCAAGGATATAATTATACTTTAAAAATTGAAAATGTGGCACTTAAAAAAGTGCAGCCAATTATAACAATAACTGGTCCAGATTCTGTTAGCTTATTAGATGAAACAAATTATTATGTAGACTGCGAATACACTTTTAAAAATGAACAAAAAAAATGTAATTATGCATTGTTAAATTTAAATCTAAATAATGTGCCAATAAAAAAATATTTCCCATCTTACAATAATCTAACTACTTTTTCTTTGAAAATTCCAATTAACGCTACTAATAATTTTACACTTTCTTCTTGGTTCGAAGGTAGTGGGAATTTACTTGGTGCACAAAGTCAAAATTACCCTGTATCTATTCAAAGGTATGATCATGATTTAAAAATGATTAATTATAAAGTACATTCAAAAATTGTAAACCAAAACAATACAATTACTGCAACTATTGCAAATATTGGTATAAATCCAGAATATAATGTTCCAGTAATTTTAGCACCTGAATCAAAATACGGACCAAATGGATTTTATAGTATATCACATATCCCAGTTATTAATCCTAGAGAAATTGTTGAAGTAAACCTTACATTCATTCCAACTTATAGTGATACTATTTATTTAAATTTAACTGTTAATGCATTACTTGATACTAATATTTTCAACAATAACATTTCACTCGAAATCAACCCCAAATTCAATGGGAGCAATATCTATCCGAGAATTAACTATCTTGTAAATCCTTTAATTATAAATGTCCCTAATCAAATAAGATTAGATATCCCAAATTCAGGATTGAAAACAGCAACAAATGTTTCATACAAATTTTACATATTTGATTTTATTTCTCCTGATGTTATGTTTGAAGGAACTACTAATTGGAATTATAATAATGTAAATTACTTAATTAATTTATCTTCACCTACACTTAATACACATCATGTCACTATAAAATACAATAATCTTATTATTTCAAAACAATTATTTGATAAGGAAGTTCTTGAACTAGACAATAATATTTGCTTTGTAATATATGAAATGTTCAATGATTCAACTATTAACTTTTACCATATTCAATTTAAAGAGTGTATAGTAACTAATTCAAATTTACAGGATATTATTCCAACCTTGGACAGACAGCCTGTTTATTCTACACTAGTTAATTATACCCCTACTAAAGTTGGATTTTACACATCTTATGTCTCTTTAATTAATAATGAAGAATATTTATTGGATAATTTCGATGCTACCTCTTTCCAAGTTACAAAGTCAGGTTATGATTTAAATATTCATTCTTACTTTCAAATACCTCCAACTATCCAATCTAACAGTAATTTAACTGTTAGGGTTCGGAATGATGGAAATTTAAAATCTCCCCCTAATACTACTACAAAAATCAGGGACGTAATAAATATTAATTCTTGGGATATAATAACAAGTACTACTAAAACTATTTTTTATGAGGGGATTACTTATCAAATTACAATCATCCCCCATGTAGAAATTCCATATTTCTTTTCAATCAACATCTCTTATCTTAATATCACTGAAAATTTTGATTTATACATATCACAAAGTTATAAACTTAACAATTCAGTTATTTTCGCAATTAGTTACTCTTTTAATAGTTCTTGGTTTGAAATTATATTTGGTAAAGAACATTTCTCTAAAGAGTTTTTAGTTCCTGAAATAAAACCTGGGGGTTATATTGAAACGCAAATTGAAATTCCAAACAATACTTATTTTGAACATAGGTTGTTTTCTGAAGTTTTTTCTGATGGAGATAGGGATTTATATAACAACTTTAAATCAAATTGGTATCTAATGGATCTTCACAATCCTGATATTGCAATTGAGTTAAATTCAAATTTCCCAAATAATTTGCTTGTCAATGAAATAGCATATCTTAATTTTTCTATTAAAAATTATAAACAATACAATGCAACAGATATATGGATTACTGTAAATCTAACAAATTCTAATAATATGGGAGAAAAAACAACAACTCTATTTCAAACACATTTAAATTCTTTAGAAGGATATAGTTCTATTCATTATTTATTTAATTTTACACCAACAGATGTTGGGTATTATCAACTTGATATATTTGCTGAATTAGAAAATGATGATCATTTTTATAACAATTATATAAACCTTAATTTCGAAAGCAAAAGAAATGAATCTTACTTACGGTCATATCTTAATATTGAACCATTCTATGATTTATTCCTTTTAGATACTAATAATTCTATTGATGTGAAACTGAATAATTATGGATTTTTAGAAGTTAAAAATGTTTCAATGGTTCTTTACTTAGATAATAATTTAATAATTAATGAGTCAAACATTTACATTGCATCATTTGGTTCCTATTTTTATAATTCTAATTTTATACCAACGCAAAAAAAAGAATATCACTTAAGCTTGCAAATTTTTGACAATACTAATAACAGTAATTTGATATATGATTATTGGCAATTTGTTCCAGCAGTTAGACAAATTTCGACTCAAATGCAAATAACTGATATGCAAGAAAATCCTCAAACAAGATATATTGCAACAAGGCAAGGGGAACTCGGATTTTTCAATGGAACTGCAAATATAAACGTATTAGATGAAATGGAGCATTTTTCATCTTATTTTGTTGATGAAGAAAGTGAAGAATATTTTGGATTTATGACTCGTTATTCCTATTTTAATGAAACTGAAGAATTAAAAACTCAACTACTTTGGAATATTGAATCTAATAATTTACATGCTGATTTAATATATTTAAATTACCCAAGCTGGCAATATAGTCAATCTGAAATTAAGTTGATTATCAATCTAATTAAACATCCAATAAATACTAATTACTTAAGACTTTTTGGATGCACATTATACAATTTTGAAAATAATTCTTGTTTATCAAATTGGGAAGAAATCAATGGTGACAATATCAATTTAGATAATAATAACCTTTATGTTAATTCTTGGTTTAACAATTATAAAGCAATAGCTCTTGGTAAAAAGATAACTGGTTCTAGTTATGACTTAAATATCAATTCTCATTTTTCAATAATCCCAACTATTCAATCTAATAGTAATTTAACTATTGGAATTTGGAATAATGGTGGTCTAAACTCTCCAGATACTACTGCAAAAATTAGAGACGTAATGGATATTAATTCTTGGAGTATAATGGTAAATATCACCCAAGAGTTTTTTTATGATGGAATTACTTATCAATTTACAATTACTCCTAACGCAGAAAATTCGAATTTATTTTCAATTAACATTTCTTATCTTAATATCACTGAAACTTTTAGTTTATATCCGCTACAAAATTATAAACTTAACAATTCAGTTATTTTTGCAATTAAATATTATTTTGGTTACTCTTGGCTTGAAATTATGTTAGGTAAAGAACATTTTTACAAAGAATTTTTATTACCTGAAATAAATCCGCAAAGCTACTTTGAAACACAAATTGAAGTTCCAAGTAGCAATAAAATTGAACACATGTTATTTTCTGATGTCTTTTTGGAAGGAGATGTATATGCTCCTGATAATTTTAATATAAATACTTATCAAGTAGAAACCTTTTATCCAGATGTTGCAATTGAACCAGATCAAAGTTTCCCAAATAATTTGCTTGTCAATGAAACTGCATATCTTAATTTTTCTGTTAAAAATTATAGAAGTTACAATGCATTTGATATTAAAATTATTGTAAACTTAACAAATTTTGGGAAGATGGAACAAGAAACAACAACTATATTTAGTGCATACTTAAATTCTTTAGAGGGGTATGGTACTATTCCTTACTTAATCAATTTTACTCCACAAAATCTAGGATATTATCAACTTGACATATTTGCTGAATTAGAAAATGATACCTATTTTTACAATAACCACGCAAACCTTTATTTTAGAAGCATGGAAAATGAATCTAATTTAAATGTAAATTTTAACATTGAACCTTACTATGATTTATTCATTTTAGATAATAACAACCGTATCAATATAATTCTAGATAATTACGCATTTTTAGAATTAAAAAATGTTTCAATGATTCTTTATTTAGATAATAATCCAATACTTAATGAGTCAAATATTTACATTACATCATTTGGTTCTTTATTTTATAATTACAATTTCACCCCAACGCAAAAAAAAGAATATAATTTAAGTTTACAAATTTTTGACAACACTAATCAGAGTAATTTAATATATAATTATAATCAACTTGTTCCTGCAGCTAAACAAATTTCAACACAAATACAAATAAGTGATATGCAAGAAAATCCACAAAAAAGATATATTGTAACAAGGCAAGGGGAATTAGGATTTTTCAATGGAACTGCAAATATAAATATATTAGATGAATACGAGCATTTTTCATCTTATCTTGTTAATGAAGAAGATGAAGAATACTTTGGATTCATGACTCGTTATTCTTATTTTAATGAAACTGAAAAGTTAACAACACAACTTCTTTGGAATGTTGATTCTGACAATTTACATGCTGATTTAATATACTTAAATTCTCCAAGTTGGCAATATGAACAATCTGAAATTAAATTTGTTATCAATCTAAATCAACATTCTATTAACACGAATAACGTAACTGTTTTTGGATGTAATAATTATATTTATCAAAACAATTCTTGTCTATCAAATTGGGAAGAGATTAATAATGGAGGTGTTATTTTAGATAATAATAACCTTTATGTTAATGCTTGGTTTAACAATTATAAAGCAATAGCTCTTGGTAAAATCATATCTATTGTCCCTACTTCTTCAAATACAAAATTACAAAGCAAATATTCACCAAAAGAAGCATTTTTAATCTCAGATAAGAATTGGCAAGATGTTTTAAGTTTAGTTCCACTAACAACCTGGACTGGAAATGAACAAGATACAAATTGGTGCCAAAAAGGAACAGGAACACCAGAAAGCGTTTGTGTTTATCCAACACTTATTTATCATGAAGAAGAATCAAAACCAATCCCACTTATCCCTTATCAGCATTTCAGCTTTGATGTTCAAGGAGAAGGGAACATGACGCAGTACCTTGCTAATGATTCAGGTATTTTGGTACCTGTAAACACTTCTATACCTGATTGGGTATTTAACCTTGTATTTCCAAGAACTATCCTTAGTCAAAATATCAACATAACACCAAATGCAACTTATACTATTAATTTTTCATTATCTTCTCCTTCAATGGTTTATGCAAATATACATAATTTTACAATATATTATCCTTCATTCCTTATTCCAGAAAACGATACTTTTTTTGTTGTTAATCAAACTTTTTATCCTGGGCAAAAACTTATTTACCAAGTTACTTTCAAATCAAATGTTGGGATACCTTTTGATGCAGATTCTTTAATTCATTTTTTGCAGGATTATCAGCCATCCGAAATCAAGTTGATAGGGGATTCTCCTCCATCTCTGGATGATCTTTTAATCACTCCAGCACCAATCGGTGCAGGACTAAGCTCTTCACAGATTACAAGAATAAATATTTCAGATATTTTTTCTGCATGGCAGAATTTTAAAGAATTGGTTTATGTTGAAGACAATTATGGGACAGCAATGGTTGCTTCAACTTATGCTTCACTTATCAATGCACCTCTAGTTGTAAAAAATTCACAGTTGGATTTTCCAAATATTTTTGTAAACAAAGATGTAATTTGTATTGGTAATGTTACCCCTCTAATTGGGATATGTACTGAATTATATAATTCAACACAACTTAATTTTAAGATAGCTCAAATAACACAATCAGATAAATTGATGGTTACTAATCCAAATGATATCAATAAAAAAGTTAATAATTTTTTCACCCCCGATAAGTCATCGACACCAATAAATGAATTATATTCAAAAAATTCTTTGGCTGCACCAATACTTGCTAGTGCAAAGCACGAAATCTTGGTTCCTGTGACTTCAGAAAAAGTGAACGAAATAAAAAATATCGTCAAAAATAGTGTTGTGCAGTTCATGCCCGAAATAATCAATAACCCCTCTGGAATTTTAGACAACAATTTTGACAATCCAATTTGGCAGATAATAAAAGAAAATATTGGTGATGGAAACAAAGAGATTATTAATAAAAATACTATGGCTTATACCCCCGATTTTATACCTTCTGACGACAAAATTGCTTGGAGGAGAGATAGTAACCACCTTTTTGTTTATGATCTTTCTAATACAAATCTGAAAACAGTTAGTTTTGCGTCTTTTCCAGGATATTTAAGCAGCTTCAATATTAAAGGAGATAAACTGGTTTCAAGTATAATTGATTTTGGGAATAATCTTGTTTATTGTAGATTAATATTAACAGATTTGGGTAATCCAGGTTCATCAACACTTGTTTTTTCAGGAAATAAAGATTCATGCACTTATTATGATAATTCATTTGATATCACTGAAGATTATATTTATTTTACTAAGATGACAACAGTTGATTATTCCAAAGACAGTGTAATTATGAGATATTCTATAAACACCTATTCCACACAAGAAGTATTCAAAGCATCATCCCACAATATTTACAGCATCAGGACATTATTTGCAGATGATAATCTCTTGTTTATTTTGGCTTATACTAATTCAGGCAGTGAAATTTTTATGTTTAATATGACAGATAACACTACGAGAACTATTACAACGACTTTTTATGATATCCTGGATATGTTTTATGTATCAGGAAAGATTGTGTGGTCTCAAGGTTATGATTATAATACTCCTTTATATTCCTTGCGTGTTTATAATATCTTAACAAACCAAACAACTTTGATTACGGATTCATTGAGGATGAATGGTGGCAATGGTGTTGTATCATCCCCAAAAAGCTTGAATAATATTGTAACTTATGTAGTTGATAATGAAACTGCAAATAAGCAATGTGAAATGACTAAATTATCCTGCTCAACTTTATCTCCTTGTAATAATTATTGCACTAATGATCATTCTTATTGCAGTAGCAATTTGGATTGTGATGGTAATGATTGCATGACTGACCAGTGCATACCAACAGATTATTACGCTTATAACATTTCAAGTGCACAATCTAAATTAATATCTTCAGGAAAAATCATGGCTTCTCCATTGTTTGACGGGGATTACCTTTATTATGGCAATAAGTTAATGGGCACATACACTATTGACGGCTACTTTACAGTAATAGGTTCAAATATATCGATCCCTTACAAAGAAGATATGGATCCTGGTGCAATGTATGATAATTTTAAATATCTTGATGCATCTGATTATGCAGATATTTATAATGAAGATATGCATCCGGACATGGCAGTTGGCAGAATACAAGGTATAACTTCAACTGATGTTGCTTCATACATTGCAAGGGATATTTTCTTATCTCACAGTTTAAGACTCGCCTCTGCTAAAATGCTTGCATCTTCTTTTGATTATGAAATACATACTGCAGAAAACTGGACTCAAACATTTAATTATTCCAGATACAATGCAACATGCAATATTTTACCAACAGCAACTTCAGGAACAGATTTCAACTGTAAGATTGAAGAAAATACTACCCTTTGGCCAAATGAATACAAAAATAAAGGTTTGGTGCAATATTTGGATCATGGTGCACCAAATTGGGCAGGAATTAATTCCAATCAAATCCCTTATTTATCAAACACATTACTATTCAATGATGCATGTTCAACATGTTCAACTTATGATGACCAATCATTTTGTAGTAATGCAATTCGCAGAGGAGCATTATTACATGCTGGTGCAGCTTCTATTGCATGGACAGGGAATAATGTTTATATGAACATGGTAAATGGTATTTATTACGACAATCTTACTTTAGGCCAGGCATTTTCAAAAAGCTTTGAATATAATTATTATAGGTATATGACTATGATTTTAGGAGACCCGACATTAAATATAAACGCACAGCCTGAAATAATCAGCCCGCTAGAGCAACAATGGTAAACTTCAATTAATAAAAAACAAAATAAAAACAAAAATATGCCAGCGAAAACAAAAATCCGGAAAGTGAAAAATCTGAATTATTTAAAAATTTCAATATTTTTAGTGCTATTTCTTTTCTCATTACTTGAAACAAAAAGCATTGAAATTCCAAAGATTGCATTAAATATTCAGGACTCTTTTGTAAAAAATGACATTATAAATTTTAATTACACAATTTCTTTAGTTGGTAATAACAAGGAACCTTTACAGATTGCATATTTTACTTCGGTGAAGTGTCCAAATGCACCCCAAGGGCTTATAGAATTGAAAAATGCAATATTAACAAACAACAATAGTGTTACAGGAACTCATTTGGATTTCAAAGTCAGTAGTAGTATTACACAGCAAGCATGTAACGCATCAGTTACAATAATGCAGCCATTTTCCTTTAGCCAATATAAATCGTTTGATATAATTACAGACCCATTGATTTTTTTATACATTTCAACTGATAAAAAAGTATATTTTATGACCGAAGAAATAATTATAAAATCAACGATAAATGTGTTTCCAGATGATGTTCGTTCTTCAATTATATTTCCCGATGGTACAAAAAAAGATATAACTTTACCATATAAATTTAAGCCAGATCAAGCAGGAACTTATACAGTTTTTGTTTCTGCATCCAAATCTAGTTATGAATCTTCAGAGGCCCATTATTCATTTGCAGTAATTGCCAAGCAAGCACAGTTCAAATCAGCATCACAATGTAATTCAAACAACATTTGCGACCAAGGTGAAACAACTCAAAATTGTCCGCAAGATTGCGCATCAAAATCAATTGTAACAAAATCAACTACTACAATTTCAACTACAACAAATACTAAAGATGCAACTGAAAAACCATCACCCTTACTTATTACACCTAAAGAAAACAAACCAAGTGAAATTAAATCAATTAATCCTCAATCAAATGGAATAATTTATGCATTATTTATTGGAATTGCTGTTTTCATTTTACTTTTCTTAATTGTTGAAACTAAAAGAAAATCACTTTCTTTTGATAGATTGCATGAACTCGCAAAAGAAAATAAAGTTCATACAGTTCATATTGAATTAGATAAATTAGTTAATTATATTTTTGCAGCAAGAAAATATGGTTTTCCAGATACGGAAATACAAAAAAAATTAACTGATTTAGGTTGGATTGGAAAAGATATTGATAATGCTTTTATTGAAGCAGACAGTCAAAAAGAAGAAGCAGAAGAAATTGATGCTAATAAACAAATGCCTTAAAAATAAAATTTATTTAAGTAATTCTTTCAAAACTTTTTCTTTCAATTCATCTGGACTTGTTATTGCACCTTTATGCTTTTGTAAAAATTCATCAACTTTTTCTTTTGGCAAAATATCGCATTTAGAAAGATAAATAAATATCTTTTTTTCAAATCCATGCACAACTTTGTATAATTTATCCTGATCTTTTAATGGGTATGGCTCAGTTAAATCAAAAACATAAACAAAAATATCAGCGCAGTATTTCATTGCTAAATATGCTTGCTGCTCAATGTTATTCATTTTATTGAATCTATTTAATGTGCCAGGTGTATCAATCACTTGTATTTTCTCCTCTTTTTTAACCCCTTCTTCGCCTTCTTCAGTACTTTCAATCATTCTTTTTGTTTTAAAATAAGATACATTAATTCCTCTTGTTGTAAATGCATAATCTGAAATTTCAGGCATTGAGCCTGTTAATTTGTAAAGAAGAGTTGTTTTTCCAACATTTGGAAAACCCGCAATTACAATTGTTTTTGTTTCAGTTTTTACTGAAGGGAATTCTTTCATAGTTTTTCTTGCATATTCCAAGAATTTTAGTGCCTTATCTGCTTGGTATACAAATGAACTTAATCTTCCAAAAAATTCTCTTCTGTGTTTATTTAAATCATCAAAATCTCTGCTTCCTTTAATTTTAGGAACATAAAAATTATGGATTCTATCAAATCTTTCAGATGCCCATCCAATTGTACCTAATGATTTTTTTAGCTGATAATAATCTATTGTTGTTCTAACAAGCTCATTGTAAAATGGTGGCAGCTCAGAAATACTTGGAAAACCCTTAACTATATTAAAAAAAGAAGTTACTAAGGAGCTTTTCACTGTTTGCATTCTAGCTAGTTCAACATATTTTAATTTATCAAATCTGCTTATATGTTTGCTGCCAAGTTTTCTTTTTCCTGCATTTTTGGCAACTAATGCCATTTTTTGCCCATTTCTAAATGCTTGATCTAAATATTCCTTAGCAGTTTCGACATTTGTTAGGTTCTGAAAGTTCATTTGTACCAGTATATAGAAAAAGAGTTACCTTTTTAAATGCCCCTCTTTTCTATAAGTTTGCTGAGGCTACTCTATTTGAGGTAAGTTCTCGGGAGGATTGAGAATATGGTAGATTTTAAATTGGTTATAGCAGACCCTAAGTCTGGTAAATGTTATCAAAAAGAACTCAAAGATCCTGATTCTAAAAAGCTCTTTGGTCACAAAATTGGAGATACCATTAAAGGAGAACTCGTTAATCTAGCTGGATATGAATTTGAAATAACTGGCGGTAGTGATTATTGCGGATTTCCAATGAGAAGAGATGTTTTAGGAGTTGCAAGAAAAAGAATACTTTCAACCAGGGGAATTGGTGTTAAAAATGTCGAAGGCGGCGATAGAAAAAGAAAAACAGTTGCTGGAAATGCAATTTATGACCAAACTTCACAGGTTAATCTTAAAACATTAAAAGTTGGTAAAGAGCCTTTAGCTCCAGTAGAAGAAGCTGTAAAAACTGATGCAGCAAAAAAGGAGTAGTTTTAATTAATTAAATTAACCAAATAAATAATATTTTATTTTAATTATTTTTATTATATTGTTTTAAACAATTAAACCACAAGGGGTGGTTTTTTAACTCATGGCAAAAAAGAAAAAAATCGATTCAAAAACTGACTCAAAAACTGATTTAAAATCACAAGCAGTACCTGTTTCTGATGAATTAGTAGAAGATGCATTGCATTCTAACACAACAATTACTTCTGATGAAGAATTCTCTGATGAAACAGTATCTCAAGAATCAAAAGAGCACACTTCAAAAGAACATGTTTCAAAAGAGCACAAGAAAAAAGAAAGCAAAAAATCAAAATCAACACATACCGATTCAAATTCTGAAAACTCTGAATTGGATGATTCAAAAGATTCTACTAAAGAACCTACTAAAGAATCAAAACCTCACAAAAATAAAGTTCACACTTCCAATAAAGATGTAGAAAAATCTCAGCCAGAAGTTAATATTGGCCTAGTTGGTCATGTTGATCATGGTAAAACAACAATTACTGAAAGACTTTCTGGTAAATGGACAGATACTCATTCAGAAGAAGTTAAAAGAGGCATTACAATTAGATTAGGTTATGCAGATTCTATTTTTAGAGAGTGTCCAAATTGTGAAGATGCAAATGCTTACACAATAAATCCAAAATGCGAAAAATGTGGCAGTGAAACAATCACATTAAGAAAAGTTAGTTTTGTCGATGCTCCAGGTCACGAAAGCTTAATGGCAACAATGCTTGCAGGAACAACAATCATGGACGGTGCACTTTTGGTTATTGCAGCAAATGAAGAATGCCCTCAACCTCAAACACAAGAACATTTAATGGCACTTGATATAATTGGCGTTGAAAATGTAGTAATCATTCAAAATAAAATTGATTTAGTAGGTAAAGAAGATGCAATGAGAAATTATAAGCAAGTTAAAACTTTCTTAAAAGGCACAAGATATGAAAATTCTCCAATTGTTCCAATAGCAGCTCAGCATAATGTTAATATTGGTTATTTAATACAAGCAATTGAAGAAACAATCAAAACACCTAAGCGTGATATGGATAAAGAACCAATAATGCTAATTGCAAGAAGTTTTGATATTAATAGGCCAGGAGCAACTCCTGAAAGTATGACTGGTGGAGTTCTTGGTGGTACATTAAAACAAGGAAAATTTCATGTAGGCGATGAAATTGAAATAAAACCTGGTAGAATGGTCGAAGAGAAAAACCAAAAAGTTTGGTATCCTTTAACAACAAAAATAACAGGCATCATTACAGGTGGAAATCATGTTGATGAAGTAATTCCTGGTGGATCAATTGGTGTTCAAACTAATCTTGACCCATCAATAGTTAAATCAGACAAATTAACTGGAAATGTAGTTGGTCACCCTGGAAAATTACCTGAAGTGTGGTATGAATTTACATTGTCTGTAAAATTACTTGAAAGAGTAGTTGGTTCAGACAAAGAGCTTCAAGTTGAACCTATAAAATTGGGTGAAGTTTTAATGTTAAATGTAAATTCAGCAGCAACAGTTGGTATTGTTGATAAACTTGGAAAAAATCAGTTTCACTGCAAACTAAAATTGCCAGTTTGCTCTGAAAGAACTAGTAGAATTACAATTTCAAGAAAAATTGGTACGAGATTTAGATTAATTGGCTTTGGTATGATTCTAAATTAATTTTTAATCAATTCTTAATTTTTATTTTAAACTCTGTTTAACATTTACAAATCAACTATTTTTTTATGTAAAATCATCTTCTCCACCATTTTTTCAATTAATAGTTCATGCTTTTCAATAACTCCAAAAAACCCATCTTTAATTGCATAATTAAATTCCTTTATATGGTAATTATCCTCCATTTGAACTTTTAAATCATTAGCAATAAAAATTTCTCTCTCACAATAATTCTCATACTCCTTTCTTATTTCTTTAAAATATTCTGAGTCTTCATCTTCAATTATTCTTTTTATTTTTTCATTAACATTATTTTCAAATTCATCCCAGTAAGGTTTTTTTGTTGGAAACTTTGGGCCAGATGGTTTTGGTGATTGATATTCAATTTGTCCATTTAACAATTGTTTTTTCAAATTTTCTTCATCATGCAAAAAAAGATATTTTGGTACAATTTCAAAATTATAAAAATTATCTAATGCTTGCTTTTCTTGTTCTAAATATTTATCAAATGCCTCTTCTCTTAGTTCAAAACAAATTTTTTTATTTCTAAAATGGTCTACTCCTTGCATCAATAAATAATGAACAAATCTTTCATACTCTTCCATTTCTCCAGCTGAATGGGGAGTAGTGAATTTATCTATTAATTCTGATTGCATAAATACCATATCATATTTAGTGGTATCAGAAAATGATTTTTTAAACCTATTAATAAGATTATTTCCATTTGTTTCAATATCAACTTCTAATTTAGTTGTTTCAAAACAAAATAATATTGTTTCAAGCTCAGATACTATTTTATTTCCAAATTCTTTATCTGCTGTACCTATTAATATTTTCATTTGGATTTATCCTTCCTTTGTATTTTTATTCCTTCTTTGATGTTTTTATTTAATTAATTGAATTACTTCTAAAATATAGTACTACTTACAAGTAGCTATTTATAAATCTACCCAATCTTATTAAAAATCTTCTCCAAAAGAGGTCACACTTTAATCAATCTTTGCAGAAAATTATTTATACCATTAAATCATTTTTATTTATTATGACAATAAAAAAGCAAGTTGCAAATTATTTTGTTGAGGTAATAGGACTTGCAATATTTATTCTTGCAATTTACAGAATTGTGATAATCCTCTTTTCAGAGCCACTAACTGAACTTTGGTATTATATTTTCATTGCAATTTTTTCATTATTTCTTATGAATTACATGAATCTACCGCATCACATAGGTCAAAAATGGAAAAATGCACTTTCTAGATAATTCAAAAGCATTATAAAAAATTAATAATATAATATCTTTACTTCTTTTTAGTTTTCTTTCTATTTTTATTATCCTCAGAAATTGCTTTTTTCATGAAAAGTGTTCTAGTTGGGAAGGGTATTCCAATTTTAGCTTTTTTAAGGGCATACCATACAGCCATTGTTGCTTTATCTTCCATCTCAAATTTTTGCATGTAATCATCTACCCAAAAATAAATTTTAAATTCCAAATAATAATCCCCCATTTTATTGAATCTAACAATTGGCGATGGATTTTCCATTTTTCCTGGAAGATTATCTATAGTTTCTTTTAAAACACTTTTTACTTGATTAGGATCGCTCTTATAATCAACACCAATACTTAAAACAAGCCTAGCAGTTGGGTCTGGCTTTGCTAAATTTATAATTTTTATATTGGATAACAAAGTGTTTGGTACAATCAAAACTTCATTATCAAAAGATTTTATTTTTGTGCTTCTAATTCCTATGTTAACTACTTGGCCAGCTTCTCCAGTCTCAAGTCTTATAACATCTCCAACATTAAAATTTTTATCGAGGATAAGTGATATGCCACCAAAAATATTTGATAAACTATCTTTCAAAGCAAAGCTTAGAGCAAGACCTAAAATTCCAAGACTTGCAAGAAATGGTCCGACTTCAACGCCCCATTCAATCATCAAAAATAAGAATCCTAATATTCCAACAAAAATATTAATGAATCTTTGCATTAATGGGAACACTGTTTTCATTTGCAGTGTTTGCAAATGTTTCATTTTTTTCCCAGCTTCATTAACTAGAATCATGGATAATCGCATGATTATGTAAGTTGCAACAATGATAATTAGGCTATTTACAAAATGATTCATAACTGCATTTATTTCCACTCCAAAATCAAGTGGCATAAGTGCAAATTTTAATCCTAAAACAGCAATAAAAAATGTGGTTGGAGCTTCCAATCTTTCAATCATAGCATCGTCGATAGTTGTCTTTGTTTTTTTTGCCCATGCTGATAAAATTGTTTTTACTAAACTTAAAAACACATATGCAATTACTACAAAAAAGAAGAATATTATAGTGGATGTAACATAATCATTTTTAATCATATTTACAAGTGTATCTGTAAAATTCCCAACCATTAGCTATTTTATCTAACCGACCTATATATACTTTTTTACCTATGGGACAATAGTGAATAAATAAAATGGGATTATTATTAACATTCAGTAAATTTTTTAATAAATGTTAAAAATGTAAAAACATAGAATAATATTAAAAATAAAAAATTAAATTTTGTTTTGTACAATATTTTGCACAATAATTACTCTTGTTTGGCATCCAATTTTTTGGTTGAATCTAGCTAGTGCTAATTTTGCAGTATCTAAATGCTGTTTATCAACACTAAGTGATAAAATTGTTTTGCCTTCTTTAACTTGCGCTGCAAAACCCATTGGTTTTCCAAATGATTTCTGCATTCCTGTGCTCATTCTGTCTGCACCAGCGCCTGAAGCAAGTGGATTTTCTCTTAGAACGTGATGTGGGTACATTCTGATTTTCATGAAATATCCTGTTTTACCAAGAACTTTTTCAAGTAATCTATTGCTGCTTTGTCTTGCTGATTCAATTGAATTGTGCCTGATTTGAATGCTTGATTTTGGGATTAAGTTTAAAGTATATTCAAACTTTTTATTAGCATCTCCCATATCAAATCTTACAACTCTGATATTTCTTGCAGTCCTGATATAAGACTTCTCTCTGTACTTGGAAATTCTAGTATAAGGTCTTTCAATTTTCCTATACGCTACACCTTTTCTAAGTTTTGCCATGTATACTAGGGAAAAAGTGGGTCTTTAAAAATCTATCGCTTCAAAACTTTTCTGTTGCATTATTTGCCCGTCTCTAAAAATCCTTTAAGAACCATACCATTTGCAATATTTATGAATACTTCATTATTAGTATTTTTCAAAGAGAAAGTATAAACATTAACTGCAATATTCTCTCTTAAACCAAATTTTGGAATTATCCCCATATTTTCAATTTTTAAATTTGAGTTTCCAGGGATTTTAACAGCAATATCAATACTGCTATTTTCATTATCTTCTCCTTTAAGATAACTTCCAAATAATACTATTGCTTGGTAATTATGAATAAACCTTGGAATTAAATCCAAAATATCAGAACTAAGTACCATATCTAAATTAAAAACAATCTTTTTATTTTTATAATTATTATTTTCTTTGTTAACTGTTATAACCCAAGTTCTACCATATACTTTTTTATTTATTATCCCTTCTTGCAATAATTTATTTACAACTCTATTTGCAGTAATTTTAGATATTGAAATTTTGTTTGCTATAACAGATAGTGACCACTCACCATTTGGAAAAGAAAATAAAAATGCCATTAATTTATTGTAAGCTTCATTTGTTTGCGGTAATTTAACATTCTCAATATTTCTTACCATAATTTTATTAATACTATATTTAGAATATAAATTTTTCTATTGGTTACATAAAGATGCATTTAGTTACATATGTTACCATTAAATATAACCACTTAATTCCTCTGAATTAATAGAAAGTTATATATAGTAAATACCTATAAAATCATATAAATTAACTTAAATTAATCAAGAGGTGAATTGAATGAAAAAGAAGGGCGACCTTAGTTTATCTGTAAACGCAATAGTTGTTCTTATTTTAGCCATTACTATGTTAGGACTTGGCTTAGGTTTTATGAAAGGAATGTTTGGTAAAGTATCCGGTAATATTGACAAAGCAATATCTTCCGGTGAATTGGAAACTCCAGCAACAGCAAATACTCCTTTCACAGTCTCTACAAAAGATTTTGAATTAAAAAGAGGAACCTCCACAAGACTTGATTTTGGATATTTCAATGATCAAAATGCAAAAGCAACAATAGCTTACACTGACATCACTTGTAAATCAGGCGCAGACGATACCGAAACAGATTTCGATTTTACTTATCCGAGTGAAAAAGATGTTGAAGTTAATCAAGCAATTGCATTTTCAATTTTAATGGCTGCAAAGACAACGGCTACTTCACGAACAAGTGTATGTACCATTGAACTTACAACTACACTAAGTACAGGTGTAGGTAAGAGTTATACCAAAGACATATTTGTCAAAGTTCCATAAACTTAAAGGTGAATCACAATGAAAAAAAGACTAACACAATCCGAAGAATTTGAAATAATGAAACTTGTTTTGGACAAATTTTTATGGCTTGGTTTTATCATCATGGGTTATGGAATGTATGTAATGGTAGCACTTCAAGGCGATACTATTGCAAGAGGCTTAAGTATTATGATTGCAGGAGCAATCTTACTTGTGCTATTCTTAATGATGATAATTAAAGAATACGAAGTCATTAAGTAATTTTATTTTTTTATCTTATTTTTTCTTTATACAATCAAAATTTATTTATACTTGTTCATATAACTTTAAACTATGAAAAGCAAAAAAGGAATTGAATTGTCAGTTAATTTCTTAGTAATAATAATTCTTTCAATTGCAATGTTTGGCTTTGGCATTTATTTCACAAAGCAAATCTTCACAAAAAGCAATGAAATGTCTCTTAAAATTGACCAAGACACTAACCAGAAGATGGAAGAGCTACTAAATGACGGCAGCAGGGTTGTTATTGCATTTCAAACAAAAACAATAAGGCGGGGCAGTTTAGGTGTGTTTGGTATTGGTGTTTTGAATATGAATACAACAGATGTTTATTTTAAAATTGGAAATCCTTCATCATCATACACAAATACTCTAACTATCCAAGGATTTAGCAAAGAGGGAACTCCTATTGCAGATCCAGAAAATTTTTTAGATGTCAATTTCAACAATGAAGCAATTTTATTAACACCTTTACAAACAACTAAGTTTGCAATAGGTGTAGCAGTTAAAAATGGTGCACCGTCTGGCACTTATGTTTTAGATGTTGGAGTAGGTTATGGTATATCAGTAGGGGACACATTCACCAATTACCAAGATGAAGTATACAAACTTTATGTAGTTGTTCCATAAATTTATTTTTTCTTTAGAAATAGCTCAATCATTCTATTCCCACTCGAAGTTACGATATTATCAGAACTTAAAAGTATAAATCCTCTTTCTTCAAACAATTGTTCAATTTCATGTTGTTCATAATAAGCATAGAATCTTTTAAGGCCAGGAAGGCTTTTACTTTCATCAAATTTTTCCCCTCTTCCTTCTTTTACGCTAATATACAAAGCTCCATTTTTTTTAAGTATTCTATAAAATTCTAAAATCACTTTGGAAATCTCATTTTTTGGAATATGCAAAAGTGCAGCGCAGCTCCAAATCCCATCAAAACTTTCATTTTTAAATCCAATTTTGCAAATATCCATTTGACAATATGTTCCTTTGCCTCGCATTTTAGCTTCTTCTAAAAGTCCTATTGAAAGATCAATCCCTACTGCTTTTAATTTTTCGTCTAGAAAATATCTTACATCTCTACCTGATCCGCAGCCAGCATCCAAAACTTTTTTGCCATCAAGTAATGTTATGAATTTATTTAATTCATATTGTGGCAATCTTATTTCAGTATATTCTGCAAACTGAAAGGGATTCTTGTTATAAACTTCTATTGTTTTTTTTGTTTCTTTTCTCAATTTAAACGCACCTAATTTTATAAGAACAACTTATCCAATTCTTATTATCTGTGCAAAATGATTTGGATCTAAACTTGCTCCACCAACAAGATAACCATTTATATTTGGCATTTTAGATAATGATTCAACATTATCTTTATTTACACTTCCGCCATATAAAATAAACATTTTTCTTGCAGCTTGTCCAGAATATAATTTAATTATTGCATTTCTAATAAATTTATGCATCTCTTCTGCTTGCTTAGGCGTTGCACTAATACTCTTTCCATCGCCTTTACTAATGGCCCAGATAGGTTCATATGCAATTAGTACTTTAGTTACTTTATCTTCTCCAATTCCATCAAAGCACTCTTTAAGCTGCAATCCTACAACCTTTTCAGATAAACCTTGTTCTCTTTGCTCTAATGTTTCTCCAACGCATAAAATTGGAAACATTTTATTATCGAGCATTGCCTTAACTTTCTTGTTTATTAATTGATTATTCTCGCCAAAAATCTCTCTTCTTTCAGAATGACCAATTATTGAAAACTGCACATTAAACTCTTGAAGCATTTCAATTGATACTTCGCCTGTAAATGTGCCTTTTGGCAAAAAATGTACATTCTGCGTTCCAACTATTATTCTACTGCCAGATATTGCTCTAGCAGCCGCAGGTATTGATAAAAATGAAGGGCAAACTATCACTCTTTTATCTGAAGAAATATCTACCAAAAGTGGCTTTAATTTTCTGAAAAATTCAAAAGTCTCTTTAGAAGTTTTATTCATTTTCCAATTGGCAATTATTATTTTTTCAGTCATATCTAAACCACATCACTAATCAAAAATTGAATTATTCTAAATATTTTGAATTTAATATTTTTCTTTTCTACTTTTTCTAATTATTGGAAAAATAATTGCAAATACTATTAAAAGAAGTGTAACTAAAATAATCACTTGATTTTCAATATTATTATTGCTTAGAACTTTTGGTGGGAACACAACACTTGTTGTAAAAGATTCAACTTTAAGCGGTTTTTGTCCATCACTAATTTCAACACTAAATGTTTTTGAACTATTTTCCAATCCTTTAATGGGATAAATATTTACATAAGCAATTTGTATTTGTCCAGATTCCAAAAAAAGAACAGGATTTGGTGTTATTTCATATTCGGCCCAAGAATCCACATCTTTAACATCTATAAAATATCTATTGGCAACACTTCCACTATTTCTAACAGTTACTTTAATTCTATTATTTGTTCCTTCAATATTATCAAATAATTTTTCAATTGTAAATGACTCTGTTTGGGCTAAATTTGCATTTATAAGGTTAAATTTTCCTTGCAAAATTTTAGTTTCATCTCCTTTTACAACAATTTCAAAATCATATTTAGCTTCTTTTGCATCTTTATCAGTTAGTAAACTTATATAAATAGTTTCATTGCTTTTTGGTTTTATTGTAAATTTACCTGGGTTATTTACACCCATTCCTTCAACTTGGTATGCCATAAGTGTTCCAACAGGTGACATACTAACTTCAAATTGCCTACTCTCAGTTCCAAGATTGCTTATTTTAATAGGTATTAACAATGTTTTTCCAGCAATTACACTTTCTTTGTAAGATCCTAGTGAAACAACATCAAATTGTTTTCCTGCTATCTCAAAAAGATAAAATCCATCAGTTTGTGCACTATAATAAGTATAATTATTGTCCTCAGAAGTTTGCAATGTTCTAATCATTTGCCAATTATCATCAAATTTAGCAAGATAAATTGAACTTCTTTTAAGATTATGTTCAACAATATAATCATTCAATACCCTAAATGTTATTTTGGTCACATTTATTTCACTATTTGGTATTGTGCATCCAACTTCAAAGAAAGCTATTGGATTGTCAGCAACACCGCTAACATCTTCTTTATCTGTCACATTCAATAATATATTTGTAAAATAACTATAAGGGTATGCTTTAATTGAAGTAATGGCTATTTCAGGATTATTTATTTCCATAAAAATAGGATTGTCTTTGCTTGCACTTGTATAAATTTGAGTTCTTTCAAAAGCAAACGCAGTTTTTATGCAAGTTAAACTTAATAAAAATATAAAAAAGAAACAAAATGCTAAAAAAAACATGTTTATTCTATTTATTTTGCTGTTTTTTATCTTCATCACCAATTCTAATCAAACCAACCTTTTAAATTACCTCTATTTGAGGTTATATCTAAACTGCTCTAAGTTATATTTAAGTTATTATTTTAGCCTATTTATGTTTTTCTTTTTTAAACCCTATTTGCCATCCTAAATAAGTAAATACACTGCCTAAAAATGCAATTGTAAGAAATACTCTAAAAGCCATTTTTGCAAAGAATTCTTGCGGATACATCTTAATAAGCAAAGTTTCGCTTCCAAGCAGCCATGTATCTGACTTAAATATTAATTCATGAAAATTTGTCCAAAAAATTTCAAATTTTAAAGCAAATAATGCTAAAATAATAACAATTCCTATAACAAAAATCCCACTAAAAAATAAGATTCTTGCAATTGCTTCTCTAAAACTAAACTCTAATTTTCTTTGAGTCAATAAATACAATAATCCAACTACTATTAAAATTGCAAATAACATTATTTTTAAAATAAAAAATCCATAAGAAACAACTTCTTTTACTTCAACCATGTGATTAATTTCTCTTGCAGATAACCCCTCTAAAACCAAAAATTCATTTTTTTCATTTTTTAGATAATCAAGAATAACTAAAGTATTATTATAATATTTATTTGATAAATCTTTTGTTAGCAATCTTTCATTTGTTCTTTGCTCAAAATCTACTCTGTAAAAATTATTGTTATACATATTTATAAAAATTGAACCTAAAAAAACAGTTGTCACACATAAGAAAAAGCATATAACCACTAAAACCAATACAATTGGTCTTCTAAAATCTTTTCTAAAATGTTTAGTATTTTTAGCTAATGTTTGCTTTGCCATGGCAAATCTCCAATTATATCTTCAACAGTCTTGTTTTCAGGCTTATTTTTCTTTTTACTGTGCCTTTTTTCAACTTCTTTAGCAACATTTGTTTCTTGGTCTTCTTCAATTGAATCTTCATTTGAACTTTCTTCTTCATTTATCTTTTCATCTTCTTCTGCTTCATCATCTTCATTAGCTTCTTTATTTTCTGCATGTTTCTTCGTTTTATTTTTCTTTTTTTTGACATTCAATTCATTATCAGAAAATAAATTATCACTTATATCTTCACCAAAAGATTGCATATTTGTTTTACTAAAAAGTACCTGAGCAATTTCATCATTTGAATTAGGTTTGTATTTTTCAGGAGAATTATCCATTATTTTTTCTTCAAAACCGCTAGGTTTTATGTCTTTTTTTCTGCCAAATTCATCTTGTTCGTCTTTTTTATGGTAATCTTTGCTAAACGGGTTATCTTCATCCTCTTTTGTGCCATAAAGTTTTTCTTGCCTGTAAACCATATCCTGGTCTTCATGTCCTTCTTCACTTTGGTGCCCAGAATATTTGAACAATTCTTTTACAGCTCCAACTACAGCATATTTTTTAGGAGAAAACTCATCTTCTTGTGCAGGATGGTAATTTGCCATATCAATTAGCTTAATTAGCTTGTTTTTTAACTTTTCTATACTATTCCTAAAATACTTTTCTAAATCTAAGGTTCATTTTTTAATTTGTACCCAAGTTTATGTAATAAATTGGTCACTTCGTTATAGTATGGGTTATCTGGTCCAAAATTTTTATTATACATTAATAAAGTATTTATATCTTTCACTGCATCTTCTTTCCTGCCTTCTTGGTATGCAATTTGTGCTAATTTAAGCTCATTTTTTGCAATAACATATCCTGGTTCAAAGTAATCGGGGTTATTGAGTGCATAATACCCTATATATCCCATAATCCCAATACCTGCAACTATTATTCCAATACCTTGTATTTTTTCTTTTATGCTTTTACTAACTTCTTTTTTTATCTTATTAATAGTATAATCAATGTTGGATGTAATATAATTATCAGTAACTTTTTCACTCAACACCTCTTTAAACTTTTTTATATACTCTACTAATTTTTTACACATCTTATATTCTTTTTTTATATAATTTAAATTTAATACATTATCTCCCTTTCTGTATAATATCATCTCTTCTTTTAGATAATTATAACCCTCAACAATAGAATCCAATTTCCTTTGTTCTTTTTCCTTCTCTTTTTGCTCAAATTTAATCTCTTCTTCTGCCCAATAATTTTTACAGTTTAAATCCATATTTTCAATTTTCTTTTTATATAATATTGAAAGCAGTGGACTATTAACATGGTAACTTTTCTTGTCATCACTATTTTTCACATCATCATAATCATTTAAAATAGATTTAATTTTATATTCGATATTTCTATAAGTGACATTCTTATCCAAATCTTTTTTCTTGATTATTGTAACAAACTCTTTGCCTTTCCCTACATCAACTGCATATATTTTTGCATTTCCAGGATTAATTACTTCATCAATATATTCCGCTACAATATATCCTAATTTTGGCGAGTTTATTTGCGAAATATTTTCGCAATAGCATAGCAGATTATTTGCACCCTCAAATGCGCCTTTGCTATTTACACTCTTTCCAATTACAATTGAATTATTTGAATCTTTAAGCAGATAATTTCCAGAAACATCACAATCAACTACTAATGCATAATTAGTATTATACATCGCATAACTTGAATCAAATGTGCACTCAACAGCTTTTATTTTATTTGCAAGTGCAAATGCATAATCTCCGTGAAACTTTGCACCTTTTGCAATAACATTTTCTGCTCTCCAACCAAAATCTTTTCCAGAATATTCCCCCCATTCAATAATTAAATCTTTGGCTTCTCGAAGTGAAGAGTCCCCTTTAAGAGTTGAATTTATAACATGCCATGCTTCAACTTTTTTCAAATAATCTTTTTCTATTTGAAAATCATTGTAAATGCTTTGCACTTTATATCCCTCTTTTATATATTTTTTAAAATTAAAAATTAAGAATAAAAAAATCAAAAAATAATTTGTATAAAATTATTAGTACCTATTTTTGAATTATTTTTGTGCACTACCATACATAATATTTATTACTTGTTCGCGTCTTTTATCTAAAGTTTTATTGAGCAAATTTGCAGCATCTGCTAAATTTGTTGCTGCTGTTTGTACAATTTCTCCATCAAAAAAGCTACTAGTCACGCTTTCAACCATAAGTGCATCAAGTTTAGCAAATTCACTTTTTGCTAAAAGTGCTTCATTTGCAGCAAGAGATAATGTATCATAACTGCTATTTACATTAGCAATATCTTCAAGACCTTTTTTTGTTTCAGTTATATTCAAATTCATGTCTTTTAAATTTGAAACATTAAAACTTTGGTTGTTATAAAGTGACGAGTTGCTTCTGATAAGATTACTAATTGCTTTTACATCTGTCATATAAGCAGCAATCATATCACTTGAATTTTTTATCACACTCTCAACTTTTATAACATCAGTTGAAAGATCTTGCATCTTTTGATGGTAATTTAATAATCTTGTTTCAAGTTCAATACCATCTTTACTCAATCTTTCTCTAGGTGTCAATTTTACATATTGTTCTTGTAGGGATATTACTTCATTGGTGTATTCATCTTCTTTATTTCTGTATTTTTCCCATTCTTCTGCTGCACTTTTTTTCATCTCGGTTAATTTTCCTATTTTCTTTTTGGATGCTTCATAATCTTGGTTTAATTTATACAAAAAATTTTCAACTCTTTTGAGTTTTTGTTCAGTTGACAAAGTTAATCTTTGCACAACATTTCCACTTTTTTCATTTCTTTTGTTTTTGAAATAATTACCAATTATTGGGACTTTTGATAGATTTTTGTATAAGTTATCAGAACTCGAATCATCGTATCTTTGTAGGTTATTAGTATGTTCTAAAAATAATTTTTTTATTTCGTATGCATCTGATTCTCTATCTTTTTGTTTTATTTCCAAATTTCCCTTCATACTTTTTAAAGTTTCAAGGCTTTTTTCAGTCGATAAAACTATTTCAAGCCCACTACTCTGCGAGCTTATTGAGCCTAGTTTTATTTTACCATTCATAAAAATTTCTGATGTACCTTCCCTCTTATCTCCTTTATTTTTCCCATCATATTCCATTTTATTCACCTCTCCACAACTTTTGCAATTTATCATAACCTAATTTTGCTCCATCCTCTATTTGCTGTAAAATTCCTTTTTGATTTTGGATGGCATGTTTTTTAGAAGAAAAAGAATTGTTGTCAGAAAATTGCCATTTATCATCTTTAAATTTATATTCTAAAGTTATTTCATTTGTTCTTTCATCTTTTTTATTTCCAAATTTATCTACAATATAATATTCAATTTCAACTAATGCATCATTTCTATTAACATCAATTGATTTTTTGTCGTAAACAAATTTTTCGCTTTGGTTATTTTTCTCATGCTTTACTTTTTTAGAATCCCAATCTCTTATAATTTCATCATAAAGATGGATTATTTTAATGCCATCTTCCATTGAATATCCTTTTCCTTTGATATCTATCCAAGAATTTCCTTTGCTTGTTATTTTATCTATTGAATTATTATTTTTATTTAAGGAGAATTCATAGTTTTGCGCAAAAGCAATATCATCTAAATCATATCTA
Source organism: uncultured Methanosarcinales archaeon (assembly GCA_964604995.1). Classification (GTDB taxonomy): domain Archaea; phylum Nanobdellota; class Nanobdellia; order Woesearchaeales; family JABMPP01; genus JAGVYD01. The sequence goes on from CAZSAD010000005.1 coordinate 52,834, forward strand.
AAGTACACTTTTGCAGCAACTTTATCTTTTGATTTATTTGTAATGTAAGCAGTTTTTCCTTGTTTTAATCCAAGATAACTAACAAGATTTGCAGCTTTATTATCTGGAATAGTGTATGATATTTTTTGTTCAATTTCATTTTCCAAAGTTGCATTTTTAATTTTATCATCAGCATAGTCAAATCCTTGCTTTACAACTTCTTCTAGAACTCTTACTGTTTTTTTACCTAAATTTTCAAGATAACTTTCGCTTTGCTTTGATAAATTTTCTTGAGCATTTACTGATGTATAAATCAATAATGCAATTCCTAATGCAGTTGTTGTTTTCATAAAGAATAAGCAGTGTTTGTTTTTAAAGTGCGTTTTTATAAAAAAACCGGAATAAATTATCGAAAACCAACTAAATTGGGAGCATAGTCGAAGAAATCACGGTTTACTTAGAATGTATTGGAAAAATTCCGCTTTTTGTTAATAATTTACGGCTAAAATTATATTATTGGACAATATCAAACAAAAATTTAAAAAAATGTGGAGTGATATGGTGCATGAGAAATTCCTTTTTTACCTATATAACTTAAGATTTTTAGGTCATCAATGGTGTTTGTTGCACAGTGTATACTTCCACCCCTCATTTGCAATGCTTCAATTTCCATTGTTTTATGGACAATTACCTTTTTTTCATCTAGAAAATTGGCAGTTTCAGAGGCAAAAACATGACTTTTGCCATCTTTTTTAACTTCTAAAAAATTATTTGGATAATAATGTAATTTTAATAATTCTTCAGTATTGCTAAAATCCAAGTTAAAGTTATGTTCTTTTGCAGCTTTATCAATAACCTCTTTGTTCGAATTGTAAAAATTTTCATCCATACATAAAGTGTTTGTTGCAGAAACATAATTCATAAACAAATCAACATGGCTTGGCAAAAAAAAGATACCATCTCTATTAGGAATATAAATTTCAGATGGATTAACATAATAAATATCTCCTGCAAATAATTCTTTGACTTTATCTTTTTCAAGAAGTTCATCAATATTTTTCTTTAATGTACTATTAGCAAAAATTGCATTTGGAGTAAATACGTAATTGCCTCCTTCACCAACTGCTCTAAAACTTTCCTTTGGAATAATTATATTATTTCTTTCAATATAAGCATCTCTTGGCCAAAGAAGATCAGTCATATATGTTTCAAATCCAGCACCTTTGATTGTATTTGCAATATCTTTTCTTTCAGTTAAAGAGCTTCCTATATTTTTATTTTGCATAATATCAATAATATCTATTTTATATTCCTTCATTTTAGGATGCACATTTAACCATTCAACAAACTCAACATAATCTTTTACATATTTTTCAGTTCCTGTGGCGTCATCTTTTTTAGTATCAATCATTGCAGAATATATGGAATTTTCAAAAATGCCATTATCTTTAATATTTTCAAAAATGCAATTTGCTAAAATGTCCCATTTTTCTTTGATTAAAGGTTTTTTTGGAACAAAACTAAAACCTACAAGAACTTTAGGAGTATGGGGTTTATCATAACCTATCTCTAATTCTTTTACTCTTTCATTTACCAAGTTCAATACTGTTTTAATAGGCATGGTATACTAAATTAAGAAGGGATATATAAACTTTTGTATTGTAATCACTATTAAGTAGCTAAAACAGTAAATTAAGAATTTAAATGTTTTATTTTATTCATAACCTTTCGAAAATAATATATACCTGCTTAAAGTATTTAATCACATGGCAAAGCAATTAGTAAGCAAAGATACTCCACTAGCTGAATTAACTCTAAGAAGATATGAAAAGCCATATGATCTAAGTAAAAGAGAACTTGTGAAAAAACTTTGCTTAAGTTTGGGCCTTTTGAATCCTGGAGATTCAAGAGATGTAATTGTTGATGTCTTCTTTGTATTATTAGACGCAAAAAAACAATCAAAACAATTATCTTCAGTTGAAATAACACAAAAAGTAATTGACAAAAGAAAACAAGAAAAATTAAAGCTTCATGGCATTGCACATTCAAATATAAGGCGACAAGTTGCAAGATTAAGGCAATTATTCTTAGTTGAAAAAATAAAAAATAAATATCGCATTTCTGAAAATGGTTTATTGCAAGAAGCTTTTGCACAAAAAATTCAAAATTTTGTTTTGCCAACTATAATTGGCAGAATAAATGACTATCTAAAAAGAATAGATGATGAATTCTCTTAAACTTTCAATTGTTATTTTTGTGCAATGATTTTAGAGCAAACTAAGAACATATAATATCTTGCCCAATTGAAGAAAAGAAATGATACAATTAGTGAAGATATAATAAACATGTAAGGATTTATTGAATTTAAAGGATTTACTATCAATACTAAGGGAATAGCAAATACTATATAAGCGTAAAATATTGATAATGCTAATTTATGTGGATTTTTCAGCAATTTAAAAACTGCTAAAAATCCTTTCCCTATTTTAGAATTTGAAGATAAACCATAAATAAATGCATTATAAAAATACAAAAAGCAAAGTACTATAATTGGTCCAATAAATTTTAATGCTGTAGCATTTATGTTTTTAATTGAAAACAGTATAAAAGCATATAGCATCATTACAATCATTATTTTAAAAACACAAGTAATTATAGCATTCAATAAAAATTGCCACCATCTTTCTTTTCTTTCAAAATAATTTTTTAATATAAATCCTCTCCAAAACATATTATTAGCAATTAAAAGTATAATAGTGCTAAAAAAATACAATCTGAAATTTTTAACAGCACTTGCAACTACTGTTAATTTATTAAAAGAAAATAACTGTGCCATGTTCATGGAATTAAGTAGTGGCCAGGCATCTTTTGTTAAAAGTACAAATCCTCCCAAGATAAACAAAAATATTGAATAATGTGCTACATCAAAATAAAACATTTTTAAAAATGGCTTTTCAAACTTAAAACTTTTAGCAAAAGAACTATTAAGAAAATAATCTAATAACTTATTTTTTCTTTTTTTAGAATTTTTTATATTATTTTGTTTTTTCATGGTGTTATTATTTTTAACTTATTCTTGGTTGAAGTAATGTTCCTGGGCAGATTTGCAAATGTTTCAATGGTGCATTTAAATCCATTATTCCTTTAGGTTCCCCTTCATTTGTTGATTGGAACATAATCTTACTTTTTTGCATATAATCCTCTTTAACTGTAAAATTTACAAGAGCTCCACCAACAAAAGTTGATCTTATTTCCATATCTTTATTTGGTAAGGTAATTCCACCAATACTCTCTGAAAATGCAGGTATTACTCTTGGAGCATTCTCGGGATAATTATAACTTAACATTATTTGCGCTGTATAATTTCCAGGTCCCAATGCAACTTGTGTCTTATCGTTGCCATTAAATGTGGGAACATAAGCTAATATAAAATTTCCATCTTTTGCAATTCTTGATATTTGTATTGAAACTTTATGACTTTCATTTAAAGACGCAATTTCAGATGTTATTTCACAATATTCTGTATTGTCCGGGTAGGTTGTTATTTTAGTTACATAACTAATTAATCCAACTTCAAGTGTTTTAAGAGGTACAATATCAAAAGTTGGAACATATCCTGGTATAAATCCTTCATCTGTACTAAATCCCCTATAAGCATCCATATATTTTGGATTTGTTATTCTAAGCATACCTCCATGACAAATTGGAAAATTAGAGGTAAGCAAAACATTACCGCTCTCATTTTTTTTTGCAATACCAACGCTACAAAATAATCCTATTGGGGTACATTGGTAATCTACAATTGCACCATCTAATAAATTACTATTTGCTTCAATTTTCGCATCTTTAAATTCAATTGTTATTGGATCACTTTGTGCTTGATTAGAATCGCAATCTAAATCATTTAGATGTGCAGTAATATTATTATCAGAATAATTATTTATTGCAGGTGGGTTCATTAATGAATATCTTGGTGCATTGTCCCTTACAACAATTAGCATTGGAAATTGAAAATTATATTCATGTCCTAATTTTTTATCTTCTATATTAATTAACACAGGATATTCAAAACTATATTTGTAATTGTAACCATTTTTGCATTGATTAGGCGTGAACATGCTGCTAATATCAATACTTGAAGTTGGCATTAATATTCCGCCTGGTCCAATTTGACCATTTATTAAAAATATATTTGTTGGATAAGGTGTTACAGTAACCACAAAATCACTATAATTTTCCCTTGTCGCATCAATAATTAACCCATCAAAGAAATTTCGAAGTGAAAGTGCTTCAATTGGGTCAGGATACTCTGTTTTTGAAACTTTAATTTTTGTAAATCTAGTGTTGTTGTATCTGACTAATGGGATATTATCATTTAACATCTGATTAAACAAAGTTTCAGCATCTCCAACATTCCACATCTGTTTATCAGAACAACTTTCATCTTTGTCTCCTCCTTCTCTAGGTGGCAAATAATCATCTCTTATTGCTTCATAAGAAGGCATTATATTATTCAAAGTAAGTGTTTCAAAACTATTAAGTGCAATTTCATGTATCATTATATCTGACGCAAGTCCATATATTTTTGCAAGCCTAATTGGGGAACTTGCAGAAAAAGAACTAATTTCCAAATCTTTTCCACTTTTGCTTATTTTTAATGGATATTCAATTTCTGCTGTAATATCTTCATCATTAAAACTTAAATAAACTCCTAAATCTCCTTGCTCTTCAAAAGAATAGCCCATACCTACAAAATTTTGAAAATCATTAAAGCAATCAGATATATTTGTTGCAATATAATCTGCAAGTTGTCTTTGCATAGAATAATCATCAGGTATGTAATTTTGTATCAGTAAACTTGGTGCATTATCTATATAATTAATCCCATTTTTTTGGTTATACCAATAAGGAATATAAAAATTTGGAACAACTTCGAGCAAATCTCCACTTCTAAAACCTTGAATTGGTTTTTCAAATCTTGAGTCTATATCAACCCATCCAGCTTGCATTCCTATTTTTGTTAATCCATCTTCCAATGTGGTTTCAACACAGTTATCAATAAATGTTTTGATTGGTTTTATTTCATCGGGAACAACAATAACTTGACTTACTTCAGTATTCATCTTTTGCTCTGTTTGATTATTTCTAAAATAAAAAAATAATGCAGAAGCGAAAAGTAAAACTATCGCTATGATAATAAACAAAGTAATTTGACCTCTTTTTTTCATTCTCATGTTAATACCTTATTATATTTTAACAAGTTTTATCGCTAGATGATAATGCTGAATAATAGCTGGTAGTTGTAGTTATTGGATAGCAATATTCTTCTTTATTGTTAAAATCGCTTCCAGTTAAAGCTTGCACACAAACTTGATTAAATCTACAACTGTTTTGTCCACCAGGGCAATCTACTCCATCTTTTAGTGGTCCAGTTTTTCCACCACTATAAAAATGCCTATTAATCACAAAAGATTGAATTGCAAGATTATCTGCAATAACATAATCCGGAATGTTTATTCCATTTTCACCACTGCAAGTATTTTTCAACCATATTTTCCATGTCGAATCAACTGTTGGAAATATTTTTACAGTTACAAGATATAAATAATTATCATCGCTTATTTGGCTAGCTTCACCATTCAAACTTACAGAATTCGCATTCATATTCGCATAAATTGTTTGAAGATCAGTATCTGGCATTCTAGTCCACATAGTATTTGAATAAAAACCTTGATTATATGGTGAATTGTATATCTGACTTGTCGTTATAGCTTTACATGCATCTTTTGCACCAATTATTGCAGGATCAATCCATCCAGTTACTGCACTCCACAAATAATCAAACACTAACATTTCAAGTGCTTGTCCAACACTTGTTGTTATTTTTCCAAGTCTTCTATCTTTATTGTCAGCTTTAAATTTATCATATTGTTTAATTGCATCATCATTTTTAAGTTTACCATCAGCATCAAAGCAGGCTTTAGGGCAATACCAATAAGCAAAATCTGCTCTTGCATTTTCACCCATCTCTACCCATCCAAGACCTTTTAACATTAGTGGAATAAATGTTCTACCAGATTTACTCAAATCTTTTGCAGTTTCTTTAGTCATTGTAAATGGAGTTTTACTATATTTGAATATAAGGTTTCCATTAGTTAGGGTGGTTGTAACATAATAAGGTGTTTTACTAAACGTAACTTCTCCCTTATCATTTGCACCAACATAAATTTTTTCCTCATTTGAATTAGTATAATATTTTAATCCAGTTCCACTTTCTTCGTATGGTGTAAGGCTACTAGTATAATCAGTAGGTAAACCAAAATCAGCTGGATTAGTATCTTTTGAAGCAGGTGGTGGGAATGGGTCATTGCTAAATATTTGTTGATTATTGGAATTAGTACCTAAATAAACTTTGCCACCATTTTTATCTAAAGTGTATGTTCCTTTACCATCATTGTCATTTTTTATTACCCATTTATTTCTATCTGGATCTAAATTCCATTGTGTTGGATCCAATTCTTTACTTGGTGGAGTAAACGCTGCATTGCTAAATATTTGTTGATTATTGGAATTAGTACCTAAATAAACTTTGCCACCATTTTTATCTAAAGTGTATGTTCCTTTACCATCATTGTCATTTTTTATTACCCATTTATTTCTATCTGGATCTAAATTCCATTGTGTTGGATCCAATTCTTTACTTGGTGGAGTAATAGAGGGGGGGGTAATAGGTGACACAACAACTTTAGGTTTAGTAATTGTTTTTTTTACTGTTGTAATTGTTTTCTTAACATTATCTTTTGGTTTATCTTTATTTATATTTTTACCAATATTATTAATTGGAAAATATTGCGCTTCAACAAATGCAGATAATATAACACTACCTAACAAAATTATTGCAACCATAATTGCAAAAGTCCATTTAATTTTTTTAGCAGTTATTCCCATAATCATCACAAGTATCATAACATTCATCTGGATTTGTCGTGCAATCCACATTTTGATTATTGTTATTTCCACCCAAATCCGGACTTGTACTATCCATTGCTTTATGTTGTTCTACTAATTTTTTAGTTTCTTGGATTTTTCCAATATATAAACCAGTTGTTGCAGCAGCATATGCATAACATTGTGGTTCCCATGCAAGTCCGCCTGTTGGGCAAATTTGCCAAGTCATACCTAAATCTCCAATCAATTCCAATGCCCATTTCATAGCATAACTTTTTACATAGTTTAATACTATATTTACCATATATCTTGCAATAACATTTCCCCCACCAGAATACACACATTCAAATTGTTGTTCATATTGATTGCACATTATTGAATTACTATTACCCATAATCGTTTTTTCTTTATTGCATGCTTCAGTAGTTGTTTTAACTACTTTTTTCATTTGGTAATAATTATATAATCCAGTAACGCAAGGTGGCAATTGGAACCACGCAAGCCATATATTTGTCCTTGGATCCATATTACTATCCATATAAGATGACCATTTTATTCCATCACTAGTTTCATCTTGAGCAGTAGCAGCTTTGGTTAAATCATCCATTGTTCCATCTGCCAGGGCACTAAATCCACTAGCCCATGTACCTCCAGAATCACAAGTAAAAGCTGAACACCAATATTTTACAGATGTAACATCCCATGGACTTTTTATTTGCCAATATCCCCACATTGTAGCAAATGCTGAGGTAACAGTTGATCCAAATCCAGGAACCCATCCTAATCCTGCTGCAGCAATGGATACTATTTCTAAACTATAAGCGTAATATTTACATCCATCCAATCCAAAATTAACTATCGGATATAATTCATCAGACCATTTTTTAGCATTTTCAATTTCTTTTTTAATATCTTCAGACATGGGCGAAGTCCTATCTTCTCTAAATCTATTGAACTTAGAAGTAAGGTCAAAATTAATTGTCGCACTTACATATTCATAATCATTGTAAACATAATTCTTATCTGTGTTTTTTATTGCAACTGTACAAGTTACTTTTATTTCATCATTTGTACTTTTTTTCAAGAAATCATCTTTTAATGTTGGCAATTGCACAACAAAATATTTTTGTGTTCTATCTCCATTAATATAAAAATTAGAATTATCTACTCCTAATTCTAGTACATCAGGATACTGGGGAGATGTACAATTGATTATATCGGCTAAAGCAATTTTTAAATCAGAAGAAACTCCACTTTTTTTAGTTAGTGTTAGGGTGTTTCTAATATATAACCCCCCAGTTGCAGAACTTATTGAACTAGACTTAAGAAAATTTCTATTTATAGATGATATTTGAGGGGTCACTGTAGCAGTCCAATGAGTGCCACTTTGACTAGTTCCACTATCTTTATATTTTAATACACCACAACCCTCAGGTACATTAGCTACATTATTATGAACTGTGCTTTTTATCATATTTCCTGCTTTATCAGTAACATTAATGGAAAATGTTCCGTACATAGATGAGCCATTTTCACACTCTGTAATCTGTGTTGTCCAAGGGTTGTATGCTCCAAATTCCCATTGACAAACCCATTTGTTATTTTCTGTTGATTTGCAACCACAATCTGAACACATTGAAATAGAAGGAGATGAAATTTCATTCAATCCTCTTGAATTCATAATTGCTTTAAGTGGTAAAAATGTATTTGTTTCATCAATTCCAAATCCTGTTGCACTAGATTCATCAATATATATAATTACATCTACTGCTTGAAATCTAATTGGATCAATAAGTGAAGGGTCTTTATTAACAACTTCAATTTTAGTTACTTTTGGATAAGTAATATCTACAGAAAATGTTTTTGGTAGGGTTATGGGAGTTACTGCAAAATCATCTTGTACACTTAATTCTATATTAACATTCTCTCCAGTTGAATCGCTAATTCCCAATTCTGATGCACTAAATCCAACTGGTTTAGAAACAGTTCCTTCTCTATAAAACATTAAATTATATTTTCCATTTGATGTGCTAGGGAATACATAAATTAATGCATTTGCGGGAATAGATGTGATCCCTACTTTCAATTTAATTTTATCACCATTATAATTTCCAATAGGTGTTAATTTAACAGCACTAATTGTTGCGAAAAATACATTGTCTTTATCTTTTATCCAATTGCCATTTTTTGTTTTAATTTCATCTATTGTTGAAGTTTTTGTTGTTTCTACTTTCAATTCTTTACTTTGATTATTTCCTGCATTATCAACAAAATTAACATAAACATCTTTTCCAAAACAATTTGATGATGTAGCTCCAGCATTTGTCCAAGTGCATTTAACTTTGGTATTTGTTTCATCTACATAAGCGCATTCAGTAGCTTGTACTCCACTTGCAGAAAGTTCACATTCACTTGGTCCATTCAAATAAACATTCCACCCATATCCTCCGCTTGTTTTATTGTATAAAATACCTGAACCAGCAGTAGAATCCTGTGCTATTGCTTCAACATCCATTCCGGAGCCAATTCCTAATGAATCTTTATTTGTTAAAAGAACCGAATCTTGTTCAATTGTAGGAACATTAATGTCAATTTTTATTTTGCAGTTATTATTGGTATCATCGCATCCTAAATGAGATGTTTTTGAAAATGTATTTCCTGCATCATCTTTACTATCAGATGTAACATCAAAAGAAAAGAGTTGTCCATCACTCCCTCCAGAAATATTAACTCCATTAAATGTACATTTGTAAAGACCAGCACTATTATCAATACAATTTCCACTAATATCCCCATTAGCACTACTAATTCTTACATTATTGTTATTAAATCCACTGCTCCCTTCTTTTGTTAAATCATTTGGAGTATCATTAATATAAAAATCAAGTTTGTTATTATCTTGTTTAACCCACCCAACAACTGAACTATTTACTCTAACAAGTGTTGGTGCAGTATTATCTGGCAATGCCTTAGGTAATTCATTTATTGCAAATAATGTTGTATCTAAAACATTTCCTGCAATATCACTTATTTTAACAGTAACTGGATTTGTTTTTATTCCAGTATTACTTGTAGTAATATTCCATGTAGCTGTCCACTTATTTTGTACATCTGATACTACAGTTACTACACCATTAACACTCTGTTGAGTTTTACTAAAATATGATGCATTCAAAATTGCACTTGGTGGATTGCTTTGTTCTTTAGTAAAATTTGCAATTATTGCTAATACTTCTCCATCTTTAATATAATCTGTAGAAGTAATAATTGTTCCAGTTGAATCTGTAATTATTTTTTCTGCAGGCTCCATTAATTCTGGAGCTTTAAGATCTAATGTATAAACAGTTTCATCACAAGCATCCGAAGTTGTTGCCAAGTCTAATTTATCTTTTGCATTGCCACATATTTTTACATTCCCTTTAAACTCTGTTCCAAAAATATTAACAATGTCTGATTTTGGAAAAGTAACTGAACTGTTGTTTGGAGGTATACTTGTTATTAAATTACATCCAGAATTTATACTGCTAAGATCTTTTTGCACTTGGATTAATCTAGGAGTTGTAAGAGAAGTAACACCTTGTTCTATAATATAAATATTAACTTCTTTTATTCCTGCACATTGCATTCCATTAGCACCAGAAAAAGCTTGATCATTTGCATTAAAAGGAATCGATAATTTACCATTACTAAACATCAAATAATTATTTGGTGCGACAATTGTTCCAATGCTAAACATAGGAGGCATATCATCAACATAAAAAGTAAATGGTCTTTGTTTTACAAACCAATTATTTGGAGGAGTTGTATTTGTTAATGGATAGCGATACAATGCGACAAGTTCATTAACATATTGTCCTGCTGTAAAATAAGGGGATAAAGTATATTCTTTAGAACATGTAAAATAACCTGAATTAATGTTTGACTGAACGCATGGTCCACTTCCAAATAACATCCATTGACTTGGCAAATAAAACATTAAATTGTCTTTTGTTACTGTCGTAGCAGATAATTGTGCATCAGCTTTGATAATAAGAGTATCTTGTTTTCCAAGTACATTTCCTTCTCTTTCAACACCATTTCTTTTGCTGCTTATTGCAATATTATCATATAAATCATCAGCCATAACTTTAGAAATATAAATTGGCATACTAATAACTAATAAACTTATAAATATAGCAATTCCTTTTAACCCACGCATTCTACTCACATCTGTTCTCTACAACTATATATATTTTTTCATATATGGTCATAGTAACTAAATATTTCCGTTATCCCTTTTTTAATTGGTGAACTTGAAATAAAACTAATTATGTAGATACAATTACACAGTCATTAGTCACACCATTCAATGTACAAAACACATTTGTTTGTAAATTTTCATAAACTTGCACATCTTGTTTAGTTGCCACGTTTATATTGCATTGAACTTTAACTGTGTATTGTTCAGTATTAAGTAGATAATTATGTGCAGTAAAAGCACTTGGTGTTTCTTCATTATTAATATAAATCGCACAATTTTGCGGTGTCGAATCAATATACAAATATCCTTGGGAAATTGGTGTTAATTGCACTTCAATTGATGTTGTTTGACCATTCGAAATAGTAAAAATTTCAAGTGGAGCAATATATCCTGTCTTATTAACAGTTACATTATGTTCTCCAATATCTAAAACAAAAGAATGAGGCGTAGGTGTATTCTGGTTTATATCATCTAAAATAATATTAGCATCAGTTGGGGTTGTTCCTACTATTGCAGTTACTTCTAGTGTCCCAGTGTTGGTTGGAAGCAAATTAGTCTCAAAAGTAGTTGTCTCTCCTTTTGTGATTGATGCAATTCCGCTATAAGGTATATAACCCTCTTTAGTAACTTTTATTTCATAATTTCCGGGAGGCATATTATTTAAAATAAAAGAATCTCCTATTGATGCATCTCCCCTATAAACATTACCAACATAAACTTTAGAATCATCTACATTAGATGTTATTTCTAAAACAGTTGAAACATCAGGATTCATAACAAGTCTTAATCTAGATGTTATTTGTGGATAAATTGCATTCATTTTATCAAAACTAAGACTTGATAATGTATAATTCCCAACTGTTCCTGTGCAGTTTAATGTTTGATTATTATATCTATAAATAGAATCGCATATGTAAGTTGTTAAATTATCATAACTAACAATTACATATTTATCTCCAGTAGCACTTGCATCTTTAAATCTAACTGCGCCAGTAATTGTTTTATTCATTACATGCACTGTGTAATATCTATCATATTCAAATATTTCAGTTGGAACATCTCTTCTTTGTGTAAAAAGTGATTGAATAAATCCCATTATACTTTTAACAGGATTTGATAAGAATTGTACAAATGCTCCCCATCTTGAAGCTTTTAATAATTCCATTCCATCTTTATTGTAAACTACAATTTTTGTGTAATTGTCATACCATAATTTATTTTCAGATGTGCAAGCTTCAAATCCATCTGTTCCTTTTCCCTCGCAAATATGCTCATAACTTGGTCCCAATGTCATTTTTAGATATTCATTAATATTGGTATTGTTATTAAGTGAAGTGCCAACAGCAACTCTTCTTTCATAATTATTATTTGGAGAATAATATTGCAGTACACAGAATTTATTTACTGGAATGCCTGGTTTGTCACTCACACCTTCTTTAAAATATTGTGCAATTGTTTGTTCACCACTTGGATTATTATCTAAATAATTTAAAGTTAAATTATAATTATCACAATGCAAGCTAAAGTTTTTGATGCTTCCACCTTCAGCACTGTATGAAAAATTCATTAATTCGCTTGCAAGAAGTGCAGTTCTTGTTGTCCAGTTTCCATTCAAGCAATATTTATCTTGGACAAATCTAAAATTATTTGTTGTACAATTTCTTGGATCAAGATACATTTGTTTAAAAACACCCCAACTCTCAACATTTACTGGGGGAGTTGATCCAAAATAAGATTTATATGATTCTTCTGAAACATAGCATTGCCAATCATAAGAGCAATAAGCATATGATTTATCAGTCCAATCATATCTTCTTGATGCATTTGTCCAGTTTCCAGCAGTGCAGATAAACAAATAACTATCTGGATTTGTATTAACATTATTGTTGTAAGGCGGGAATGAATAATTTAACATTGTATAATTGCCTTGGCAAGATTGTCCATTCCAACACGAATTAGTGTCATAACAACAGCTGCTAATTGATGGCTGGTTATATAATGCATACTCATTTTGTCTGAAGAATGGCTGCAATGTGCTAGGCACATAAGAATCAGTATAATCACTAAATACGCAACTAGAATAATTTACAAATCTATAAGTTAAATCTTTCCATAAGAACTCATCAACTTTATGGTTATTGTATAAAAGTGATTGATAATGTGTTACAAATATACCATAACCTTTACCAGATAATGATGTTAAATTTGTACAATTTAAAACTCTTCCAATTTCACTATTTGGAATTCCTAAATTATTAACACTAACATTACCATATACTGCACTGCAAACTTCTTGTGTGGGGAGTATATCATATAAAATTGAAGTATAATTTGTTGTTGCATTAATTCTTTCCCTTATTCCTTCAACTTTGGTTTTAAAGTTTTTGCTTAATCTATTATCTTGTCTATAAAATATTGTCTCAAAATTCTTTGTTTTATTTATCATATATTTTAAGCCAGTTTTATTGTCAAATGTTTGCGGGAGTAAACTATTATTATTTCTAAATCCTAAAAGTCTTAAGAACCAATCCCATAATCTTTGGATAAAGTTCAACCCAGTTGGAACTTGCATAGTTTCATCATTTGTAACAATCATGATTTGATAATTTTCATTCCAAAATACTTTTTTAATTGTTCCAGTGTAATTAAATACTAATGGTTCATTTGGTGGTAAAATACACTCTTCTATTGGGGTGGGTGGAATATTGTTATCATCATAACAATTTGCCCAAAGTCCAAGTGCAATAAAAGTAAATCTTCCAGGTAAATTATTATAATAATTTAATTCAGGATTTGGTGTACTTGTAAAATTATTTGGTGTCAAACCAATAAGATATTTTTTAGTGTCTAAATTATAAAGCGTACAAATTGGACCAACTGTTAATTTAGAAAGTTCAGATGAATTTTCACATTCAATTGTATAATTGGAGTTTGCAGTATATTTATTATCATTAAATTGTAAAAGTGTAAGTGCAATCAAATGTGTTTTTGTTGTCCAGTTTCCTTCAAGACAATAATAATTTCCAGTTACGAAATTATTATCTTGGCAAACATTTCCATCCCAGCAAGATGTTTGATTAATGCAATAGCCATAATTTGTAAAATCATATTTTTCTTTTTTGTAAACTCTATCCCAATCTGAATAATTCATAACAAAATCATTTGCACCTGTGCCATACTTCATTTTTTTGCTTTGTCTACAAATATAACTTTGTTCCGGTCCAGAAGAATAATTACCAAAGAAACTTAAATTTTCATTTAATTCTAATGGATTAAAGCTTGTCTGGTTGCCTGCAAATCTATCTACGCAACTATAACCACTCCAGCATTTGTCAAATTTGCAGCATCCTTCAGCATTAGGTATTGGAACAACATTTGAATTTTCATCCATTTGTGGCAAAAATTCTTTTTGAGAATATTCATTATAAACTTCAGTAGGAACAGTTAAATTAACATAATCCCACCTATAATCTCAGTAGCTTAAATCCCTGAAGCTTCTAGATGCGCTTTGCCAAAAATTATAAACATATTTTGGACCCAAATTATTATTATAAGTT
>CAZSAD010000006.1:0-41245 GCA_964604995.1 uncultured Methanosarcinales archaeon
CATCACAAATTAATCATACAACATATTATTCATATGTTGTAGATAATAGTGCACCATTGTTAGCTTCATCTAGAATTAGTCCAACAATTGCATATGCAAATGATACATTAATTGGATATTGTAATGCAACTGATATTGATAACAATAATGTTAGTTATAGTTGGAAATGGTTCTTGAATGGAGTATTAAATGTAACAGGAGTAACTGAAAATAATTATACGCAAGGATTAGAAATTAATGTTGCAAATATTTCGAGTGTGAATTTAACTATTGGACAATCATGGATACTTAGTTGTCAAGGTAATGATACAGCAAATGTTACAGAGTGGCTAAATAGCTCAACAATTACAATACAAATATTGTCTTGGAATTATCCAAATGTAACTCTTATTTCACCAAGTAATAATACAATTATTAATGATTCTGCTACCCTAGATTTTACTTTTACTGCTAATGACACCAATAATCTTTTTAATGCTACATTATATTTCTGTAATTTTAGTACAAGTAATAATGCATCTATTATTTATGTAGAGTGGATTGCTAACCGGTCTGTATGGAGTTTTAATGATAGTAATATTTCCATGAGTGGAACTGGCTGGATGAATCTTACATATAATGTTTCTAACTGGCGTTCTGGTCAAACATATATTGCAACATCTGGAGAAACTGTTATTGCAGGAGAACCGCATACAAACTTATCTATGGGTACTAATCCTTATCCAACATATTATTTCAGGAAAAATTTTACCGTCACAGATACTTCAAAGATAATTAATATGTCTTTTAATATAGATTATGATGATTCTTATTCAGTATGGCTTAATGGTCATCAAATTAATGTTAGCACTGCAGGTTGTGATTGGAATAGCCACACTTCTTATTGTGGTGCAGTTCATAATTCATTAACAGATTTTACTGCAGCTACTGCTCCATTTTTCCCCAAATACCAATTAAATGCTACGAATCTTGGTTATTTGGTTAATGGTACTAATATTATTGCTATTGGAATAAAACAAAGTGCATCAAGTACTGATGCTGCATTTGAATTTAGATTAGAAGGATATGAAAATCAAAGTTCATCTAATTATGGATGTAGTACTCCATTTGCTGCAAACAAAACAATAAATATTTCTGGAACAATTAATAATTCTTACATAACTAATTCAATGATAGATGGACAATCTTATTTATGGAATATTTTTGTATGTAATGGTGGAGGAAATTGTAGTTTTGCACCAGCAAATTATACATTAATTATTAATCTTACTGCAAATAATGCTCCATTAATAACTAGAGTTGATCCAGTTATGGCATTTAATCCTATTGAAGGAACTTCAAATATAATGTATATTAGTTACATTGCAATAGATTTAGATGGGAATGATACATTGAATATTAGCAGTGCAAGAGTAATTGTAAATAATTCTGTAATTTCAAGAACTAGCTCGCAATGTTCCGGAGCACCCATTAACAATACTGCTATTAATATCAGTTGTAATATTACAATGAAATATTATGATCCTAGTGGTATTTGGTCAATAAATGTTTCAATAAAAGATAACACATCAATATATGTTGAAGATATCACTTCAACGTTTACTGTTAATGAATTAACTGCAATATCATTAGATAGAATATTACTAAACTTTGGTTCAATTAATGTTGGAGAGAGCAATGTTAGCGCAAATCCAATAGTTGTAAATAATACTGGAAATATGAACATTGCTAATTTGAGTATTGTTGCATATGATTTAAGATTTGGATCAAACTATATTTCAGCAAGAAATTTCACAGTAAATACGACTAATTCATCACTTGGAAGAACATTGTTAAATGCAACACCAATAACAATAGATAATTCTTTACTAGTAAAAACAACTGATACACAAAATAGCAATATTAGTTTGTATGTATTTGCTAATGTGCCTCAAGCACCAATGATTAGCGGTACTTACACATCAATAAATGAGTGGAGAATTACGTCTATTAATTGATAAAATAATAATTAGAGAGTATATCTTAGTGGTATGTGTTAATTTAAATTAAAATGTTGAATAAGAATTAAAAATTAATAGTTAATATTTAACTATCTTAAAATAATTATTAATTTAATGTTTTTTAGATCTTTGTTTTGTATCTTCAAAAAGTTCATCAGTTTCATATTTTCTCTTAATAATTTTTTTTGAATGAGGCCATGGATGTTTCAACAAAAAAATAATGGTAGCTCCCAAAATTAATATGGTACTTAAAATTAAATAAGTATATAAATTAATTGAAGAAAGATATTCCCATATGCGTGCAATATTTCCAGATTTTCCAGGAGAGAGTTTTTCTTCTACTTTGGAAAATTGTTCTTTAGGTATAACTGAAAATTGTACAACACTTGATTTTGTAAAATTACCCGCTTTTAGAGATACTGATAAAAAATAATAACCTGCTGTTAAATTTTTTGGCATATTCAAAGACGCTGCTATTTTTTTCTCGTCATCTATTTTAAAAGTTTTTCCAGCTGAAGCAAACATAACTCCCCTTTTGTCAAAAAGAGTATAGGTTACAACAATACCATTATTTTCTTTAGGAAGATTATCAAATGCAAAAGAAAAATCTAATGAATTTCCTGCTTCGATTTCCTTTTCGATTTTAGGTATTGTTATATCAAGGTCAATATTAGAGGACTTTTGATTTACATTTACTACAACTAAAACTGTTTGTTTAGAATTTTGAGATGTAATTGATATTGGGATAGTATATGTTCCAGGTTGTACTTTACTAGAATCTATTATATATGGAAGTTCTACAGACTCATCTTTTTTCACAATGAAGTTGTTGTTTAATAATTGAACTAAATCTTTTGGCCCCTTATAATCTGGAGGATATGCAATTTCCATTGCTAAGCTTTGATTGTTATCTGCTTTGATGATTATATTGTCAGTACTGCTATCTTCTTCTAATATTTCGATATTTTCAAAATCTGAAGATAATTCAAAATCAACAGGAGTTTGAGTAGGTGAATCTTCTATATCCGGAGGAAAATAAAATGAAGCTCCGCCATCACCACCTCCTCCACCACCTGAACTACTCCCAGTTTGTTCGGTAGGTTCTGGCTCAGGACACGCTATGTATTCTTGAGGCTTTTGATAATTATTATTACAACTATTTTGATCTAAACATTGTCTTGTACCGCAAGTTATTTCTGAATAATTAGTACAATACCATTCAGTTTTACAAATAGTTGTTCCAACTACAAAAGATTGAGCTAATGAAGAAGGCACATTTAAAAAAAATAAGGTGACAAGTAAAACACCAAAGAAAATGAATAATATGTTTAAATTGAATAATAAATAAAGAGGGTTTATTTTGTTATTTGTTTTGATTTTTACTTTAAGCATTTTGGCTCCTTATTTATCTTTTTTATTTTGAAGCTTATTAATGTTTTCTTCAGCTTGCTTTAACCAATAATAGAAATCTTTGCCGTGGATTTTACCATTAGGATTATTTTCATAGTATCTTAATAATTGTACTCTAAATTTTTTCCATTCTTCAAGTTTAGAACTATCGCTCTGATTTGAATTTAATGATTTAGTTAATTCTTGCTTTTCTTCTAATTCTTGTTTATTTCGTATTGTTTTAACTTTTGAAGACAAGTTAAAAAATTTGTTTGATATTTTAGTAGATAAACCCCAGAATCTTATCAATATAAAGAAAATCATCACAATTATTGTAAGAGCAAGTATTAACATCCCCCATGGAGATAAAATATTTACTAAAGTTTTTTTTGTTTTGGTTGCATATGTATTTAATGACTTTAGAATTTTATCATATTGCGTTTCGGTATATCCTTGACCATACTTATCAACAACAAGAATTGTAACTTTTCTTGCAATTTCTACAACCATTGGTACTTGACCTGAAACATTAAGAAGTGGTTTAGCTGCATATGAAAGTACATACAAATCGCCAGGTTTTGCTTCTTTAGGGATTTGAATTTGAAAATTGTACACATTATTGAAAGTTTTAGGCAATATATGCATATTTGCAGGTATTAAATATGCAATGTTATTATCACTATTGTATTTTATTTGGACATCGAATTGCAAATCTTCATTGTTCTGAATAGTTATTGTATAAGTATAAGATTGACCGGGCTCTAATTTTAAAGTATTATTTTCTAAGTAGGGTGTTCCAACACCAAAAGAATACACTAATTTAGGCATTATGAATAAAAAAATAGAAAAGAATATAACAAATAAGAAGTATTTATAATTCAAAAAATTAAATATTTTTTTAGCATGCATTGGAAAAAATTAGACTAATAGCTTAATAAAATTTTCTTTTCAAAAATTGAAAGTATAAAAAATAAAAAAAATTATGCAATTAAGATGCAGTAATTGTCCATTCTTGTTCAGAAGTATAACTGCCATCTGGGAGAGGTGTTGGAATATCCAAGTAGACATATAATGTTGAATTTCCTTGGACAGCTATTGCTGAATTGGTTAATACGACACCAGAATTATTAAGCATTATTTGACCATTACCACTTGCGTCAGTAGTATTGACTGTAAAATTACCAACACCAATTATATTGCTACCTGATTGTAAGTCAAATGCTGTTAAAGATAATTGAGTAAATGCACCATTACCACTATTATTTACAACTTGTGGCTGATTAGATGGAGCTACATTTTGTTGTCCTGGTGTACCTGAAAATGTTAATGATGTTGTTTTTATTCTAATACCATAGGTATAACCTAAAGTTACAGCTTCTGTGATATTTTGTGCCATTGAACTTGCACCGTCGTAAACTGAAGCATTTATAGACCATCTGCCTGCTGAATCATAAAAGTCTATAACTAAAGTACAATTGTATTGATTTACAGTTGCAGTATTGGCAGAAACAACGCATCCACTAGAAGTATGTGTTGAACCGCTATTATTGATTATAACTTGTGCACTTGATGAGGGAATATCTGCAACACCATTTGAATCGGAGGCATTGAATAGAACATAGATTGTTTTTTGGGATCCTTCTGTTGGGAATTCATTTAAATTTTGAACCCATGTAATAGTTGGACCTGCATTATTTATAGTCAAAGAAACATTAAAAACTGAACTGTTACCTGCATTAGATAATCCAGTAAATGGGATGTAAATTGCCGTTAACATAAAAACAAATACAAACAAAGAAACGAATGGCACCATATATTTTTTTTCAAATTTCATTTTCGCCTCGAGACATAATAAATTTAGTGTTGTTAAGTATATACTAATAGTATTTTTTGATAATTAAGTATGTTAGTATATAAATACTTTTCGGTTCATATTATAAGATGGAAGGGCATTATAGTGATATTATATAATGATATAATGCCAATAATTTAAAATCAAGAATACCAATTTTAGATAGTAATTTCATTAGATTCTATTTTTATTGCAGGATCTGCACTTTTCCAAGTTTCATCTAAAGCTTCTATTTTATAGGTATGATCTTTTGAATCTTGGTTATCTAAAGTTATTTCGGTCACATTGACATCATTTAAAGTATTGATTAAAGTATCTCCATCATATATTCTGTAACCTGCTAAATCTCTTAGTATTGATTCTTCATTGTTTACTGGTTCATTTTTAGTTGGTTTAATCCAACTAAGCTTAACAGAATTTATTCCTATAACTTGCACAGTTATTGGACCTTCCATTTTTGGTCTTATTGTGTCAATTAAATCAAGTTTAATAGATTTAAGAATAGTTTTATTTTCATTTCCTGCATAATCCATTGCAACAATTGCAACATAAATTGTATTTTTCTCTTTAGATTGATTATAATCTTTTAGATCATAAACAATTTTGTTTAAGATATTGTTATCTGCCAATTCAAAATTCAAATTTGGTTCAGATGTAGATTTGAAATCTTTTGAAAAACTATAATAGATTTTGTATTTGTAAATGTCAAATTCAGGAGATTTGACCCAATTTACTAAAATACTATCTTCATATTTATCACCATTTGTTTCTAATGTAAAATCAGTTATTGGTATAGGTGCAAGCTCATCAGCTAGATATAATGCAAAATTAATAGAAATTGGTCTTTCTTTAATTTTGTTGTCTGATAAATCATAAGGATTGTATGAAATTTTAGTATCAGGTGTTATAACACAAAGCCTTACAACTCTTGGAGATTCGCACATTTTTAATAATTCAGGCTTATTTTTTAATGAAGGATCAAAAATAGCAATATTTCCTCCAGATTTATAAAATGAAATATAAGTAGGAGCATCATAAGTGTAAATATCTTCTTTATCTCCGAAATATTTTGCCGAAAATTCTGATTCTTCTAATTTTTTGTCTTGATATTTTAAAGCAATGCTAAATTCATCTGCCTGAGTAATATAAAGTATATCTTTATCTGTGAATTTTACAACACCGATATCAGTATCTTGAAGATTATACAAAAGATTTTTGTTTTGCTCTTGATTATAATCAATGTTATCTTCATAGGATAATTGGATAGATGTTTTTTGAGTTGTTTGAGTTGCTGAATTTATTTGAGATCTTAAAGGGATTATTTTTAAAATAGGTTCATATTTTGAGTCGCTTTCTAATTTTATTTGTGGCATTAAAAAATTACATACACAATTATCTTCTTTTCTATCTTTGCATAGTTGAACTGCTTCAGCTAAATTGAAAAAAATCTCAGAGGGAGGTTCATCACATGAGCCCATTTTCCATGAAAAAGTTCCAGGTTTTGCTGCAACGGGAACATTTTGTAAGTCCACATTAGGAAGATTTTCAAAAATAGAAGGGGGAGCATTATCTGCCCAAGGAGGAACAAACAATGCCCATGTACTTTTTCTAACATAAGTTTCTAATGCATTTCCAGCTCCGAAATAACATTTTGCATTTCCTTTTGCAGTTTCATAGCTACTACTTCCAAATTCATAATGCCAATATTCACTATTAAAATTTGCCCATCCACTTTTACACATTATTTCTCTTAGTTTTTTAGTAACATCATAATCGCCAGCACTTGTTCTTCCATCTGGAGCAACTAATTTAACATCAACTGCCCTTCCAATTACATGCGGACAACTAGAAAAACTGCTTGGATTATTTGGATCAATTGGTCTTGATGGACAAACTGCAGCAGGCTGCGGTATATTTTCACCATTTCTTATTCTTTCTAATTTGGATTGTCTTTCTTTATACAAACTACTTTGCACTTTCCAATCTCTTGCGACACTAGTTAAAATTAATTTATATCCTACTGGAATATTTGGAATAATATTATCTAATTCTTTTGTGGCATCTGGTTGCATACAACAATTATTGCCTGCACCACAAATTATTACGCCATTTGGATTTTTTATTTCTAACCAACCACTTGGAAATCTTGAATCTGTGCATGGACCTGAAATAACAGTTTTTGCTTTAGCGGGATCTATTGGTAATAATTCATCTTCTTGCAAAGGAGTATCGGGTAAATCGGGGTCTTGTACTTGCAAACCAATATTTGCTTGTTCTATTAAACTAAGTACGCATCCAATTGGAACATCGCTATTGTTACAAATGCTCAAAAAATAATTTGTACTTTCAATTACTTCATCATAAACAGTGAAATCATATTCAGGGTTTAACCTATAAGAAGGATAAATCCTATAAACACCATTTATACTATTAGAGGAACTAAATTGAGTTATTAATCTTGGAGAAGCTTTGGGAGTTATACCTTGAGCGATGCGAGGTCCACTTGCTTGCATACCCGTTATTGAATTAATTTTGGAATTTGTATTTAAATATTCTAAATTCGGAGGAGAAGGATTTTCAGGAGGAGTTATTTCACCAGAAATTTGAGCATACTTTGCATTGTATGTTAAAAAATTATTCACATATGCTTTAATAATTCCCACTTTTATTTCTTTTCCTTGTGCGTCCCCGTAAGGAATCATCTCGGGTCTTAAATTTGGAGAAACTTCTGCCCATTTTGGATTTTGATTTCCAGTTAATGAAATTGTTTTTTCAATTGCTTTTTTTATTGGATAACTTCCACCATTGTAAGCTGCAACTGCAAATATGAATCTGTCATCATATTGTTTAAAATTATCAATTAATGATGATAAGTATCTTGCAATAAATCTTATTGAATTATCTTCATCATATCTACTGTCTTGAACTTGCCAACACTCACAATTTTGTCTCCAATCTTTACAAATAAATTCAGAGGGCTCGTGCAATTCTGGAAATAAATCAGGATACATTTTTGGAGCACCTCCGGCAAGATTTGCTTGAGATAAACCAATTGCGTTACCATTATCACCAACTATACAAGGATTGCCTTTTGTTTCTATCATAATTATTGCAGCAATTGCACTAGGAGTTAATTCTAAGTTGGCTTTTTTAGATTGCTGCTCTATTGCTATGCCTGAAGTTATTTTACCGTGATAAGTTTGGTAAATTTTATTTAATAATTCGTTCTCCCAATTTACAGTTTGCCTTGGCATAAGATTTTTAGCAAGATCGGTGTATGTTCCTGACCCATAATTTCCAGCATAATTATAATCAATTAAAGATGAACTACCTACAGGAATTAGAATATCACTTTTTGCAACTGCTAAAATATCACCATTTTCATCATAGGAATATTCATAGTTTGAAACTGGAATTACAAGATCATTATAAGTTAAGATAATTTTACTAAGATCTTTTTCAAGAATTTTGAAATATTCTGTTTTATAGTCTGGAAAACATTCTTTTGATTGAACTTGCCAAAAATTGGAATTAATTAATTTTCCGCAAGGATTTGGTAAGCCAAATCCGCCTTCTTTTCCAAAATCATAAATTGCCTGACGATTTGCAAGTTTTGCTGAAGTATCTGTAAAAATGAGTGCCCTTTCTCCTCTTTGGTATGCTTGAAAAATATCAAATTGCTTTAAGCCTATTGGCTCTTTTAGCTGATTTGCTTGTTTTCCGATTATTATGTAAAGATAAACTAAACCAGCAAATGCTATAATAAGAACTACTGTTGAGAAAAGCATTGCTCTTTTATTTTTTAATGGGTTAATTATTTTCATTTTATTGTGTTTTTTAATTTTTTAGTTTAGTTGCTTTTAGTTAGTTACTTTTTAGTTAGTTACAGTTGGATGATCTTTTGATCCTAAATGCAACTCCATTATTATTTTTTGATTGATATTTGAACCAATTGGTGAAGGTGCTTGCATCTCAATTGGAAAAACTTCAATACCATTATCGCTATTGCAAGAAATTAAAGGATTTTCCCAATTTCCGGATTGAATTTTTTTATCTGTATCATCTATTGATGCAACAAATATTTTAATATAACAAATATTCTTGGGAAGTACTTTGACATCAAATGTCTTTAGAAAATTTTCACTTGTTTCACTTATTTTTTTAGTATAAAAATTATCTTTATTTTCAATATCAACATTTGCTGCTATTCCAAGAGGAGTCATAACCCACCCTTTATCATCCATATTAACTGGTGTTTGTAGATAGTGAAAAAAATAAGATTCAAGTGCTATTTTTCCAGCATCTGATCCGATTTCTTGCTTTATACTATTTTTACTAATTGCTGTTAAAAAAACAAAAATCAATGCAACTAGAACAAATATAATAAAAATCCATATATCTGAAAAAGCTTCTGCTAAAAAACCTGCTTTTTTGCCAAATTTAAAATTTAACTTGACATTTAGTCTTCTTTTTTTGATTAGTCTTAGTAAATTAAACATTTTGTATTATCACCAATACTTTTAGTATGCCTGATTTTTGTGCATTGTTTTCTTTTATAAAAACTGGAACAGTAAATTCTTTTCCTTTCACTCCGCCTTTACCAACACTAAATCCTTGTCCTGCCATATACAATACTTCTTTTTCATCAAAGAATAATTTATTGTAATAAACAACTGCATCATGAACTGAATTAGTAGATGTATCTGTAATTGAAATGATTTTACCATCTAAATCAAGAAGTGTAAGTTTTGCTCCAACAACTCGGTTATTTTCGCCAAAATATATGCTTTTTTCTATATTGTCTTCGAAATACTTTTGATCAAAATATTTTGTATCAATTACACCCGGATATAATCTTTTAATTTGCTCGTCATAAAAGGAAATTCCATTTCTTGAATAGATAAATCTTTGGTACATAATTTCAATTTCGGCATCGCTTGAATCAATTTTTGTTACAATTTGCATTTTAACCATTATTAAAATAAAAAAAGTCACAACTAAAATAAATGATAATTTCAAAGTCAAAAAATTAAGCAAACTAAAATTCAACTCTGCTTTTTTTCCAATTCTTTTTACAAATTTTTTTCTTGTCATGTTAATTAAAATGTTTTTAGTATGTTTTAGTATGCAATATGATATTTGTTTGAAATTATTTTAGTTTGAGATTATTTTAAACCGTAATATTCTATTAATGCATTGTAAATTGATTTTGCAACTTTATTTGGATCTGTTAAAAGTGAAGATTGTGGAAATTCAATATTGCCCAACTCTAAACTAACTGCTAATTGAGATTTACTTGCTAAAAGCAATTTGTCTTGATCATCGGCAATTATTGGACTTAATGATGTAATTTGAAAATCATTTACTAAAATGGAATTTAATATTATACAACCAAGTTTTTCGTTCTTTTTTATTGTTGTTGTATCGGACTTGTCGTGCTTTGGTATTTTTGCTAAAATTGGATTTTTATCTGGAGGGGGATTTCCAACAGAAACAGTGATAAGAATATCATAATTTGTATCTTTAATTATTTGTTCCCTTTCGTCCAAGGTTAATTGTTCAGTTTCGCCCAAATCATTTTCTAAATCCCGTGTTGATAAGAATTGAAACTTTGAAGATGTATCTAAATTTTTTAATGATAATAAAATTTGTCTTGCGACTTCTTTTTCTTGTATTAAATCTTCAGCTCCAACTTTTCCTGTTTCTTTGCCACCAAATACTGGATTTAATAAGATAACAGGTTTTTTATCTGGGGGAATAATGGTATTAATATTTAGATTGCATTCTAATTTTGCAGTTGAACCACAAGACTGTGTACCAACTGCAACTTTTCCTGCTATGTTGCATATTTGAATGCTTTTTGGAGATCTAGCTTCACCATTTAGAATACTATTTGATTTAAGATCATCGGCATACCAATAAAAAATATATTGACTAGATCCGGGCTCTACCACATTTACATATTGTTCTTGAAACAAGAAATTATAATTTGGGAGGTTTACTTTTTCATGTGTGTAACTAAATTCAATATTTCCTGGAGAAGAATATGCAGTTTGAACTAAAAGTGCAAGATCTCTTGATAAATAATTTTTTTCAAGCAGTGGATTTTGCCCAACTGATTGAAGATAGGACATTAATCCAAAAGCGTAAAGTAATATAAATACACCCTGAGATATCTGCCAGAGCATCTGGTCTTGAGCTTCCGCTCTTTTAGACGAAAATAACCCTCTTTTCATAGGTAGCAATTACTTATATGCCTTTAAATAATTTTTGCTGGAATTGATTAAAAGTTAGTTAGAATTAAGTTAAATTTTGCAATTTATTATTTGAGGATTATTATTTAATTTTATTATTAGTTTTTATTGCGTTACTAGATAGTATTTATCATCTTTTTTGTAAAAAGAGAATTTGGAATTGGGACTAAAATATATTGCTTCTGAAATACCAGATGTTAAAGATAATGGAGGAATGTTATCTAATACCAATTGCCCTGATAGCTCTTTTTCGCCAATAATAAATCCTTCACGGTACAAAGTTAAAAGTAGAGTATTTTCATCTTTAGTTCTAATTGAAATTGTGTAAAGTGAAGACATGGGATTTTCATTAAATTTACAATCTGTTTTTGCTACTTGTTCCATGCAAGTAAACAACTCCATTATTTTATTTAATGCAGTTTGGTCAGATTGTTTTGATGCTTTATAACTACACATTGTTCCAGATATCATAACTGGCGTTCCAGCACTACTTTTTACTAAACATAAAGATTTATCATTAGAAATAAAAAATGTAGGGATTAGAGTATGTTCATTTGGATTATTATTTTCTTCAAGTGACGTTGAAAAATAATCAATATTATTTTTTACACCAAAACTATCTAGATAACAAAGAGGAGTATTAACTAAAAAAGTAGATTGCTTAGTAATTTTATTATCTTTATCCACCAAAGTTATTCTATTTGTATCTTTATTTATATAAATTGTATACTCTGGTGGAAAACTTTTGTCATTTAATAAATCATTTTCAAAACTGTGTATAGCAATTAAACATCCTTGATTATTTTTGTCTTCGAAATTTGAATTACTATAAAATTTATATGCACTATTAAATTCATCGAAAATACCAATTGCTTTTTGATTAGTTGTTTTTTCGTCTTTTGCAAAAGTATCTAAACATTTTTCAGTAATTGGTAATTTTTTGTCAGACAGTTTTATTTTGTTATCTACTTTGTAAAAAAATAAATTATTATTTCCTTTAATTTCAAAATCGTAAACTTGTGCTGAAAATTTTTTATAGTCATAAAAATAAGAAATTTCATTTGTATTTGTTGCGAATGATAAACTAGAGGTTAAATCTTTATTTTTTATTTCAGTTTTTTGATTATTGGAATCTAAAGAATATAAAAATATTTTTTCACCATCTAAAATTGAAAGTGTAATACCTGCGGGTAAATTTAGGTTTATTGAATCTCCAATAAAACAAGGATTCTCAATAACTTTTGCAGTTTTTGCACTATAAGTTTGTTTTCCACGATAACTTTGTGCATTGTCATATGATTTTATAAATTTATCAAATTGTGCAATTGCTTGCAAAGAGTTGTATCTTTGATAGGTATAATCAGTATCTCTTCCAAGATACACTTGTATTTCTGGTTCATTTTTATCATTGAATCTTGTAAATTTTTCAATATAAAGATTTTGTATACCCCACCCGATATTATTTTTTGAATCTGGATCTTTTGATGCACCATACATTTGTAAAATATTGGATATAAACATTCTTTCCAAATTATATATTTTTTGATCAGTTCCTGGAGAGAGGATAATATTATATTCATTGATTAAATTTTTTTCAGTTATCACATCTTTCAAAAATTGATCTTTCAAATCTTTAGTTATATAACTATTACCTAAAAACTTGCTTCCTGAATTTTTATTTATGTCACCATATGGTTGACTAAACTGATTAACACTATCAAAGATAGTATAGCTAATAATTACATTATCAAGTTTTGCTTGATTTTCACTTATAATTTTTGTCAAATCACCTGATGAAGTAGGATGAACTTGCAATAAACTTCGAAGCTCAGTACTATCCATTTTAATTAAAGCAAGACATGCTTTATCCTTACAGACTTTTGGTTTTAATATGCCTAAAATTCCAGGTTGAGGTTTATTCAAATCATATAGTTTACTTCCTGCATCGAATCCCGCAATAGAAAAACCATCTGGAATTGTAATTGGTTTTCCTTGAATTGCATAAAAATTTTCTTTTGAATTTATTACTTCTCTTACCCAATTATTAAGAGCATTGAAATTTCCCTTGGCTAATTCAGCTTTGGGATCTTTTGTAAAAGTGCCCATTAGTTGTGAACCAAAATCTAAGAATACAAAAAAAATTATAACTGCAAGTATTAAGCCACCTAATTCAAGCATTACTCTAGAAGAGACTTCTGCTCTTTTTTTATTTACAATAATTGAATTAAGTTTATGTTTGTATTGTTTGTGTTTTACCATGTTAATTATGTTGATTAGTGGATTAGTAAATTATTAAGTTTATTAGATGTTTCTATTTTTTATTAAATAATTTTTATTAGATGTTTTTTAATTAATTATTAACTAACCGCAATCAAATGTGCCTTTTTTGTCTTTTTTATTTTGGTATGCATTTGTGCAACATTGTGTGACACTTGAAAGTGAATTTTTAACTTTTAAATTGCCTATACAATCGAATTTTTCTGCATTATTTGGCTGTGCATCACAATTATCAGGCATGCCATCTACGTCGGTATCTTTGTTTTCTGTTTCTTTATTGTCACCCAAATCTAAACAAGGATCATATGCATCAATGCATTCATCATTATCATCATCGATAAATTCCATTTTATTTTTTACATCATTAAAATAATTATGACATAATGTAACTTGTTTGTTTAAATCAGTTGATTTACTAAAAATTGATAGGGGATTACTTCCTTTTTCATAAAAAATCCAAAGAAAAACACCAATGCACACTAAACCCAAAAGCATCCAGGTAATTATACTTATTCCTTTTTTGTTGTTGATATTAAAAATTTGCTCCATTTTATTTATCCTCTTTTAGACAACAAACTAAAGTAGTGTCATCGCTATTCTGTGGACAGGTAGCTGAGTAAATTCTTCCGACAATACAATCTACTGGTTTTTTACATGCTCCATTTTGAGATTCACAAGTAGTATTGTTTTTAAAAAAATTTATTTTACCCATAAAAATAAAAATTAAAAGAATTATGATTATTATTGCTATAAGTAATCCAATTAGCATTTCCGTTGTAAGCTCTGCTTTTTTTGTTTTACTCAAAATAAAATTAACCATTTTTCAGTTTTAATATTTTTTTATCGATAAATTTTATCTTAAATTTATTCTAAGTTTATCCCAATACTTTACAGCAAACTCCCATCTGTGTTTTTAACTCTGAAGGGGAAGGACATGAACTAGTTTGAAATTTTATTGCGTTATCTTTTTGACATTTTGGGTCTGCTCTAACAGCATTACCCACTGAATCTCTTACATAGCCCCAATCTGCTTCTTGCACACAACTACTTGGAGAATTGCAATTATCTGGAGTATTATTTCCAAAAAATTTTACTTTGCCGCTTAGAATTGCAATAAATATTACAAGAACAACAATTCCTAAAGCTATAAAGATTAGCATTGTGACTGATATTTCCCCTTTATTATGTTTGATTTTGTTGTTTTTGGTTTTATTGTTTTTAGTTAAACCCATCTAAAGCACCTCAATTTTTTGTTTGTTTACATTTAGTTGTTCATATTTATTAGTTGTTTATGAAGTTAAAGTTACATCTTTTCCTTCAATACAAATATCATCTTCACTGCATTTTTTTGAACAAGAAATTATTCCTTGATCGCATAAATAATCGCAATTAATTATATAATCTTTTATCTTGCCCTTATCTTTATCACCAATTATTGTTGTAGTATACCATGAATTTGGATAAGTTTCTTTGAACCAGTTTAAATTTGCAATTGCCTGGCAAAAATCGTTTTTATCTCGTAATAGATTAGAGAGTATATATTTGAATGTGTCATCTGATTTAAAGACGACATCTTCAATGTATTTTCTATTAGGAGCTTGAACTGATAAATCAGGATAATTCTTAATAAAAGTACTTACGTGATAATCATATTCCTTGAATTTATGCATAGCGTAAAGTATTGATACTCTTCTTTCGTCAAAACTTAGTGTTTCAGATTTTCCGATGCTAAAGGATGACCATGCTAAATTTTCTTTTGCAGTCATTGATTCAATATTATCTGCCCTTGTAACTAACTTTTCATAAATTTCTTTTGATGCTTGATAATTTCCAGAACCCATATAATAAGTTCCTAAGAATAGTTCTGATTGAATTGCATAAGGTAAAATTGTTTGATCAGTTGTATCTTTTATTGAATCATAATAAGATTTCAAAGCAGCTATGGCATCATTTAAATTTTTAACAACTTCAGGCTTACTTTGATCCAATGTAACATAGTATCTTATTTTAGAAAGGTATAACAAAAATTCGTATGCTTTTTGTTCTTTATCATAATTTACTTTTTTTAGTTCCTCACTAAGAAAAATTGTTTTTTCATATTGACCAATTTCAAAATTTATTTTTGCTAGCATAAATGTTGAATGCAATTCAAATTCAGTATTTTCACCTTTGTGTTTTTCATAGTACCTATTAAAAAAATACATTGCAAAATTTTTGTTGTTGTTTTCAAAAAGTAAATCTGATAAATCAATTAAATTTACATCTGTAAAAATAAATTTTTCTAGTTCTTTTTTAGCAGATTTATCATCAGGATTATTAGAAGGAATATAACAAGAAGAGTATTGTAAAAATGTGTCAACTGCTTCTTTTTGTTTTTGCTTTTTTTCAGCTAATTGTTCATTTGTTGTAAGCAATCTTGCATTATCTAAAGATTTGGAGATTTTAGCAGAAAACTCTTTTGCAAAAAGACCTGCTTTTTCACAGTCACTTACAACCAATCCAGGTGATGCAAAAAAATATTTGTATATTCCAAATCCCACTATTAATATCAAAACTACAAATGCAATTATTTTGATAGTTGGAGAGACTATTGTTTCAAAAATAAATCCGCCTTGCCCTTTTTTATTTTTTATTAAACCCATATTTTAAACCTGATTTAAAATTTAAAAATTTGATTTGTATTTTATTTATGTGTTAATTTTTGTATTTTCTGTATTTTGTATTTGTATTGTTTATTTGAATATTATTTACGAAACCCTAGGAATGATAAGACATTATTACTTTGAGGAAGATATTTAAGCGCAATGTATAGAAGAATTATACCTGCAATTAATAATCCAAGTAATAAAGGCAACAATTGGTCCCACATAGCTTTTTTAGTCAGTTTTGATGTTTTCATAATTCAATTTATGTTCATTTGGTATAAATGTTTTTTGATTTTAAGAGAAGGTATTTTTAGAAAAGGAGGTTGCAAATAGATATATCTTATAGATTTATAAATTAAGTATTTTTAATAGAACTTACTTATTTTGCAGTTGATGATTTAACTTGTGAAGCAGGTAGTTCCATGCATCCCAATTCCCTTAGAGCTGTTGAGTTGTAAGGAATAAGAGTTATTGCAGATTTCCAATCTTGATTAACATCTGATCCTGCATTATATCCAATCATGCCGCCACCTACTCCTCCACCAACAGTTAGCACTGCTACAATAATACTACTTCCGCCAGTAAGAGGTATTAAAACAACACCAGTTATAAGGCCAGCTAATGTGCCAATGCCAATACCAATTTCTGTATTTTCAAGTTTTCCAACATAATTTTTTCTAAGATATGTAAATATAGTAGTGTATTGGTATTTTGTTTCTATGTTGTAGGAAATTGTGTCAATATTAGAGGAATAGCCATTTAATTCGTCTTGATTAGTTGTATAACCTGCAAGGAAATTTTCGTAGGTTATATTCATGCCTTCAATATAAGTATTATGTAAATAAGTTTTAAATTCTGGCAAAGGAATTGTCATATTTTTATCAAATTTGATGATATTGCAAATAATGCAGTATTGCGTTACACCTTCGCCGCCGAATAGTTCATATTTACCTTGCCAAAATTGATCATAACAATCATACATACTATTTGCAAGTTTATATTCTACAACTGATTTTTCTTTATCTGAAATTGTGAGGTTTATTGTTGGACAATTTATATCATCTGTAAATTTCATACCTGGAATTTTTGAAAGATGCGCTTTATAGACGCTTGCTTTGCAAATATCTTTAGGATTTTTGGATTCTTGCCATTTGAATAACTTATCTTGAAAAACAAAACCAACTGCCATAAATATTATGATTAAAATTATTGCAATCAATGCTTTTTCGCTGAATTGTGATTTTTTATTAAGGTACATTTTGATAAGTGTTTTAATTTGATTGTTTTAATTATAATGTTAGATGATAATTAATCAAATGATAATTAATTTATTACTGATTTATTATTAATGATTATTGATTTATTATTAATGATTATTGATAAATCATATCGCATGCTAAATTTTCGCTATTTAATGTGTCAGATGGAACAAGCCATACTGCAGATTCATCTTCTCCTGAAAGACCCAGTACAAAACCACCTGTTCCGAATGCTACAAATCCTAAACCACAACCTACAATATTTCCAATTATTGGTATAAAACTTCCAGCAGCGCATCCACCAAGTGCACCACCTACACCAAGAACACTTGATGTTAAAAGTCCAGGTTTATTGATTGTATAAACAACAGAATATTTTTTGTTTAAATCTATTTTTTGTATTACATTTTGCATATTAATATCTACTGGCCATGTTGAATTTTGATTTGTTAAATAATTAATAAAATATTTTGAGCCATCTGGAACTTTATTTACATTTAAAAAGTTATAAAAATTATCAAGTGATGTTTTACCACCATATTGTTTTGAATATGATTGCTTAAAATCGTCTGTAAATTCAACTTCATAGCAAATACTGCAAAATCTTTTTCCAGTACTAAACCAACCAACATCAAAAGGTTGCATTTGACCTTGCCCCCATTGATACCAGCAAAGCCGCATTGCATTTGTTATTTCATACTTAGCACCAAAATCT
This sequence comes from uncultured Methanosarcinales archaeon, assembly GCA_964604995.1. Lineage (GTDB taxonomy): Archaea > Nanobdellota > Nanobdellia > Woesearchaeales > JABMPP01 > JAGVYD01. The sequence continues at coordinate 18,392 of CAZSAD010000006.1, forward strand.
GTACTGTTGTACCCTTTATTCATTACATTTTTTGATATTGTCAGTTGTCTTTTTGGACAGTCAATTGAAGCTACTTCAGGCGTTGGGATTTCAACACCTAAAACTTCTTTATTCAATAGTTTTCCCATTCTAAAATCGGAATTTTGAAGAACAGAAAGCCTGCAAGATTCAACTTCTTGAGATTCTTTAGCACCAATGCGAAAATTGTTGTACCAATAAAGAGAAATGGTAATAAACACAACTGCAATTATTATAAAAATGATTTCTGTTTGTGATTTTCTATTTTTGAAAAAAATTTTGGATATTGAATTTTTTGACATTGAATCACCAAAAGTTACCTTACATCAAAATTATCTTGCATTGAACATATTATTTATAAAATAATGCCAGAGAATATATCCCAATACCAGCACTGCAACTAATATTAAGACCATGGATAGTGTTGAAATTTCATTTTCTTGCGCTTTTTTGTTTGAAAATAGAACTAATGCTTTCCTCTTTTTCATAAAGCTAATATATTAGAAAATCTATATAAAAGTTGCGATTATGATATATTAATAATAAATAATGAAATATATTAAAAATAGGATATAACAATAATTGAGTTAATAATATTGCAAATTGAAATTATAAATTAATATTTGCAACAGAATTCTTGAGCACCGCAATCTGTCCATATACCTGCTGTTGCTGGTAGAACATTACCTGCTGTACCACATGCTACTGCACAATAACCTTGTTGAGTATTACAAACTCGTTTTTGTGCACTTTCTACATTGGAATTATATTCTTTACCGAATATATTAATTCTGCCAGTAAAGATTGCAATTAACACTATTAATACAATCAAACCAATTGCTGCTACAATTATAGTAGTTAAAGAAATATCTCCTTTTTTTGGGTGAAACATTGATTTGTTAACCATTTTATTAACCATTTTACCATCAAAAAAATAAAAAATTAATTTATAAATTTAGCCTGCTTTAATGCAGCAAACTTGAGCTGTATCTGAGCAAGTCCATGTGCTATATTCTGTTGTAAAAGCATTATCTCCCGGAGTTGTACCAGAACCGCATCCATCAGTTTTAACAAAACATTTTCCGCCTTGGGCTACGCAATCTTTGCTTGTTGCACTAAATGTACCCATTCTTCCCATGAAAATAACGGATAGAATAACTAGTACTAGAAGAGCAACTGCTGCGACAATAACAATATTGATTGAAATTCCTTGTGCCTTCTTATTCATTAAGCTCACCTCTTATGGGCTCACGTTGTATAGAGAGATTTTGGCATAAGTAATATTTAAATGTATCGGTGAGTTTTAAGTGAATAGAACAATTGAGTTTTATTAACTATTATTAATTATTGAGATATATTGTTAACTGCAAATGTCGAGCTTAATTAATAGTGTTGATAATGTTTTGGTGCTATAGAAATATTGACTTGATCTTTTTTCTCCAAGACATTGCCCTTTGGTCTTATTCCAAATTTGATTCACTGTTTGACCATCAGTTATAGTAACTGTGTAAACATATGCTTTTACCCACTTATCTAAAGTTTGATTAAAAATATCAGAAGTAACATTTTTCATTTCGTCGCAAGTTGTATTTGTCGCACCTGGTCTTGGATCTTTACAAAGTTTTGAACCATCATTAGAAGTAGTATCACTTGCACAATCAATCATTAAATCTGCTAAAACATTATTTTTACAATATTGGACAGTAGTTGTAAGCATTGCACCTATTGTATTTGATGAAAGCTCGCTTTGTGTATAGACTTGTTTAGTATTTGATATTGGCTGCGATATATTATATTTTACAACAAAAAATATTCCCAATGATAAGAATACAACTATTACAGCAACACCTAAAAGCTCCATCTGCGCTTTTTTTCCTTTTAGATTTACACCTAAATTTTTTAGTTTTATAGTTTTATTTTGTTCCATTGTTATCTGTTAATTTTTTGTGTAAATTATTAACTAATTATAATTAAACTAGTTTAAGTATTGAATTAACTATAAGTTTGAACTTCAATTATCCCAAAGCTATAATATTCTAATTTCCCATTTGAAAGGTTTGTTGTGGGATCGCCAGTAGCATTGAATAATGCTATTGGCATTTGTGTTGCTACTTTTTTACTCCAAACAAAATTAGTATTGTTGTAAACTATCCAAGTCCTGTTAGTTGGAGGGTAAATTTCTTGAATTATAATTGCACTCCTTAATAATTTATCATAATAATGTGCTCTGTAAGAGCCTTGTGTTTCATTAAAAGCTTCAAGTTTTAGAATATCAAAGCAATTATTAGTTGTTATTGCATCTTTAGTACATTGAATTTCTGGAAAAAATGAGAATACTTGAGCCACTTCAACTGCTTTTAAATCTTGGATTTGAGATGATTGTTCAATTATGTTTCTTGCTTCTATTTTTGAGTAAAAAACAAAACCGAAAACTAAAAGTATAAAAAAAATGAAAAGTATTGCAATTGTTTCACTCATTCTTACTTGAGCTTTTAGTTTTGAAATATTTAGTTTCATTTTTTTGTTTGTTTTAATTTTGGTTGTTATTTTGTTAGTTTAGTAAATTTATTAATAGATAAAAGGACAAGATGCTTTTTTTAGGAGCTGATTGTATAATCTTAAACTATCATCTGAATCCCCATAAGTTTTTTCATAAACGATTTCTAAATTGGTTTGACTACCAATTATATTTTGAATTTTAGATGCTGCTAATCCATAATATTGATTAGCACCAGAACATTCTGAATTAAAAGATCCAGTATACAAGAAAGATAATCTATCCGTTCTTAATTGATATATCTTTGAAGTTATTTCAAATTGTTCAAATGCTTTTTTGTAAATGCAATTGTAGGTTTCAATATTATCTGTGAAGATTGCACCTTTTACTAACTCTTCTTTGATATAATTAGCTGTTCCAGCTGACACAAACTTTCCATTTAGTTTATTTTTTTTATAAAATTCCAAAGTGCCATAATTGTCAAATAAGGGATTAGATGTTAGAGTAGGTGTAATTTTAAGAGCAGTTACATCTTCATCTGGCATTGCGTTTATGTAATCTGGAAGTGTCCATAAAGTTGGATCTCCACTTGATGTGACAAATCTAATTTGATAATTATTTGTATTTGGTAAATCTGTTGCAGAAAATGAATTATCACTTAATGCAACAACACTAGTATTAGATGGCATCAAATATGATAAAGAAGAAAGTGTTGAAGGAATATTGTCCACCAAAACATATTTTACATCAGGGCTTACAATATATTGAAAATTTGAAATTTTGTAAGGTAAATTCCAGTCTAAGGCCCAAAGCATAATAGTGTTACTTTGTGATTTTATTTTACTTGGTGAAAAACTTTCACCTAATTGAAAAGGTGCAGTTCCTCCGACAGAATAACCATTGCAAGAATAAGTTATTTCAGTTTTTGGGATAGTAATAATAAAATATGTTCCAGTGCTTTGTTTTGCGCCAACTAGAATTGTACTAAGCTTTGATTTTATGTCAATATCTCTTTTTTCATCTGAAATAGTACCTTGCCTTTGCACCAGTATAACAAAGAATGCAACAATTAAAGCTCCAGCTATTAAAATGAATATCCAATTGAACTGTACTTCAATTACCCCTTTTTTTGATGCCATGAAATATGCTAATTGATTATTATGTAACGCTAATTGATTATTATTAATTATTTAATTAAGGATTTGCATTTGAAACTTTTACTGCACCGCCAACTGCTTCTAATCTAACAGGGATTTTACCGCCTACAGATGGGATACATACAAAATTTGAATCTGGTGATATTTTTGTAACTTGAAAAGGCTCGAATGCTGATACACCTAACAAAAAAACATTGTTTTTGGAACCACTATCAAAACTATTTTTAATAAGATTGTATTTGGGATCAAATGAAGGAGCAGGTGATGCTTCTAAATTTACAAAACACAATTCATTGAATCCTGGAGGAGCTGCTAGTCTTTTTATTTCAACTGAACCATAATCATAAGATAATGAATCAATTGCATTTGTCAAATCATTTTTAAATTGTAAAAGGGAAACTGTATCTGTTTGAGATTTCATTTTGGTTATAGCATTATAACCATACAACAAAATAAGTGATGTTACAACCAATGCTAATATATAGGTAAATATTTGACTAGTTGACATCTCTGCTTTGTTATTTTTTATCATCATATCACCTTAAGAATGATTGTTTATCATTATCAAATTTTTTATTTAATTTTTTTGATTTATTCTTTGAATTATTTTTTCTTCTTTGCAATTTTATCTAATTCTTCAAATATTTTATCGCCATCTTTGAAATTTGATTTTTCAGAGGATTCATTTTCTTTATTTTTATGTGCAGGATTTTTGTTTGTGGTTGTATCTTCAGATTTAAAATCACCAAAACCTGCAAAATCAGCTATTTGGTCAAAAATATTTTTGCTTTTTTCAGGTTGTTTTTTAGGTTCATTACTTTTTAATTTTTTAACATCGACCCATTCTTCATCGTTTCCAGTTTGCGTTTTATTAGTAGATGATTGCTGTTTTTTACCATAATTTTTACCAGTGATATTGGTATTTTCATCTTCTTCTGATTCAAATTTCCTTAGTTCTTCTTTGGGAGATTTTGAAATATTTGATTTAGATGTAAATGTTTTTGAAAGAGTAACATTTGGATTAGTTTTAGAAGTGCTTTCTCCTTTTCCAAATACTGTAAAAGTATTAGATCTTGCTTTTACTTTCTCTTCTTTTTTCTTAGCAATTAATTGTTTTAATTGTGGAGAGAGTGGTTTTTGATTTGGCAAAGAGGTTCTTGATATTAATGTTGGTGATTGTGGCTTTGCTGAACCTAATTGGGATCTTTGCTGTGATGAAGATGAAAGTGGACTAGTTGATGTTTGCTGATTCATTCCTTGTAAAGAAGATAATGAATTGTATCTTGTTGCGACTCCTTGTGATTTAGATGCACCTAATTGGGATTGTCTTAATTGAGATTGCTTTTGTTTATTTGGAGTTGCGTAATATTTATCGTATACATAATATCCCATTGCACCTAAAATACCAAGTACAATTACTATAAGCAAAAATGACATAAAACTAAAGCCACCAGTATCATCTATTGTAGACGGAGGAATGCCACCAGTTTGATTTTTTATTGTTTCAATGTATTTTTTATAAGTTTCTTTGTAGCTCTTTCCAGTAATTGAATCTATTTTGGTTGCATCGGATGGATCAAATGGATTTAATCCGTTTTGTATTTCCCACCAATCAGGTAAACCATCACCATCAGTATCTTTATCTGGATCATCTTTACATTTGTAACTTGCTTTATCACAATACATTGAAACGCAATCTGAATTTTTTATGCAACTAACATTATTAACACATTTATTTACACAACTGCCACCACAATCAACTCCAGATTCATCTCCATTTTTGAAAGTATCTGTGCAACTTGGAATTGAACATACTTTCAAAGGATTACAATATCCAGATGTGCATTCATTATTATTAGTGCATCCTTGCCCAAGTGGACATTTTTTATTTTGTGTTGTAAGACATTGCCCACCACAATCAATTCCTGTTTCACCGTTCCATTTATCCATAATACCATTAGAACAGGGTGAAACTACACATATTTTATTTGAACTATTGCAATAGCTTGAACCACAATCTGGATTTAAGTTACAAATTTGACCATTGTTGCAAGTTTTATTGTATAACAAACAATTGCCACCACAATCAACATCTGTTTCTTTATTCCATGTATCAAGTTTACCATTAAGACATGGATTTTGTATACAAATTTTATTGCTTGCATTACAATAAGTTGAAATGCAATCTTGATTGATAATGCAATCATCGCCATTAACGCATTTTTGACAAGTGCTTGTGCCACCGCAATCTATATCGGATTCTCCTTGATTTTTTACTCCATCATTGCAAGAAATTGATAAAAATGGCACATAAGAAGTATCAACTCTTATGCCATCGCTATAATCAAGTTTACTTAAACCAGCGCTATTTGTAGCATTTATTAAAAATCTATAAGAACCATTGGCTAAATCAGTTGTGCTTCCAGATAAATCTTTTGGAGTTACATAAATTATTCTACCAGAATCAGATATTGAAACTTCATACCAACTACTAATTGGTGTGCTTATATTTGCAGTTCCAATTTGTTCAATGCGATATCTGTAAGCGTTGTGTGAATTTATTCCAGATTCATTATCAGCTGCGAGGAAATTTATCCATAATTTATTTTGACTATTAGTTCTTTGTGGATCCGTCCCTAGGGGGGTAGAATCATTAATGTAAATAAAATAAGGAGCAGTTTTATCTGATAAAAATGAGATTGCACCAATTGCATTTTCCGCTCTGTTACTGCAATTTACAATTATATTTTGTGTTCCAGTTTTATTGTTAAAATATGTAATTGAATGATCTACTGTAATATAACTTGTACCAAGATAACTACCATCTGAATTAAAGAAACTGCAATTAGTTACTTTATTTGTTGTCGCAGTTAAAAGCAAATAGGCATCAGAAAATGCTCCTGTTGGACCAGTTGAAGTTATTTGTAAAGGTAGTGATGAATTTATATATATTGAGATTGATTGAGCTATTGTGTGTTGCGGTGGAGTATTTTGATCTTCGCATGCTACAAAATAATTATAATTGCCTTCTAAATCATATGTAAAATTTTGTTTGTTTATTATTGAATAGGAACTTGTGCTTGAAAATGTTGATGAAACTGGCATATCTTCGTATCCTTTTGCAGATGTATCATATCTACAATTTGTAGGTTTACTTGTTGTTACAGATAATGTTGATTTAAGTAAACACTGTCCTCCAGAATAAACACAATCAGAAACTGGATTGGGTGTTGCAATTAAACTAGTGATTACTGGTGGAGTTGTATCAACACTAAAATAGAATAAGAATTTGCCATCATCTCCAAGTAGTTGACCATAGCTCGTATTACATATTACATACATTTTTTGAATTGTAATAGATGGATTTATTGTAAAATTAGAGATTTTATGCAATGTTTCAGAAGTTGTATCAAAATTATTGTAAGCTGACCATATTTTTGGAACAAAATCTAAACTATATTTGCAAGTTGCATTTTGAGATGTAGAAAATGTGATTGGAAAAGAACGATTTTGTGAAAATCCGTATCTTGGAGTTACTAGTTGAACTACAAAAGAGAAATTTACATTAAAATCTTTAGTTGTAAGTCCGATATTATTTAAAAAATCTTTTGCATATAGCTGAAAATGATAGTTATCTTGAACAAGATCATTTACTGGTCTAAAAAGATAGGTTGTGTTGTCAATATTTTGGATTTGTACTAAAGATAAATTTTCATTATCCAAATATTTTGTTAATTGCCAAGATATTAATGAAACTGGCTCAGCAAATCTTACTTTAAGAGTTGGCTTTGGATTACTTGTTGATATTAAAAGAGGTGAATCAGATATTACATTGTAACTTAAAATAGAAGTCATCAAAATAATTATTGAAAAAATAAAAAAAAGCTTTATTTTTGGATTAAATGTTGTTTTTGAATTTTTTATTGAATTTGAAGCTGAAGCTTTTGGAACTGATGCTTTTGAAACTAATGATTTGAAAACTACTAAGTTAGATTGGTATTTATTTTTATTAAATTGTTCCAATGATTTCAAGTTCTTTTTTGTATGTGTCATTTTATTTTGTGTTGATATTTTTTTATTGTTGTAATTATTATTGTAGTAATTTTAATAGTTTTAATCCTCAATAGTTACTATTCCAGTTGGACCCATTGTTCTAAGAGTAATATCTCCATTATATATACCAGGATAAGTGCTAAGTTCACTAGTGGATACTATTGTGAAATTGTTTTTCCCTTCAATTAAAGTAAAGGATTTATTGAAAAATATAGTACCATTATTTGGATAGGATAACACATTTATTATCGAACCATTATTTAGTGTAAGATTTGCTGATGTTATTTGCGATTTTGATTTCATTATTGCTGCAATGTAAGTTTGTGGATTTCTTATAATTTGACCAGTGGTAGTTGGACTTAACATAATTATTTGTGGTGAATTTGTATCTACATAAAATTTGTAAGTGAATTTTTTACTTCTGCCAAGTATGTCAACAGGAGTTACTTCAATTGTATAATTACCTTGACTTAAAGGTGAAATTTGAGGATTTAACTGTAAAGTGAGTTGCACATTTCCATAGCTTTGTAAAGTGCCTGCATTTGAAATTAAACCTGAAGAGTTGAATAATTGGATTGTTGATTGATTGAAATTTATACCTATATTGTAATCGCTTCCGAGTAAAGCTGTTATTTCGCTAATTGTCATTCCGTTTAATGTTCCATTTTGAGGAATGGTTAAAAATACCCATGGATAATTTGTAGTGTATGTAACATTAACTGAATCTGAATTTACATTTCCCGCTAAATCAGTTGCTTCAACTTTTATAATATGTAATCCTTTGCCAAATGGCTGGAAGTTTAACATAATATTATTGAATGTTGTTCCAAAAATTTTATTTACTGTAACTGGAACACCATCAATGTATACTTTAATTGTTGAATTTGTTTCTGCACTTCCTTGAAGCATTATTTGTTCAGTTTCAAATGCCATATTAGGTGTTGGATAGAGGATTATTGGTTTTTCACCTATTGTATCAACTGTAAAGCTTACTGTAACTATTGGACTTTGTTTTGATGGACTTGTAAGAGTGTTACAATCAATTGAATAGGTATGATAACCATCAGTTAGATCATTTAATGGTAAAGTATGATTAAATGCACCAGTCATTGGATTTGAAAACCCAAGGAATTTTCTTATTGCAAGTATAAATGAATTAGATAAATCATCTCTTGCAGTGCATGTTGAATTAAGATTAGTTGTAACATATAAATCTAAATTCTTGTTTTTTGTTATACCTGATGGTCCTTTAAGTAAAATTTCAAGCGGCCAACTAATTGCAATATCAACATTTACAACTCCAACATTTGAGGATATACTACCTGTTAGATCTTTACAAACAACATAGAAAGTGTATCTTCCATTTTCTGCTTGTGTGAAATCACTTGTTCTTAAGATTTTAGTGTGTATTGTCTCAAATCCACCATTGTCAAAGGATCTTCCTATTTGATATGCTGTTTCTTTATCAACTAGATTATCAATATACATAACTGAACTTGAGTTTAATACATAAACACAATTTGCAAGTTCATTTGTTTTAGCAGTTAAAATAGTTAGAGGATCAGTTGCTTGGAGTATTGGATTTGGCAGAGCAAATGCATCTGTTATTATTGGAGAGGATATATCAATATGTAATTTCATTATTTTTTCATTTAAATTACCTAAAGAGTCAACACATGAAAGTTTAAAGTCGTATACGTTGCCAGATTCTAAAGAATATTGATACAAGAAATTATGCTCCATGGACCAAGAATTGTATTCTTGTATAATTTCACCATCAGTTAATTTTTGTATTGTACATTTAGCTGATTTATCTGTTTGTAATTTTACAACAATATTTTGAGTGAGTGATGTATAAGCATCAAATGTTCCTGACAGTGTTGATGGAGTTATTATATTTATTTGTGGAAGAGTATTATCACTTATTATGCTAAAAGTAAAAGTTGACTGCGCATTAATTGAATTTGTTGCTATAATTTTTACATCATTGTTTCCTTGTTGTAATAATACATTTTTGAATGTGAATTTACCATTTGCATCTGTTTGAATTGATGCAATTAAAATTTGATTGACAAATAAATTCACATTAGTTTTGTTAGTTAATCCTTGAGTTGAAATTGCAGTTCCTGAAACATTAATTAGTCTTTCTTTTGTACTGAAAGGCAAAGTAATTGGGTATGCAATTGTAATTTGTGGCAATGAACTGTCTTTGATTATATGTATAATAGCTAAATTATTGTTGTTTGCTTTATCGACAATTGTTGCAATAATAGTGTTATTTCCTTCAACTAATCCAATTGCTTTACTGAAAGATAAGTCTGATGAAATATCTGCAGTTACAATTTCACCTGTAAGAATATTTTTTATTTTAATTGCACCTTGATCAATTGGATAATTATCATCATAACTGCCAATTATTTCTACGCTGTCTTCTTTAGTTATTGTTTGTGTATTCAATATGTTAATTGTCGGAACAGTTGTATCTAATTTTATTCTTGCAACAAGAGAAGAATACATTCCAATATTATCTTTAGCATATGCTAAAATTAAATTATCGCCAGATTGTAATGTTATTGATTGTGTAAAAAGAGGTGTTGGTGATAAATAGTAATTTATTGAGTTGTGTGTTAAATATGTTTCAATTAAGGATTTGCCAGATGCTGCCTGCATTTTTCCAGTTACTTCTATATTAGTTAAATTTGTGTAACTTAAACTTTCAGAAGGATAATCTATTGCAACTAAAGGTACTGAACTATTAATTTGGAATGTTGAACTTGATTCAACATAATTGTGAGCTAAATCAAAGATTTTAGCTTTTATTATATAGCTACCATTATCTAAATTATTTAAAGCTGTAAAAGTAAATTTGCCATTTGCATCATTTGTTAGCGTACCATTAATTAAAATTGAGGTTACTACATTTTTCAGTTCGAGAGTAGATAGAGAATAATCTATTCCGCTTCCACCCATGTCATCAGTTGAATATACTAAAACTTTGTCAACTTCTTTTAGCCAACTACCTGATGATGGATTGAACCATTCAATAGATGGTTTTATTGTATCAAGTTTTACAATTGATGCAACTTCAATACTATTACTTACTTCATCTTGCGCTTTTATTTTTATTTCGTGATTTCCATCTGAGGATAATACAACTGAATCTTCAAATGCGTTATTGAAAATTCTTAATTCTTTGACTAGTATATTATCAAGATATAACATGGCTCTTGAAGCATCAGTTGAGCCAACTAACCTTATTTTTGAATCATTTGTTAATGTTGGAATATTGAAATTTAAGCTTGGTGGGATTGAATCTTGAGAAATTGAAGTCGACAAATAAGTTTCTCTTCCTGCTTTATCCGTTATTTTTAAATTTAAAGTATTTTGGGTATTTTTTGTAAGAGCAAGATTATTGAAATTGAAAGTACCAACATCATTTGCATTAGGTCCATAAGATATGATTTGATACTCGGGGGATAATAATTCAATTTTATCAATAAAGATTTCATTATATGTTCCTTGAATATCAATAAGTGTTGAATTAGTAATACTTGGTAGTGCATTCAAAGTTATGGAAGGCAAATCAGTGTCAACATAAAATTTTGATAGGTATACTATAGAATTTCCTAAAGTATCTGTTATACTAAATATTATCTTAGTCTCACCATCTAATTGTACTGCAGCATTTTTAAATTTAAATGTCTGATTCATAATATTTTCAATTTGTTGCAAATTGTAATTTCCATTTTTGTCTTCAACTCTTACAGTAATATTTTTTAAAGGTTTATTAAATGAGATTACAACTGTTGGAGTTATATCAGTAATATATGATTGAAAGGTCGGAGTAAGAGAAGTGATAGATGGTGCATTTGGATCAAAGTAAAATTGCCAATTTCTTAAACCAAAATTTGAAACTAAATCATACATATTTGCATCCATTTGATATAATTTAGAAGTTCCATCAATTGAAGGAGTTAAACCTTGAGTATAAACATATGTCAATGTACCAAAATTATTGTTCCCAACATAATTTGCAAAATATCTAATTAAATCAATTGTAATTTTTCCAGATGATGTGTTTAAACCTGAACCATAATCAGATGCTTGAGCTGAAAATATTGGGTTATAATCATTTATTGTTGTACCATCCATTGGATAGTATTCTTCAATTAATGGAGTTAAAGAATCATGAAGAACTGTAATTTTTTGTGACTGCGCATAATTATTAAATCCATCATAAGCTACTGCATAAATTTGAGTATTACCATTGCTTGCGATTTGCATTTGTGTTTGGAAGGTTGTTCCAGTTATTGAGAGATTTTTAGTTAGTCCATTTGCATACAACATGATATAGTTAGTATCTGAACTAACTGTTCCATTTATTGTAACATAGTTAGGATTGTTGTTAGTATTGAAAATTTGACCATTTATAGGATATTCTATTAAAGGAGTTTGTGGAGGGATATTGTCTAATTCTATCACAATATTGGTTGATGCATAGTTTCCAGCTTTATCTTTTGCAACAAGAGTTATATTATTTATTCCTGACTGTAAAGAAACTAGCTCTGCTAGATTTTGATAAGAGCCCGGTGAAAAGTATCTTGCAATTAAAACACCATTTGATTTTAATTCTACAAAATCAGGATAATTTTCTTCATAAGCAAAAGATACAAATTCAACACTTTGTCCTGTTCTATGATTTGGAGTATTTATATTAACAATTGGTGAGGCAGTATCTACAATAAATAATTTAGATGCACTAACAATTGATGTTGGTGAAGATGGTTTATGTGTAATGATTGTAAAATTATGCAATCCATTCCAAAGCGAAGTAGTGTTGAAAACTAAAATTCGTCCATTGTTAAATTTAGGGATTAATTCTAAACCATCAAGCTTTGCAGAATCTAATAAAATTGATTCAGTATAAGATACATTTATTTCTTGCATAAATTCTAAAGTATGACCTGAATTTTCATTCTTTATTCTAATTTGAACTACTGGCAAAGAATTATCTACTTTGTAATTTATTTTTTTGGTTGCTAAATTTCCAACATTGTCTTTTAATTTTATTTCAATACTATGATCTCCTTCTAGAGTATCTAAGACTGAATAAGTTAGAGAGGTTGAAGATATACTATCTGGAAGCACTAAAGTATTATTGTAAAATAATTGTATACTTGACAAATCAATACCGGATAAACCCATATCATTGTAATCAAATTTGACCCTAATTCCTTGACCATTCCTAATATCTCCATCAGAGATTGTTGAATAAGTTGAATCAAGATAAATTACTGGTTGGAAAGTATCTAAAATAATTTGGCGCATGTATTTTTCAATATAGTTGCCAGCGATATCAACTGCTTTAAGAATAATATTATTAACCCCACTGTTTAAAGGAATGTTGTTAATATCAAAAGCACCATTAATTCTTGAATTTTCATAAACATTAACAGTAGTATCTTTTGTTGCACCTGCTCTTAAGGAAGGTTGCAAAGTTAATTGTGTCATTGAGGGAGATGAGGTGTATGTTTTTGATAATATTTTATATTCTCCTCTTTGAGAAATTAATTCTAAATATTGATATTTGGTATCTCTTAAATCTCCAAGAACAATTATTTTATTATCGTTTGCGTAATAATCGTTTTGCAATGCTGTTTGTAATGGCAAATTAGATGTATAGTAAAGAATACCATTATAAGGTCCATTTGTAATATTTCCAACAATATTTCTAGCAAAAATTTGTGAGGCTGAATAAACTACACCAGCTATGTTAACAGTTGTATTTGCTGTGTACAAAGGCAATTCGTCTGCATAAATAGATGTTGGACCAATTGTATCTATGTAAACATTATAATCAAATGACCATGCACCAATATTTCCAGCAAAATCGATTGGCCTTATTCTAAAGGTGTATTTTATATTTCCATTTGATAGATGGAATGTTTTGGATTTATCAGATGTGTATCCATTATTTATAATCATTCCATCTTTATACAATTCAAATTCATATTTTTCAATTCCTGAATACAAATCAGAGCCATCCCATTGCATTTGTAAAAATGTGTAACTGGAGGTTGCATTTAGAGAATGAGTTGAACTATTTAGGTAAATTAATGTAGACAATTCTTTATCTAATTTTAATGAAATAGTTTTATTTGGATTTTCTATGTTTCCTGCTAAATCAACTGCAAAGTAAGTAAGATTTGTATAATTATTTGTATTAATATTAACAAATGCTTGTGAACCTGATACTATTGTAGTCGGGCCATTATTTAATGAATAATAAATTGATCCAACTTGTGATAAAGCATCATTTGCAATTATTTGTTGAACAAAATTATAATTATGCCAATTTCCATTTAAAGTATCAATTGAATTACTAATTGGCGCTTTAGTATCTATCTTAAATACTCTTGAACCAAATGTACCTTTTCTTCCAAATTCATCAACTACTCTAACGCAGAAAAATTGCGAGCCATCTTGCATACCGAATAAAGTTACATTTGAATTTGCTGTTAAAATATAATTCCCGTTATTTCCATTGCAATTTGTATCATTTGATAGGATATATTCATAATTAAATATGGTAGAATAATCCAACCCTGGAACCCAGGTAAATGAAACAGTATTATTTGAACTCCAAGTATTTTGTGAATGTGAACTTGATATTGTTGGTGCAGATGGTGGGGTGGTATCAACTGTGAATGTGATTGTTCCGGTTTTTTGATATAATGTAGTTCCTGCAAAATATTTGCAAGTTATTGTATAACTATGTGAACCATCTGGAATGGAAGTTAATAATTGAGAGTGATATCTTGCATTAGTAGATGAAAATTGATTTTCAATTCCTGCACCTTCTTTGTATGTACAAATTGCTTTATGGTTTGTTTGTACTTGCATTAGTACAGAATTATTTGGCACAATACCATAGGGTTTGCCATTTTCTAGTTTTAAATCTGGATCAAGACTTATATTAAATGTTACATTGACTAAATTTGCTAAATTGCCAGCTCTATCTTCGCAATTGGCATAATAAATAAATGAAGTACTATCATTAAGATCGTGTAAATCTGGATTGTAAGTGTCGTTTGTTAGTAAAACTAAACCAAAGTTTCTATTGTCATAGCCAGGGAATTTACTTTCCATCAAATCATAAGAAACTATTTGATCACTATATTTACATCTAACTTGCTCATTGGCTGAAATAACAAAATCAGTTTCTGGATAATCAGTTATTGGACTTGTTTTAGTTGTATCAAAATATTGGATTATTGGAATAGTATTATCTATAATTATGTAATATTTATTCATCTGTAAATTACCAAATTCATCAATGCAATTTACATTAATTGTTGTATTGCTTGACGTTAATACTAAACCAATTGGATCATTATGAATTAATTTATCTGTAGATGATTGAAGATTTACTATTAAAGTACCAGTTGTTATATTGCATGAGGATTTTTCACTTGTTAAAAAGCTTAATTTAACAATTTCACTAGTGGTATAAGCAGTATTTGGATCTTGTATTGTTGGGAGAGGATTTAACAAAGTTATTGTTGACCCAATTTTATTGATGTTTATTTGCTTTGTTGCATTTTCACCAAAGTTATTTGCAAGGTCTTTTCCAGAAACATTTAGTATTGCAATACCTTCAGATACTGTCGAGGTGATTGTTAAAGTGTAATAATAATTTAAACCTGATTGTGAAGTGTATAGTGCATTGTATTTATTGCCTGATGAATCAATTAGTATAACAGAAGGTGCAAACTGCATAAATTCAGATGTTTTAATTATTATCGAAATTGCTCCTTGTTTTGCATTGTGTGGAGAGTTTACTGTAAATGTAGGGTTTGTTCTATCTATTGTGAAGGGATATTGGTAAACTCCATATACCCCATTTAATGCATTAGCTGCACTAATTGTTAAACTATAATCTCCTTCTGAAAGATTATTATTGTTTTGCAATCTAAATCCAAATGTTGTATTGGCTGGGTTAGTATATGTTGGAACTAAAGGTAGAGTATTTACACCTTGTTTTAATTCTGCATTAACTGATTTTACTGCTTGAGGGAAAGTTAAACCAAGTTGTGGCAAGTAAATATTTAAGTTAGTTCCTGCAGTATTAAGTTCTGTTGTTTTGACAGTAAGTCCTAAAGATCTTTCTGTTAATTCAACTTTTTGTATTGGAATAATTCTTGTATCTACACCAAAGCTCCAAGAAACTAAACTTGTAAGACCTGCATTGTTTGTTGCTTCTAATTGTAAATTATATGTATCATGATCAACATTTGGGTCTTGTGACCAAACAGTAAACCAAGTTTCGCCACTTGGTAAAGTGTATGTTAATTTATTTGATGAAGTATTATAAAATAAATTGGAATTATCAACAACTGTAAATCCAGGTACATTACTTGCTTGCACAAATAGTTTATAATTTTGAATTCCATAATTATCCTCTATAAGTATTTGCGGAGATACTTTGGTATCAGAAGTAATTTCAAGATGTGTTGGGTTTAATACTTTTATTTTTGGAGGCCTTGTTACTGATACGCTAAAGCTATCTGTTAACAATGAATTTACATTTCCTAAATTATCAATTGCAGTGTATGAAATTGTATGAGTTCCAACAATTGGATTTGCAAAAGTGTATTGGTAGGTATTTACTGCAGATTCTGACATGGGATAAGAAACCTCATCTATAATTACATTAACATTACTAATTTTTGAGGTTGCATCATTTGCATATACATAGATATTTGCATTATCACCATATTCTAAAGTTCTATTGAATAGTGTTGAACTTGCAAGAGCAACTTGTGGAGCTGTTGTATCAGTCATAACATAATAATAAAGTATTCTTTCAGGTCCATAATTTGTAATATTTGTAACATTATCAAAATAAATTACTTTTTTAGCTCTTAACTCAATTGTATGATTGCTAAGATCAGTTGTTGTTATCAAAGCATTAAAAGTATAATTTGTAAAACTTGTTAAAGCAATATTAGACCCATCAAATTTGAATGAGGTGATGTTAATTGTTTCTATGCTATTGAAACTAAAATTAAGTTGCAATGAATTAGTATTATATTTAGATAAAGGTGCAGTGTATTGTGCCTCATTTATTTTAAGAGTTGGTGTTGATGTAACATTATGATTTATTGTAAATCCCGTTACAATATAATTGTTATTTCCAGCTAGATCGTATACTGTAAAAGTTACTGGATTAAAACCTTCTGAATATGAAGAACTTGAAGATGGTAAAATGAATTTCAATTGTTTATTTGCGGAGTTATATACAAAATTAGATGGATATAACAAATAAGTAAATATTCTTCCATTTATTTCTATTTGTGTTTTCGAAAGGTTTAAACCTGAACCATCATCTGAAACAGTGAATAATAAGTCAGTCCTATCTTCACTTAATGTTTCATTATAATATGGAGATACAAGTTCTATTGAAGGAGGGGTGGTATCTACTAACAAATTATATGGACCATTTGCTGGGCCAACTAAACCAACAGAAGTATTTCCAATAAATCCTAATTGCTTATAACCTTCAGATAAATTTAAACTTAAATTGAAATAACCACTGGGTTTATCACCTGTGCAAACTTTTATTCTAGTAGAGATTAATTCATTTTCAAGTGGTGTTGATAAATTAATATAATCTGCACTGAAAAGATTGTCTTTGATTGCTGTTACTTGATAAGTTAGTAAATTAGATTTATTATGATTTTCAAATATAATATTATTATTAACTTGGAACTCTAAAATATTTGTTACATTTACAATTAAACTTCCAATTGGCGCACTTGCAAATGAAGTTAGATAAGTGCAAGTTGAATCAGACTGTGAAGTTGTACTTGCAATCCAAGTTTCATCATTGTATGCATTTACAGTTATTCCCAATATTCCTATTGTCCCATAAACATTTAAAATATGAGTATTCAAAATAGTTGGCAATGGTATGAGGTATGGCCTTGATGGAACATCGGTAACCAAGTTAACTGAAAGAGAATTAGAAAGTTTAGAATTACTAAAATTATCAATTGCATTTACTGCAAATGAATGCAATCCTTGAGGCAGACCTGCTAGAGGATAATTTATTGAGAAGTTTCCATTTTCAGTATGAACTCCCCAATTTCTTGGAGAACCATCAAGATATATAATTAAATTGCTATTTGACTCAACTTTTCCATTGATGGAAATAGTTGTTGGTCCAACAGTTCCGGTTATACTATTATTAGATATTAGATTTCCCAAAGAATCAGTGATATTTGTAATTTCTATTGGACTAACATCTAAATCAACATTGAATGTTATTGTTTCTGATGAAATAGAAACTGGAGGAATTAATTTAGTACAAACAACCTGGATATTTTTTGATTCACCATTTACTAGATTAGTTATTGTTTTTGTATGATGATAATTATTAGTTGTATCAAAACTACCATAATCATAGGAGGTGCAAATTGCAGTTTTATCTGTATCAACATACAATTGAACAGTATTAGATCCCCCAACTGTTCCTGATGGACCATAATCAGAGATTACTAATCCTTCAATATTAACTGTAAAATTAGTTGTGTTAAATTTAGAAACCAAATTTCCAAGATAATCTTCACATGCAACATAAAAAGTCCAAGGCGCATTATTATATCCTGATGGACCATATTGTTTAAGAACTGAATCTAAATTATATGTAAAAAATGTTCCATAATTTTCTGATAGATAAATCATATTATTATCATAGAAGTTTCGTAAATCATTTTGATTACTTTGATTAGGCATTTGAAGAGCAGATGTTGCTAGATTTCCATAGAATTTACATTTACCAAATTCACTTTCTTGCACAACTAAATCTGCAATGTGATTAGTATTGGGGTCTGCAAGATATTTTATTACAGTATTGTGCAATGGCAGAATTGAAACTATGTATGGTTTTTTATTATCCAAATAAATTTTAATTGTTGTAAGATTCCAATTTTTTGCAGTATCTGAACAATTGAAAGTGTAGTCTCTTCCTAATTCAGTTGGATTAAATTCCCAGGAATTAAAATTTGCTGTGAAAGTATTTTGACCAAGATTTAGTATTGTAAATCCTATTGGTGGAGCTGGTGAAAATATTGAACAAGTTGCTTGCTCACTTGTATTGAAGGTCAAACTTAAAATTTGAGTTGTATCCAACATTGATAAATTAGTTAATGCACTATTAGATCCATTTAATTTGCCAGGATTTAAACTTACAAAACTTAATTTTGGAGGGGATGTATCTTTAACAGTAAAAGAACCATTTATTGAATTGTTAAAATTACCAAGAGTATCATTTGCAAATATTGTAAATGTGTGTAAACCAAGTGATGGCGAAGAAATTGTTAAATTATAAATTCCAGATGCAACAAATGACATAACAAATTCATTTAAACCAGATTTAGCAATAACAGTTTGCACATCTGAAATTGTATCATTTACAAATATTCTAATTATTGCATTATCCAAATATTCTACTGGATTAGTTATTGAAATAATTTTAACTTGTGGAGGAGTTGTATCTGTTAATATATGAAATACTGATTTTTTCTCTGGACCATAATTATATATTGTAAGGTTATCAGTATAGACAAGTTTTCTTGCAGTTATTTCAACTAGATGATCTTTTTTATCAGTTGTTGTAACATCAGCAATAAAAGTGTAAGCAGATGTATTGGTGTATGATATAAATGAACCATCAAATTTCAAACCTGTAATTTTTATTGTTTCAGTGTTGTTGTATGTAAAATTAAAATTTAGTTCTGTATTTTTTATTTTTATTCCTAGTCCTAAGTCATATTGTTGTTCATTGACAAAGAGTATTGGTTGTGAAGGGACATCTTTATTTATTTCAAAAGTAATGCTATGTGTAGCATTTCTATTTACATTATCAAACACTGTTAAAGAAACTGTATGTGCGCCTTGTGAATATGTTGCAGCATTTGGAAGTAAGAAATTTAAGTAATGATTTACAAAATCAAAGCTAAATGATAGTGGATAAGTTGTTTGATTGTAAGAGATTTCATCTATTATGATTATTGTTTTATTTTTATTTATTCCTGATCCTAAATCATTTAATGAAGCAAAAATAACTGTATTATTTTCACTTAAAATTTCACCCTCTGTTGGATAGGTTATTGTAACTTCAGGATTTATTGTATCAACTAATATTTGTGGAGTTGAATAATAAGGCCCGATATTTTCTGCTTTATCTATTCCGAGCAATTGTATTGTGTTGTAGCCTTCGTTTAGTGTAACATTCAAAGTGAAATAACCTGTTGGAATTTCACTTGTACAGTTTTGAATTACTGTATTAACTAAGTTTGATTCAACTGGATTATTAAGAATAATATAATCAGTTCCGAAAAGTCCACCACTAAATACTCCTTCTATTTTGTACCTTAACAAGTTATATTGTTTTTTAGCTGGGAATTCTAAATAATTACCAACTTTAAATTCATCTTTATTTGTAACATTGACTCTTGTACTATCAGCTAAAGCACTTGCTAGTGAAGTTAAAGTATTACAACTTGAAGTTGAAGTAGATTCAACTGACACATTATTGGATTCATTTAGATTTACAAATGCAAATACTGTAATGTTTGGTTCATCAATTGTACCATAAATTGTTAGATTTGGTGTTGAGAGTAATGTTGGTAAAGTCGCAATTGATGGCATTGCTGGTTTGTCTTTGTCTATTAAAAGCGTCAATTCATTAGAAGTATTTGTATTACCAAAAATATCTGTTGCGTTGACTTTAATTTTATAACTTCCTGATGAAAGAGCATTTAAACTATAAGATGGAGATAGATAATTGTTAAACAATGAAGGGAGTGCAACATTGTTTATGATTAATTTAATTATTGAATTATTTTCAACAACACCATTAATTATCAAATCATTTACATTTGTTACTTTAGTAAATGTTGGACTTGAAATTAATTCTCCTGTTGATGTTGTTATATTGTATATTTGTGGAGATGGAACTACTGCCAAATCTACACTAAATGAGATATTAGCTTCTGCTAGAAGATACATTGAATTTGGCCCAGATGTAGATAATTCACAAGAAATTTTGTATGTTCTATTTTCATCGTGATTTAAATTAGTGATTAATGCAGTAAAAGTATTTGTACCTAACAATTTCGTAAAAGTACCTGGTAAATAAGATGGATTAATACTAGTATATGTACAACCTGTAGCATTTTTATCAGTTGTGACAATTAAATTTACAAAATTATTACCACCAATTGTTCCAGAAGGTGATGTTTGTATTATTCTCATTTGTTGAAGATCTACTGTGAATTTTGTTAAATTGAGATTTTGTACAATATTTCCAACAAAATCTTCACAACCAACAAAGAAAGTATAACTAGCATTATCTGTTCCAAGATAACCAATTATTGAATCTAAATTTTGTTTTGGATTTAATGAATAAGTATTATCTTCAAAGAAAGTCATATTATTGTCATAAAATGTTTCGATACCTGCAAGTGTTGGCAAAGGAATATTCACATTTTGTGTTAAATTACCATAATATTTGCAAGTTGTATTTTCATTTGTAATAATATTCAAATCAGCAATTCTATTTCCACTTGGTCCACTAAAATAACTTATTAAATCACCAGTTTTTGGTGTAATACTTAATATTATAGGTGAAGTAAGATCATTAATTACAGTAATTTGTTTTGCTATTGAATTACCTGATTGATCTATGCAAGTTATTGTATAATATTTTTCTACTCCATTTTGTGGGTAATATGTTGAAGTATAATCTTGTAAAATAACAATATGGTCTGATGATGGGAAAAGATCTATTAATACAGGAATTCCAGGAGAAACTAAAGTGCAAATTGCCAATTCATCTGTAGTTTTTAGATAAAATTCCAATCTATTACTTGAACTAAGAGGTGAATTAATACGTGTATATGCTTTCCAATCTTCTACTAATTTACCAGGAGTTATATTTGTAAAAATTAAATTAGGTGGAGTTGTATCTGTAATTGTAAAATCAGTATCTATTTGTGCTGATTTACCAAATGCATCAGATAAAATTAATGTTGATGTGTGCAATCCATAGTCAAAAGTGTAATTGTATGTAAGATTATTAAAAGTAATATTTACTTGGAATGAAACTGGAGTATTTTGTGAAGGTGGGTTATTAGATAATTTTTTTGTTTCAATTGATATGCCATCAATTTTTAATTCAACTGTAACATTTGGAGTTGCATCACTAATTTTTGTTGAGATTGTAAAATTTTTACCTCTTTCAATATTATCTTCTCCAGATTGATTTTTGATTTCAACTGTATCTGAAACTGGAGGACTATTATCAACTACAAGATTAAATGAGTCAGGGAATGGTGAACCAAATGTACCATCGCTAAGATTTCTACCTGCTGTTAATTCAAAAGTATATTCTCCTTCATTTAAGATAGGAGAAGAAGTTGGCAATGTAAGAATAAATTCAGATGCACTGGTTCCTACTAGATCTGAATAAGAGTGTATTAATGTTGATCCATTTTTTAATTGTGCAGAATATAATTTAACAAGCATTGATATGCCATAACTTGCATTAATTATTGGATTAAAACTATTAGTGTATCTTGTTTCTACTTCGCTACTTCTTGCTGGTTTTTGGTCAAATGAAGGACTAACTGTAAAATATGCATCATCTGGTGCATTTGGATTTACTCCAATTTGCCATTCTGTTAAATTATAATTCCCGGCTTTATCACCTACTTTTAATTTTAAATCATAAAATCCATTTAGTAAAGTTGGAATTTCACTATGGTAGTTGAAAGTTATATTACAAAGTGAAGAGTCAATATTACATTTGATGTTACAATAAGGTCCAGGTCCTGAAGTAGAACTTGTGCAATTATACCAAGTATCATTGAAATAAAATTTAACTGAAGTTTCATTTATACCTGATTGATTATCATTATCATATGGAGAATCCATAGGAGATGGATAAATATCTGAAAGTGTTACATTAATTGATGTTTTATTATTATTAGTTACTCTATTTTTTGAGGGATAGAAATTTACAAACTTTGGTGACGAACTGTCATAAATTACTTGCTTTACTTT
>CAZSAD010000006.1:41255-50143 GCA_964604995.1 uncultured Methanosarcinales archaeon
AGCCAATTTCCAAATTCATCTTGAGAACGCATCACAAAATAATTATTTCCAGGTTTCAAATCAATATTTTTAGATTCAAGATCAAACTTTATCCAGCCTTGTGGATAAGAATCATTCATGAAGAAAACTTTTTGATTAGTTACAACATTTGGATTGATGAAGTTAGGTGATACATTTACAAAACCATGCGTTTTTGGAGTTCCTAAAAATGTCACATTGGTTATTTTATAAAATTGACCATCTGGTAAATTATAAGCATCGTTTTCAAATTTCAAATAAAGAGACTGCCAATTTGCCTCAACGAAAGTGTTGGAATTGTTTATTGGAATTTGATTATTTGGATTTGCTACAGGATAAAATGTATCAATTGTAGTATTCCAAACAGAAGAGACATTTTTATAACTTAGATTACTATCTATCAAAGACCAAGTGCTTAAATCGTAAGTGTTTGATAAATTACTTCTTAACAAAGATATATTTATTCCTGGCAAATTATTTGCTTCAGAACCAGTTAGGATTAATTTGGAAGAGTTTGTTATAATTAAAGAATCTGCTTTAGGATATTTGTATATTGGTGCACCAGGAGATTTTGAATCAAAATAAAAAGTTGCTCCAATAATTGGTATTTTTTCTCCTTCATTATCATGCATATCTTTTGCAATAATTTCTACAGTCCCAAATCCTTCATAATCTAATAAAGTATAATCATCAATTAACAGTGTAGTGTTGAAAGTATTATTATTGCTAAATGTTGGATTGGACAAAGAAATTATTTTGCTATTTATTTTTACTTGAATGATTGGTCTTGTACTTAATCGTTCTGAGCTTTTTACAGTTATTGGATAAGTTATTCCAAACAGAATTGCTTTTGGATTTTGATTTTGATCATCGGTTATATTAACAATAAATGTAGGCTTTGTTGTATCACTAACATTGAAAATTTGTGTTATTGTGTTTTTATTATTAAATTTGTCATATGCTGTAAAATTAGCAGTCCAAATTCCTGGTTCTTGATAATAATCACCAACTGTACCAGTAGGTGTAAAATCAAAAGTGTATGTATAATTTAGTGATATAGCGTTATTAATTGGAACATTAATTGAAAGATTTGCACCATTTGGCATTAGTAATTCAATAAAGAGATTATTGTTCTGTCCATCAAAGCCAAAATAAGTGTAATTAGAATCATTAACTATTGCATTGAATGTAATTGGCATACCCCATTCACTAAATGTATTTTGAGAATTTCCTATTACTGTTCCTGAATAATTCAAAATAGTTGGATTAACAATATCTGGTCCAATTTTATCAACATATAGATTAACAGGATTACTCTCTCCAATATTTCCTGATGCATCAACTGCATATGCAATAATCAAATTTTTACCATCAAATAAACCAGATTGATCTGTTGTGTAAATTGTGCCAATTGGTGAATTAACATCAGCAATTGTTCTATAAGGTGTTCCAACTTCTGGAGAGCTGAAAATTGAAGCATATACACTTTGAATTTGATTGCTACCAAAATCAGTAACATTAATCTCAATATAATTTAGTGTGTTTGAGTTAATAACATAATTAGTTTTAGGTACAACAATATTTACTAATGGTGCTGAAGAATCAACTAAAATATGGTAACATGTAGGGTTACCATTTGACTCATTTGTTTCTGTGTTGTTTATTCTATCTACAGAACGCATACAAATGTTAGTTGTAAGAGTAATTGATACATTTAATTTTGATGATGAATGATTAATTAATATATTAGGCTCACAAATAGTTGTATCATTGATACAATACAATGTATAATTCCATTTTGCTTCTCCTGGAAGATTAGTATTATGAGATTCAAGAGGAGGATCTATTGCATTAATTCTTAATTCTTGTAATTCACTTGGTTTGTACCATCTTGTTTCATTGAAAGATTGCCAAGATTGATTTTGATAAATTTCTAAATAACTTGCTGGAGCGTAAGTATCAATTCCAAATATAAAAGAAGTTGAACTTATTGCTGCAGGATTCAAATTGGATTTGCATTTTGCAAGGTATAAATAATTGCCATCACTTAATGTTATTGAATCACTTGTATGATTGATATAAAGGCCATAAGTTGCATCTGTTCCATTAGTTTGATTTGTGAATGGTACCCAATCAATTTCATTATTGCTATATTCACACGAAATATCTCTTCCTGTTTTTAATTTGAGATTTATTGTATTGTTATTGTAAATATTATTTAATCTTTCAGGATCATCTTGTAATGATGTAATATTGCTGTCTGGCCATTGTTCTAAAATATATTGCAATCCATTTACTCTTATTACTTGAGATAATTGATTGTCATTACCATATTTATCTGTGCAATTTACTGTTAAAGTATAGGCATTATCTGCTACATTTGTGAAATTTTCAATAAATTGATTTTTTAAAACTCTCCCTTTGAAAATGTCCCATTTAATACCATTTGAGGGGGTAAAGTTTGTAACATTGCAAACAGAGGGATTATTTTGATCTGTTGTAATATAGATTGATAAATTTGAGAGTAATGTTACATTGCTATTATTTACTGCATATGAACTTATTATGATTTCTGGACCAATTGTATCAATAAATATGGGCTCAGTTTTTAGCTCTTCGATATTATGAATTGGATCAGTTGTAAAATATTTTAATTTTACAGGCCCTTGTGAAATGTCTTCAACTAATGACAAACCTTTGTCTGCCATTACGTCATCTGGTAAAATTAAAGTTCTTGTTATTTTGAAATTGTTAGATAAAATGCTATCAACATCAAATGTTCTGTTACTACAAGGATAGGTATTTTCATCTACATTGAATGGAATTAAACAATATTGTGTTTGATTTCTATCAAAATTTATTGAAGGATAAGTTATTGTTGCTTCATCTATTGAAAAATCAACATTTTGAGAATATTTGTTTACACAATTTTGGGTTGTACTAATTGGGCCCATACACTTTGGCTTTGTTATTATTGTAGTTACTGGTGCTATTCCATCTTTTTTGCAATTATTGTTTAAAAGAAGAGTATCGTCAGATAATTTATCATAGCAATCACTGATATTATCATCATTACCATCTTTGTAGCACATGTAACCAAGATTTGAAACATTTCCCCATTTGCATCTATTGGCAGAACATGCGTCATTGCTGTATTGGAAATTTTCTGTGCTTTGCATATTTATTGAATTAATATTAAATTCTTGTTTAGAATTTACTCCTTCAACGCCGCCAATGCAAGATAGTTCATCTTTGAAATCTTCGCATGCTGTATTTGAATTACATTGTGAACATGAATCATTATTATTCTCACTATAACATGCACCCAATCTTGCACAAATATTTTGATCACACTGCGAATTATCCAATGGAGAATCTGTGGATTTGTTACATCTGTAACATTGATCTACATTAGCGTAATCAACTTTATAGCATAAACCCTTACCTAATTCTTTTAGATTAGAATAATCATACCATTTACAAATTGAATCTGGACCATAAGGAGAAGTTAATTGTGATAATTTACAATTATCAAATTGGCATGCTTCATCTGATTTGTAATCATAACAATTTTTAATATCTCTACAATCAAGACAAGTATCAACTGAAGTGTTGGAATAATCATAATAACAATTCATTTCTCTGCCAGTTATACAAGTTGATTGATCGTAGTATAGACCAAATGCTTTTTCTGGAGAAGTATCAATACATTCACTTAGTTGTTTACAACTAACTGAGTTATCTGCAGTTATATAACAAGTTTGACTTGAGGGAGAATAGGATGTACAATTTATTAGTATTGAATCAGTTGATATAGTGTTGTTGAATTGACATTTAACACCATAAACAAAATCTCTTGCGATTTGTAAACTTGAATTTACACAAAATTGTGATGTCCAACTTTTACCTTCGCATTGCTCTTTGTTTCCTGTATAAATTCTAGTGTTGCCAATGTTTGAACCTTTAGGAGCAGCTTTATTATTCATGTAAACAGCACTTGCTCCAGTTGAGTATATTGCTTTTATCCCATATTGATAGAGTGTATTCCATGCTGCTGAGTTATCATCATAAGTATAATTACTAATTGAAGGATTATAATTTATAGTAACAATATGTACTTGGGAAGAAGGTATAATATTTATTCCTGAAGCATCAACATCATATCTTACAATGTCATAAGATAAAATATCATTGCAAGTTTTATCCCATGTTAAATGTACTTGATTTTTTCCAGCAATATTGTGAACTCTAAATGAAGTTACATTTGCTAAAACATCTTTACAATTAACTTTTGCTTTAAGAATTATATTAAGTTCATTTGGATTTGAATTTTCACTGATATTGATTGTTGTAATATTAGTTTCGTAGCCATCTGCTTCTATTGTAAATTCATAAGTTTGATTAATATTAAAATCCCAACCAAATGTTTTTACAGATGGATCATTTTCTGGAGTTATAAAATCAACTCTTACCCAGGGATTTAGAGGATTTGATAAATATGCAACTACATGTTTTCCAGATGGAAGTTCTTCATTGGATTCATTTACAACATTGAGTATTATTTTTTTTGTAATAATTGGAGGACAATATTCTAAACTTACACCAGTTGGGCAACAGTAACCAACTGATGCTCCACTTGCGAATTTGTTTGTATTTTTTAATTCTCCATTACAATTGCATAATGAATTATTACCTGCTTGTGGTCCATTTAGTAAAGAGGGTAAAGTATTATTTGTACTGTTGAAAGGTTCATGTAATTTACAATAAGGAGCTGGCTGACAAAATGTTCCTTTGCATTGATATTGTAAATTAGGATTAGTACAAACTGTATCATTCCAAATTGATTCACCATCACAACTCCAAGAATATTGACAACAGATATAAGTTGCAGGAGCACCGCAATAATCCCAACATGTTTTTTGTGAAGAATCGCAACTTAATGTGTAATTATTACCTTGGCCAGTATCTGACGAACAACATGATTTTCCAGCTGTTTCGCATTCAGATTTACAAGCAGGATCACTTGAACAAACTGAACAATAATAAGATTTGTTATCTGGGATTTGTAAATTGTAATCTGTGTAAGTTGCAAATGAATTCACTCCTGATTGAAGTTCATCACAAATACTATGATTTGTAGAATTAAATTTACAAATATTTGTTGGACAAAATTGACAATATGGGCTAATATAATTGAAAGCTAGTGATGCTGGAAATCCTGTTCTTAACATAACTGAAGCTAAATTATCTACTTTGTTGCCATGAATTTGTCCATAACCTGGACCTGTTGAATCGCAATCATCATCAATACCATTACTGCAAAGATTAGATTCTGTAGCTGCTACTTTATTTATGAGTGCTGGTTCATAAGGACATTTATCAAGCGAATTTGGAACTCCATCTCCGTCCCAGTCATCGTCATAATTATATTTTTTAGAACAATTATTTGAGCCTGCACAACAAACTGTGTTTACAGGTGCATCAGGAGTTGGTTGATTATTTGGAGGACCTTGTGTTGAATTGCATTGTTGATTATTTACATTACAAAAAGAATATTCTGTAAATGCTACACTACAATCAGGGGTAGCTACATTTGATAAATATAACAATTCATTATTAAGAGTTTGATTTACAATTATAAAATATGAACTTGCTGTTTCTCCTGATAAAGTTTCAACACTTATTCTATAAGTTCCACTTGTTACATTTTCAATAACAAATTTTCCGTCTGGAGAAGTTGTTTGTACTTTTCTTACATTATCTAATGTTATCCATCTACCAGGTTTAGGATTGTTAAAAAAATCAATTACAGAACCACTTACATTAAATTTGTTAATTTTTTGTAATTCAATATTTATCGTTGGAAAGGTAGTTCCAGTTGGAGATGCAGTTTTGTAAATATCATAATAATTAAACATTGATGCTTTTACTATTTGCTCAGCAATTGGCACTTGCATAAAAGTTGCATCGCCATTTGTATCTGTTAATTGTGAACTTAATCCAATAACTTCAACTAAAACTCCAGCAATTGGATAACCTGAAGAATCTTTTACTTTAACTGGAAGCGATGCTACTAGTGTTGATGAATCTGTAAGTTCAAATAAAACAGTTTGTATTGATTCAGCTGGAATATTTACTCCAGCAGATACTGTAGTGTAATCTTGAGCATAAGCCCAAAAAGTTGTGTAACCGGGTGTAATTCCTTGCAGTGTAGCTTCGCCAGTAGAATTTGTTATTGCACTAATACCTACACCATATAAATTAGTTGTGACAGTTGCGCCTACAATTGGTGCATCTAGTGAATTTATAACTTTCCCAATTATTGTTCCAGGAGTTTGTGATATTGAAATACCATCACAATAATTAGGAGTTTCACATGCAGTTTGACTTGTAGTTACATTAAAAGTTAAATAATGAGAACCACTTAAACCTAAAACAGTTTTGTTTAATGTTGCACATGAAAAACTAGGAACATATTTACAAGTATTATCATTGATAATATCATTTTTCCAAACGCAGCATCCAAATGTGCATTGTGGTAAAGCTGCGCAAGCTTGTCCTGGAGCAAATACCCCTCCAATCTCGTCGCAATATGCTTTTTTATCACGCATTTGACAATCAGGGCCATTTGATGTTATCATATTTGCACAGCATCCTTGATTAGCTTGACATTGTGTTAATGTACCAATATCTCCTGGACCCAAATCTCTTATGAAAGTTGAATTACAATAAGTATAGCCTTGCGCTGTTTCATCAAATCCACAACATTGTGAAATGTCATTAACATATTCACACATTCTACTTGGAATTGCCATACTACTAAGACAAATTCCAGGAGTGTTTGTGGCATTTACATTTTTGACTGAAACAATAAATACTAACGAAAAAAGTGTGAGAGCTATGATTAAGAAAAGTTGCCAATTTATTTCCTTTTTACCTCTTTTTTCTTTTCTCATTATAATGGCACCATCAGCTTCCAATCCCTAACATGCTTGCTACTACCTTTTCTTGTAATGTCTAGATAGTATGTCCTTTCTGTAAGATTTGATTTGCATTTATCCAAAAACCAATCAGGAACTTGCGCTTCGTATTTCAAAACTGAAAATGTATAACCTACTCTTGAATACAAGCTAACCTCATTGATTTTTTTCATGTACGCAAACATCTTCTCATAGTCGAGAGGGCATAGTTTGGGTATATTGCGCTTTAGTTCATCGAATCCAAGAGTGTAATTTATATTTCTTAGACAATCGAGAATTGTGCGCTCTTTATCGCTGATGATAATTTTTGAATCGTGATAATCATATTCTTGATTTCCAAAAAAATGAAGAGTTTTGATACAAACATATTTGATACCTTTATTTACAATTGAAGGAACTCTATTTGTAGTTGTAATAAATGCAACATGCATTTCTCTATCTGCTGCACCATAAACTTCTAAAGCTGTGTGGTGTGACAAAAAACTATTTTCTGTAAATTTATTTGCAACAAGAATTTTGTCTGGAGAAAAAGAATCTTGCATATCAGGTGTTGATTCAAATGGAATTATTGCATATAAACCACGTTTAATTTTTTTTGCGTATTGTTTTTCAGCAAGACCATTTAATGCCAAAACTGCTTTTCTATAATTATTTAAATAGGAAGAAACATCGTTTACTGTCAAGACTTTTGTCTTATAAAATTCCCTGTATACTTTTTGTTCTGTAGGCGATATACCCAAAATCCACCACTCTTTAAACTAAAATTAATGATTTAATAATTAAAATTATACGCAATTTGTTAAGTTTGTCAAGTTTTATATAAATATTTTTCCATTTTGTATAATAATATACAAAAAATATCATATTAAAGTTTAATTTTCGCACTTATTTGAAAAAAAGTGTAGAGTTTAATCTATATCTTTAAACATATATATTGATAATGTAATAATTTGGATATATTAGTAATATCTTACCCAAGACGTTAAATTAGTGCTATTGAGATAGTTCTTTTTGGGGATAACAATAATAAAATAGAGAGAAACTTTTATTACAATAAACATGTTTTACATTTAAATTATAATAAGTATAAATAATTTATAGTAACCTAATTATATAAGAAATTTAATTTTATGATGATTACCTCATTATTAAAATAATACAAATTTGATAAGTTTAAAAAGATAATAAGAGTAAATTTCATAGAATTAGGTGACAATAAAATTAGATGTAACTTTTTTTTATCTTTGATGGATGAAGAAATAATAATATATACTCTTTTAACAAACTAAATTAAAATGGATTGTTTTAAATTTAAAAAATTTAGAAAGAAAGCTAATTTTCTAAAAATAGAAACTTGGGGAATTTTAGTTGTAATTATAATTGGGATGCTTGTATATTTTGCAATAAAAGATCCACTTTCAATAAAACCTGAAAGATGTGATTTACAACTTGGACTTTATTGTAAAGACCATAAAGTGGATATCGATAGTAAGCAAGTGCATTTAACTATGCAAAATAATATGGGAAAAGATATTATGATTAGCCAAATATCGATAATAGGTGATTCTTTTATTGAATGTGAAGCTAACAACAACACAAAACCATTTTCTAATGATAATGATGGCAAGATTGGATGGAAATTTAGTAATTTAGATGAACGTGAAATTGTTATACATTGTAAAGAAATAGTTGCAGATAAACAAAAAATCGAAGGAGAAATAATATTAAAATGGTCAAATGATAATGCAGATGATATGTTTGTGCATACAATAAAAGGCAAACTTTTGG
This sequence comes from uncultured Methanosarcinales archaeon, assembly GCA_964604995.1. GTDB lineage: Archaea > Nanobdellota > Nanobdellia > Woesearchaeales > JABMPP01 > JAGVYD01. The sequence goes on from CAZSAD010000006.1 coordinate 50,042, forward strand.
CAGTACCAAAAACTGGAGAGAAATACTGCTGTTGTTTAATGGACGAGAAATCTTTAGATAGTGCAACTTATAGCAAAGTTAGTGTTTGCCAAAATAACCTCG
>CAZSAD010000006.1:50153-50373 GCA_964604995.1 uncultured Methanosarcinales archaeon
GATTTTGCAACGGCGGTGATTTTAGTAGCTGTAAAATGCAACAACAAAAATGTTGCCAAATAAATGGAGCATATGTATTTGGTGATGAAAACTGTTTTGGAAATAGTAGTAGAATTGCAGAAAATGACAATTTTTGTGAATATTAATTTAATTATAATTTATTTTTATTTAGTTACTATTTATAGATGTTATTTAATTTAATTAAAAAACCAAGCTTTAT
>CAZSAD010000006.1:50383-59768 GCA_964604995.1 uncultured Methanosarcinales archaeon
AAGACGGAAATAGATACATAGAAGGTGAAATTACATATGGAAAGAAATTTTAGAGGAGGCCAAAGATTCGGCGGTCCTAGAGGCGGAAGTAGCAATAGTAGCATGGCCCCAGTTAATGTAGGGGACGAATTAGAAGTGAAGATAGAAGCCGTTGGCGAAAAAGGCGACGGAATTGCGAAGAAAGATGGATTTGTCTTATTTGTACCAAATACAAAAAGTGGACAGAACGTAAAGATTCGCGTCACAAAAGTCTTAAGAAAAGTAGGCTTTGCAGAAGTTATTGGTGAAGGCATAGCTGCATCAGAAGAAACTCCAAGTGAAGGAGCATCTGAAGAGAGCAGTGAAGAGCAAACTTCTCAAGAAGAAGAATACTCTGGCGAAGACACTGAGAATTTTGGCGAAGAGGAAGAACAACAGTAAGTCTGATGATTCTTTTTTCATAAATTTTTTATTTTAATTTTCTTTTTGATTTAACATGAGAGCTTTTTTAGCAATAGATGTACCTGAAAAAATTCAATCTTACTTATTTACACTTCAAAAAAAGATGAATTTTGGAACATTGTCTTATGCCAAACAATTTCACATTACACTTAAGTTTCTCGATGAAATTAATGAAAAACAAAAAGATGAAATAGTAGAAAAAATTAGTAAAATAGATTTTCCAAAATTTTCAGGGAATGTTTCTCAAATTGATTATTTTGCTAATGGAAAAGATATCAAAGTAGTGTGGGTTGCAGCAAACCCAAAAAAAGAATTTAATGAACTTGTAAAATTAATTGATGAAAATTTAAATGGGATGTTTCAAAAAGATGATTTTGTGCCACATATTACTTTAGCTAGGATAAAGTTTTTGCCAGATAGAAATAAATTTTTAGATAATCTTAAAAAAATTAAAACTGAAGAAATGAAATTTGAAGTTGATAAATTCTTCCTCAAGAAAAGTATTCTTACTGGAAATGGACCAGTTTATGATAACTTGAAAGAATTTGAATTAATATAATATTTATTAAGATTGCAATAATCTTTATATAGTGTTTAAAATACCAGTTTTATATAATACGTAATTATTGTTGAATGCACTTAAGAAGTTTGTAAGGCCAAGCGAAGCGCGTGCCTTACTTAAGTGCCGTGTCAACCGAGGCTCCAGTTGCGCCTGTAGCCTAGCCATGGCAACTGGTTACGCTCAGTTGACGCGCAAGAATAAGTGCTATCTCGCTACTCTCGATAGCACGATGATAAGTTATGGCGATTATTAATATATGGTAAGATCGCCTTAAGGAACTTTATGTTCCTTGAAGTTTTTACCAGATTTTTGTTAAAAATCTGCGCCTGTAGCCTAGTCTGGAAGGGCGACAGCCTTCTAAGCTGTAGGTCGAGGGTTCAAATCCCTCCAGGCGCGCCATTTTTATATAAAAAATATAGAAATTGATGTTTTTCTAGTGTATTTTTTATAATTCAAATAAAACAGATTAATAATATTAATTGATAAAGCTGAAATAAATAAAGCAATGAATATTACAGGATAAAATGATGCTGTCTGAAAATATTGGATGCGATAGTAAAATTGGAAAAGAATTTGCAGAGATTGTAAAAAAACATTCTGAAAAATCGTGGGATATGTATATCGAACCTTTGATTGAAAAACATTGGAAAGATTTGCGCCATGATGAATTTTATGACAAATTTAAAGAATTAAGCATTACGCTTTATGCTGCTTCAGGTTATTCGATGCTGATTTTTTCTAGACGAAGAAATAAGATTTTCTCTAGTTTTATGAAAGTTGCATATAAATTAAAAACAAGTATTAATGGGATAATTTATCTAATAAAGAAATTATTTTCACCAACATTAAAAATTGCCCATAATAAAAACAACAGAAAAATAATTTTAGTATCTGCTTTTATTTCATTGATTGATGAGCTTTTCGACAATAGAATGAATGAGATAAGTGTAGAAAAAAGAGTTGAAAAATTAACAAGAATTTTATCTTTTAAACTTTACAAACGAAATGAAAAAAAGATGGATAACCCTGCAATTTTGTTAAACCAAATTGTTTATGAATTAAGACAAAGTTGTGATGAAAAAAACAAAATAGAGTTTGAGCACGTAATAAAAATGTTTATTGATTGTGCAAAAGCGGAAACTAATAGAATTAAAGGTAAAAAAGATCCTGAAAACCTTTGCCATAGAATGAAACCCATTAGAGCATCTGTTAAGATATTATGCTTTGCAACTGGAATTAAGATAACAAAACGTGAACAAAATTTTATGATTAATGTTGCCATTCTTGTTCAAATGATTGATGATTGGGTAGACAGAAAAAAAGATAAACGCAATTGCAAAAATACACCTGTATTAAATGGGATATGGACTAAAAAAATAATAATGAAACAGAACAAGAAATGCACTAATTTGCTTTTTGAAATACTAAAAGAATCGCATAAAGAGAGTAATATGACAAATATTTTTATTGAATCATTTAATTATCAAATCAGAAATCTTGCAAAGCGTATGGAAAAAGGAAATGTTGCATAACAAAATATAATTTCTCTTTGAATTTTATAAATTAAATATTTATAACCTCTTTAAAAATAACTAGAATTCATTTCTATAATTTTTATAGACACTGTTAAAATCCTCACGGAAAGAATGAACAACAGCTTTAATCCATTGATCCTCAGACCAATCACCAGGGATTAGTTTTATATTAAATTCTTTTAAGGCTTCGTCAAGAGCGAGTTTAACATATTCTTCAAATTTAAAGGAATTAACAAATTCAAAATCTGCATTTTTGTGAGAATTTAATAATCCTTCAGCATTTAGGTAATACATATATTCATCCATGGTGGAATAAATAAAATCGAACCATTTAAAGTAAAAAGAATCTTCATCTTTAGTTTTCAAATGAGGTTCCATTTTGGCAAACATCTTTTTTTCGTCATGTGTAAGTTCTTTAATGATATGTTCACATTTTATCAATCCAATGAAAAGATCCTGATGATCGAAAAGAGAAGATTTTAAATCAGCGATTAGATTAGTATTATTTGTGAAGTTGAAAAAGAGTTTCTGGCTTTTTTCTGATTTTAATTTAGAAAAATAGATTTCTTTTATTGTTTGGAGTAATTCTTGCGTAGGTATTTTTTCAAGATTATCTTTAACTTTATTTTCAATTTTTAAATCGTATCCTGGAGCAATTTTGTGTGCAACTGCCATTTCAATTTGTATTTGTTCTTTTAAGTATTTTAGAAGCTCATTTCTGTCATGAAGAGAATTGGTTAACATCTTAAGTAAATGAACTTCTTTTTTAATCGCATGAAATGATTTTTTTAATAATTCATAGACATAACGACTTTTGTTTTCATCATAATTTAACGTTTGCTCTAGACGATGAATTTTTCTTATTTCAAAACGGTGCTCTATTGATTTTAAATCCTCAAGTATTTTATCTTCAGAATCTTCATCATCTAAAACCAATTTTATTTCTTCTTTTAAAATTTCTTGCAAAGCGACAAGATCTGGAAAGCTTTGTTTTATTATCCAATCTTTTATAGGAATAGAAATTAAGTATAATAAAAATTCATCAGCTAATTTGTTTTTATTTTTTAACACATCTTTTTCCAATGATTCTGTTGAACTGAATAAATGCTTTAAATATTGAAATATGACCATATTCATATTTTTATGAATTGTGTATATATAAATTTTGGTTTAGAACTTAATTTTCTACAAAGTTTTATAAACCACATTCGATGACAAAGATTTGCGGGTATGGCCAAGCGGTAAGGCGACCGCCTGCAGATGCAGGCCATAGGGACTTGCTATGTCGAGCCGAAAGGCGATGAGAAGCTGATAGCGGTTATTCGGGGGTTCGAATCCCTCTGCCCGCTCTTTAATTTATTCTAGAAAAAAAGTTGCTAAAAGTTAAATATTAGATAATCTATAGTTCCATTAATAAGGTGGTAAGAATGGGATTATGCCCAAGATGTAGTCAATCTGCGGAAATTACATTGGAAGTGAAAGCCAAAAGAATTTGTAGCAAATGTGGTAATCCATATTAAGGTGAATAAATATGAGTCTTTGTCCAGCATGTAGAAATTTAGCAGAGACTAGTGATATAATTAAATGTGAAACTGAGCCAAGAAAGCAAAAATGTAGTAGATGTGGCACTGAATATTTGGGTTGAGGTATATGGGTTTGTGTCTTGAATGTATAAAAGCTGGAGAAACCACAGTTGAAAAACTCAGTCAGAAAAAAGTTAGGAGATGTAGTAGGTGTGGTAAAAAATATTAAATTTCTCTCAATAAAGGAAGCTTGTAACGAAAGCAGAAATATGTATAATCATGAAGTCAACAGATTTCAAAGTATTGAGAATAAAACCACAGCTTTGCTGACATTAAACTCGATATTATGTGCCCTGCTGGGACTTTATATTATATTTTCGAGCCCTTGGTTTTTATTGCCAATATTATTTTTGTTAGTTTCAATTTTTTACGCATTCAAAGTTTATTACTTAAAAGAAAGCAAAAGACCTCATATGGAAAATTACGAAGACTTTTACGACTATGCAAAACTTGACAATTACAAATTTTTTGACAAAGTATTACTTAATTATACTAAAGCTGCAAATGCAGAAAAAGAAATTAACAACGATAAAACCAGTGACTTAAGTTGCGTTATTTTGTTTTCAATATTTGCTTGGATTAGCTTTATATTCTTATTTTTCTTAAGTTTAATTTGTTTTTAGATTTTTTATAGATGTACCAAAAAAGTAAAGTCAATTCACTTATACAATGAGCAAAATAGTTAACCATAGATAAATAAGAAAAAAGATGCAAATAACAAAAAGATGTAAGGAATCAACATAACTAATCCTCGAATTCCAAAATTAAAATACCCATAATATAGTAGAACAAAATAAAATTTTGGTTTTGGATATTTTTCCCAAAAAGATTTTATTTTATTCCAAGATTCTTTATTTATATCAGTTCTATAGTCCACTAGCAACGACCAATATCTATCACTTAGGTAATCACGTTTAATGAAAGCTAAGAATAGTCCCAGGTAAAAAATTCCCGATAATATACTAACGACTCTTGGTGATAACTGGATGCTTATCATAAAAATGAATATAGTCAATGCAGAAGAGATTAGTAGAGTAATAAAATCAGCTTGTTTATTATAATCATGCTGATATCTTAAAATTTTTTTAGAATCCGTCATTTTATTTAATATCTCTTAAGAGAACAATATCATTAAATTCGCTTGTTCTGAGACCTATAACTCCTTCGGATTGTAAATCCCCTAGAAGATTAGGTATTTTGTCATCATATCCGTTTATTCCAGCTTTGTGAAATTCGCTATATATACGTTTGTCGGGGCATTCGTCAACCCCTATTTTATGCAATCGTTTTATGATTTCAATTAATTTCCTTCTCAAAAAATTGTCATTTATTTCATACATATTAGGTATTATGAAGAACAATAATATAAATCTTTACATCTTTTTTTATTCTGTAAACTTACGAGTTTCGTGTAAATAAATTTTTGCAAACACGAATTCGAGCATATTAAATGTGAATAAACCAATCTGAATTAAAATTATAAACATAGCAATTACATCGTTTCTTAATGGCCATAATCTGAAGAGTGTCCACCAATACATAATCCATGTAGCTACGATAAAAAACATAAATTCTGGCATTCTTGTAACCATATCTAAACCAAGATTTTGCTTTAGGTTTAGTCCAATATTATTAAGGTCATTTACCAGATGAACTTTCGTTTCCCTTGAAGCAAAATCTTTATAGGCAAAATGATAGCTTTCCTGGACTATTACTGTCATGGCTGCCAATGAGAGAATTAAGAGGTTAAACCTACCAGGGACAAGATAATAAACATAACCTGCTGATATTATTGGAAAGAAATAATACAAATAGTTAATTTTTTGGTTTTCCGCCAAACTACCAATTTCAAGCAGGTTCATAGATCTGTATACGCCCGAAAATATATAAAGCTTGATGTATTTTCTTGTTTTAGACATTAGTTAATATATGACAAAAGGCGGACATCTTTTACTGATACCTTTAAGCACCCTACCTGCTCTTATTATTTTACAGAATAGCCAATCTTTAAAAGATAGTTTGCTATAATATAAACTATGGAAACAAATGATTTTGTTTATGTTGTTGAAACACAAAAGAATTTTGATGAAGCTATTGTATCAGTTCTGAAATCAATAGAAAAAAAAGAATGGGCTTTGTTTCAGATTTATGACATTAAAGAAAGATTGATTGCCAAAGGCTTTGAGCAAAAACCATTGAAAATTATTGAAATATGCTCGGCAAAATATGCAAACAAATTCTTGAACAAAAATAGATTGGTTTCACTTTGTATGCCATGCAAAATCAATGTTTTGGAAGATGAAGGAAAAATAAAGATTATTGGGATGAAACCAACAATGATGTCTGAGATGTTTCCTGAAATTACTATCGAAGAAGCTTTAGAAGTTGAAAATGAGCTTAAAGAAATAATTGATAATGCGAGGTAATAAAAATGAAGTTGGGCATAATAATCAGTACAAATGATGCAGAAACTGCTTGGAATGCATATAGGTTGGCTAATTTTGCTGCGGCGGAAGGCGATGATGTAAAAGTTTTCTTATTGGGCAAAGGAGTAGAATCTGAAGTTGAGCATCCAAAGTATAATGTCAAAGAACAAGTATCAAAATTTGTTAAGAGCGGCAAAATATATGCCTGCGGAACATGCCTAAAGTCAAGACAAATGGAAAGCAGCGAAACATGCCCAATATCCACCATGAAAGATTTATATCAAATAATTAAAGAGTCAGATAAGGTAATAAATTTTGGATAATTTTTTATTTTCTTACATAGAATTCGTCGACACTTTTAACTACAACACCTTAGGCGCTCTACCATTTTTATTTAAAAGCATTGACAAAAAAGTTGTCTTCTGATTTTAGTATTATACCATTTAATTCAAAAATGGATTTAACATATACATCGATAAAGTATATAAAAATTATTCTAATAGGAATAATATTGTCACACAAATATAAATAGTAGAATAACTTACCACCTAATATGAAATATTTAAAAACTGAATTTGTAGAGGATTATGAAAATTTTGAATTTATCATATTAAGTAGATATATGTTAATGATGATGCGTTAAATTTGCATCTCATTATCTTTTCTTTTGAGCTAATGCTTCAAATTGGTTTCTTTTTGGGATGCAAAATTTCTGATTAAAACCTACAATAAATATAATGGAGTTGATAAAAATGTCAAAAAACAAAAAAAACATACCACTTCCCGTACTTAATTTTTTAGCATCTGGTAAAACCCAAGCAGAAATAGAACAAGAAATTCAATATAACCTTATAGAAAAAATTCAGAACAAATATGAACAAGTAAGTCTTAATTCTATATTCCCGAATAAAAGAATTCTTGAATCTGAGGACATCTCTGTTCCGGAATGGGCATTTAGACCAGATCATTGGACAACGACTTTGCTACACGGATTAGACGCATCAGACATTCAAGGCAGCGGTCTTGAAGTTGGAGTTGGAACAGGATGCAATATCATTTATTTACTGTCAGATAATAAGAAAATTGATCAAATTGTCGGAAGTGACATTGATCCAAAAGCTGTAAATTTGTCAATATTCAATGTAAATAACTGTCTTGAAAACCAGCTTGCCAAACGCTATCATTCTGTGTATGAGTATGGGACAGAAAGTAAAGGAGTCAATCTTCTTGAAAGTGGGATAATCCAAAGACTCAAAAAATTGGATTTTATTTTTGCATGTATTCCGCAAGTACCAATCCCAATTGGTCAAGAGATTAATGAAGGAGATAATATTTCACATTATTTTGATCCAATTACATCAAAAGCTCCAAAAAATATTTCCATATATGGTTTGAATTTAAATTATAATCTTTTATTAGAAGCCAAAGAAAAACTAGAATCTGATGGAAAAATTATTTTAAATCTTTCAGGCAGGCCAGGAAAAAAAGTTTTAGAAGAATTATTTAAAGAATGTGGGTATAGAAGTGATGTGCTTTATTCAGTTATTGTTCCACAACATTTAGGAACATCACTTATTGAATTAACAAAAGCTGAGAAAGAAGGAATACCATTTGAATTTTTTAGTGACTTAGATGGTAAACACCTAATTACTGTTCAAGAAGCAGAACAGAGAAGATTAAATAATGATGGAGTGTATCATGCAATTTATGTTATTCAAGGAGGATTAATAAATAATGGCAAAAACAAATAGCATCAGAAATCTTCTTGGAAAAGATAAAATCATTCTTTTAGATGGAGCAATGGGAACAGAACTTCAAAGAAGAGGATTTGAAACAAGAATGCCACTTTGGTCTGCAAATGCGCTTATAGAATCTCCAAAACTTGTTCAACGAGTTCACGAAGATTATATTAGAGCTGGTGCTGATATAATTACAACAAACACTTTTAGAACCCAAAGATCCGTTTTTGACAAGATTGGACTTGGTAATAAAGCTAAATATTATACTGAACTTGCCTGCAATCTTGCTTATCAAGCTGCTACTAAAACAAGAAAGAAGATATTAATTGCTGGTTCAATGGCACCATTAGAAGATTGTTACTCACCATCTTTAGTTCCAAAAAATAAATTGCTTTATGAAATTCATAAAGAGCATGCAAATGCATTGATATATGGAAAAGTAGATTTTATATTAGTAGAAACTATGAACTGTATAAGAGAAGCAGTAATAATTGCACAGATATTGAAAGAGTTAAAACAAGAGTTTATAATTAGTTTTGTTTGTAATGATAAAGGTTTGCTTAGTGGAGAAAGCATCAAATCTGCAGTTGATGCTATTGAATGTTATCACCCCTCTGCTATTTGTTTGAATTGTTCATCTGCTAAGATTATTGATGTGCATATCTCAAATCTTCTGAAATGCTCTAAATTTCCCGTTGGTGCATATGCGAATATTGGAGGGATAGCTAATGAGGAATTAGGTTGGAAATTTTCCAAAAATATTGATTCTAAAAAGTATTTTGACTATGCAAAAAAATGGATTAATGAAGGAATACAATTAATTGGCAGCTGCTGTGGTAGTGATCCAAGTTATACAAAAGAGTTAAGAAGTTTACTTTAACCAACTTATAATATTAGTTTCAAATTCATCTAGGTTTTTAGTGTTATCTAATAAATAATGTTGATAATGTTCTTCTTTAAGAAAATTGTTTATTCGTTTTGCAAGAAGTGAAGATTCTGTAAATATATTATCACAAAGTAGTATTATTTTTTCAACTTGATTATTAAACTCTAAAGTGGATTTATTTAGATTTAGAAAGATTACAATATTACTGTGAAG
>CAZSAD010000007.1:0-51163 GCA_964604995.1 uncultured Methanosarcinales archaeon
AAAAAGAAAATGTGTTGATTGAACAAAAGATTGGAAAATCTGGACTTTTGACTCTCAATTTGGATAATGATTTAACTTTTTATTATATTGCTCTTAGGAATAACAAAAAAATCAATCATCCAATTAAGCTTGCTTTAGAAAACATAAAAAAAGAAATTGCTGAAGATACTTTTTTCTATTCAATTGTTATTTTTGGATCTTATGCAATAGATAAACAAAAAAAAGATTCAGACTTAGATGTTGCAATATTTATTGAAAATGAAGAAAAAAGAAAGCAAATAGAAGCATCAATTAACAGTGTTAAATTAAAAAATGCTTTTGAAATGGATATCCATGTAATTTCAAAATCAGAAATGTTAGAAATGCTCACAAATAAAGAAGAGAATTTAGGTAAACAAATAGCACGAAAACACTTGGCGGTTTACAACCATATTATATTTTATGAGATAATAAAGGAGGGAATGAGACATGGATTTCGAATATAAAATTTACCTCACAAGAGCACAAAATGAATTAAGTCTATCAATTATAATTCAAAAAATAAGTGATGATAAAAAAATGCAAATTGAAATTTTTGGAATAAAAGAAGACACATATTATAGTGCTACAATTTCCCATGCTTAATACTCCATATTTTATGCTGCTAAAGCATATCTTATATTAAAAAATGTTAAAATACGAGCACCACAAGAACACAAAAAAACATTTGACGAATTCTCAAAATTCGTTAATCGGGGAATAATTGATATTGAATTACTTAAAATCTATCAAAATATACTAATAAAGGCAGATACTCTGTTGCATATTTTTGAATTAGAAAAAAATAAGAGAGGAAAATTCACATATCAAAAAATACCACAGGCAAACCAAGAGCCAGCACAAGAAAGCATAAAAAATGCACAAATATTCTTTAATAATATATACAAATTGTGTGAAAAGAAAAAGTTTTAGCAAAAAAGAATATTTAAAATCCCAGTTTATTTATTTCTATTTCATAATATTTATGTTTGTCTAAAAATAGTTCTATGAAATACCCTTTCTTTTCTTTAGTGAGTATTGCTCTAATATTGCTTCCTATTCGCTTTACAAATCCTATCATTTCCCTATTTGTTTTTGATTGTATGGGATTAATTTTCAATTCTTTGCATGCTTTAATCCATTCAACTATTTCTTTTTGCTGGTTATTTTTAATATTACTAAAACATTTATCGAAGTGACCCTCAAATTTTATATTAGAATCTAATATTTTTCTAATTAATTCTTTGGCTTCATTAGTTTGCAAGTGAAATCACCTTTAAATAAGTATCTATATAAATTGATAAATTCTTAGCGGGTTTGTATTTAGTCAATAATCTTTTGTAATCATTAACCTGCAATTTAAGTTTGGATTTTAATATCTTTACAGTATAACTTAAAATTAAAGAATTAATAAAGATATTGGAGAGAATATCGAGATTTTTACGGGAAAGTTTTTCTTTAATTAAATATAATTGTTTTGGATCTAAAACTATTCCTTTCGATATATATTCTGTTTGTAAAATAAAATCCCTAAGATTTTTTTCATAGTCTTCTTTATTTAAAATAGCATTAATCAATAATTCATAAATTTGTAATATGCTTGTTAATTTTATATCAAAATCTTTTTTCGGGACACAATTAAAATTACTTACACTAATTTTGCAAAGTGAGCTAAAAAATAAAGAATCTAGTGCAGATTCTGGCAAAAATGTAATATGAACTTTACCTTTGTAGTAATCCTCTTTAACATATTTAGAAAAAATAAAGACATCAATATCATTATAATTTTTACTAAATAAGAATGATCCTGAAAGCATTATCTTTTTACCTTTATGCTTTTGTTTAAGATTGTTTATTATTTTTATAGCATCTTTAAGTCTATTTTCTTTAATAAATTCCTCGCCTTTAATATTTATCTCATTAATATCAAAGAAAGCCATCATCGCACAAATTTTTGGTTTAATAAATTTATAATAATAAGTTTTCTCATTGGAATTAAGGGATTTTTTTTGCAGCTTATTTTTTAATATATCAAATTGCATTTTTGTAAATATTTTTCCAACTATTAATGATTCATTTCTTTCTATTAATTCTAAGTTTAGACAATTTTCCATTTTATGATATTAAAATATCACCTGTTTATATAAAGTTTATGCTTTTAAGAGAATAATATTGTAATTTTTAGCATTAAGAAAATTATAAAGGAATTGATTATAATATTATTATAACTAATTTTTATTTATCAGTATCTGGAGAAAGATTTCCTGGATTTCTTGAGTAGATGAGTTTGCCAACTTTTAAGTCTAAATTAAATAAAAAACTTCCCGGTGGAGGACTATTAAATACACTTGGACTTTGTAAATTTGAATCCATTCTTGGTCCAAAATTTTGTAGTAATTCTTGTAAATATGCATCCCTTCCAGCAGTTGTTCTAATTTGAGCAACTGCTGAATATATTTTATTTTGTGCATCGACATACTCCGCGTGTCCACCTAGACCTGGAAGAGTGTTATCCCATTCTACCCTAATTGTATCTCTTGAATTGTAAGGTGGTGGATTTGTACCAATTATTATTTGTGGGTTTTGAATGTAATTATTTGTAAATTTAGGAATGTCATGCGTAATTATTGAAACTGCAGTATCAATCATTTCTTGTGTTATTGTGCCACCACCTAAAGGAGGGGTTGTATTTATGTACCATACTGGTTGAGTTACCCACCTGTGTGTTCCAGGTGGACTTCTTGCTCTTGCAACACCATTAAAAAAATCCATATGCATACTTGTATCTGCCATGTTGTCATTTTTCACTAAATCATTTGTTGGAGCAAATGGAGAAGGTCTTCTTTCATAAAAACCATCTTTATTGAAAACTAATGTATCTTTAGTTGTGCTTGGAGTTACTTTAATATGATAATTACCATTTTCATCTGTTGTATCAACTTTTCCATGGTATTTCACAACAACTCCACTAAGTGGATTATTATTTTCTGAAAACAATGAATCTACTCTTCCTTCAATATCTGTCATTGGATTTACTGTAACATTAAAATTCTTTGTTGCTTCTTTCCCATTTGGTGCAGTTACTTTCAGACTTACTTGCGATGAACCATTGCCTTTAGTTTTCAATGAATCTAATTTAATATATCTATTACCATCAATAACTAAATTAACTAAATTAGGATTTGATTGTAAAATAGTATAAGCAAGTAATGAATCTGGAACTTCGTTTCCTAAACTATCGTATCCTGCAACTCCATTTTGCCAAATATCAACTAGTCTTGGATTTGTAGGAGATTCATCTTCATTCATTGAAATATTATTGATATTGTTAAGTGCTACTGGCTTTAGGAATCTATTAAGATAAACAGCAAATGCAGTATCGCCTTGCAAAGTTAATGCAATTGTTTTAGTATCAATTAATGGTCTTGTTGCATCTGTTCCTGATATTTCAATAACATAATCCAAGCTTTGTTCTTTATGCAATGATTTAGATGCTTTTTCTTTTTCAGGCGCATAGCTTCCATTTGAACTAAATGTTGATTTGCCATTTGATCCGCCTAAATCAACCATCTTGCTTGCAATCCTATTTCCATTTTGCTCAAGAACTGAAATATAAACTCCAGAAGATGCAGGTTGGTTATTATCAGTTTCACCCATCCATGTTGCAGTATAATTTCCTATTTGCAAATTATCATCAACAATTGTTTTTACTAATTCACCTTTAATATCATAAATCTTTAAACTTACAGTTCCTTCTTTAGCTACACCAAAATTTATTTTTGTTGATGGATTAAATGGATTTGGATAATTTTGCTCTAAATACATTTTTTCTGGAATATAATTTGGATTTTCTTTTTCAACTGGCGTTGGAATATTATTAAATTGGACTCTATTTGTATTATGTGATGAATCAATTGCAATAATTTGATTTGAAGAATTTTTTAATTTTGCAATGTAATCTAAAACAGGTGTATTATTATCAAGAACAAAACCATCAATTGTAATTGATGCTCCACCATTTTGCTGTTTTTCTGCTTTGAAAGAATGATCATCATCTGAACTAAGAGCACTTCCAAGTGAAGTGAATGCAAATGCTGCAAGTGATGTTGTCACTAATCCTTTTGTTAATTTAGAGGTTGGAACAAAAGTATTTCCTAAAGTATATCTTATTTTATCTTCAAGTTCAACTAGCTGTGGGATTTCTTTATTTTCTTGTGCAAATATATTATCAATATAATTTCCAAGAGCATATTTGGCCTCTTCCCTATTAGGTTCCCAAATTTTTTTATCTAAAAGATAACCTAATAAATATATTGCATCTTCTTTTCTAACTAATCCTTCTCCAAGCCAATTTACAAGCAAATCTTTCTTTTCTTTTTCATCTAAGCCTAAGTCTTTTCCTTCTTTGCCATATAACTCACCTAAAGTTAGATGTTCTATATTATCAGAAAGCCAATCAAGATGTTTTTCATATTTTGCTTTTCCTTCTTTTTTTAAATTTTCATTGTATTTTTTTGTTTGAGTTTCTATAAAATCTTTAACTTTAGACTTAGCAGTAAATAAAGAATTATTGAAAGTATTCCTAACTCTATCTAAAAGTGCCATTATAGGCGAATAATGGCATTAAGAGTATTTAAATCTTTCGTTTTTAGTTACTAATTAGTGGTTACAATAAAATATAATAAAAATGAAAAATTGAATCTTAAAATACAAACATTTATATATATCTCTATCTATTAGATATAATATTATATCTAATTTATATACAAAATGACACAAACAATTATGCTGGAAAGAGAACAAATAAAACATTCACCTAATTTAAATACAGTAATTATGGTGGAAGAAACACTGAAAAATTGTGGTCTAATCAAAATTCCAGAATTAAAAAGAAAATTACCAAAAAAAGTTATGCACCTAACTCTTTTACAAATACTCGATTATTTACAAATGAGCGGCAAAATAATTATTGGAACAAAAGGAATTCTTTGGATATTTACCGAAAGAAAAGAATTAAATGAAATGATTAAAAGAGGAACTGAAATATGAAACCAGTGAGGGTTATTCTTCTAAATGAAGCAGATTTAGAATATAAAAAATTAAATGAAATAGTTGGAAAGCAAATCAGTGAAGGCAAGCAAAATACTGACGAAATACAATTATTAAAATCAATAAAACAAAAAATTGAATTTATAAAAAACAATCCCTTCTATGGGGACAATATCAAAAAAGAGATGATACCTAAAGAATATGATGTTTCAAATCTTTGGAGAGTTGAACTTTCACAATTTTGGAGAATGTTATATACTATAAAAGGAGATCAAATTGAAGTTATATGTTTTATACTCAATATTTTAAATCATAAAAAATATAATAAACAATTTGGTTATAGGAAAACTTAAAAATTGTTTCTTTAATAAATGTATTAATAGATTATTTATCTTTTGTTTTTTCAAAAATTTTAAGAAAAAAGATAAAATAAAAAAAATAAATAATTTGGCTTAGATAAATAGTGGCACAAGTACAAGTGTAATTGTACCAAGCAGTTTTATCAAGACGTGTAATGATGGTCCTGCTGTATCCTTGAATGGGTCTCCAACAGTATCTCCAGTTACAGCTGCCTTGTGTGCATCTCCGCCTTTGCCGCCATAAGCACCTTCTTCAATGTACTTTTTGGCATTGTCCCAAGCACCACCGCCTGTATTCATAAGTAAAGCCATTAAAATGCCTGCAATTGTAGCAACCATTAAGTATGCTGCTGTTGCCTCAGCTTTTAATAACAAACCAACCGCAACTGTTGCAAACACAACAAGTAAACCAGGTAACATCATTTTTTTCAATGCTGCCTTGGCTGCAATGTCTACACATGCTGCATAATCTGGTTTTGCTTTTCCTTCTCTTAAGCCTTTTATTGTTTTGAATTGTCTTCGAACTTCATTTACAATGCTAAATGCTGCATCTCCAACTGCTCTTATTGCAAAGCTGCTAAATAAGAATACAAGCATTGCTCCAAGCATTGCACCGACGAAAACATCAACTTTTGCAATATCAACACCAATTGCTTTTCCAGTATACAAAGCAACCTCATCAAGGTAAGCTGAGAATAACAAGAATGCTGCAAGTGCTGCTGAACCAATTGCGTAACCTTTTGTTAATGCCTTTGTTGTATTGCCAACTGCATCAAGTTTATCAGTTACTTTTCTAACATTTGCTGGCTGTTTGCTCATTTCAGAAATTCCGCCTGCATTATCAGTGATTGGTCCAAATGTATCCATTGCAAGTACATAAGCTGCAGTAGCTAGCATTCCCATTGTAGCCATTGCTGTTCCATAAATTCCACCAGTTGGAACTCCGCTCATTACTCCTAATTTGTATGAAAAATATAGTGCCATGGATAAAACAATAACTGGTAAAGCTGTTGCTTCCAATCCAACTGCAAATCCTGAAATTATGTTAGTTGCATGTCCTGTTTGTGAAGCTTTTGCAATTGATTTTACTGGTCTGTAATTGCTTTCAGTATAATATACTGTTATCAATACAACCAATATACTAGTTACAATTCCAACAACTCCTGCATAAAAAAAGAATACATTTTTTAACATATTCATAGTCACAAAATAAAATGCAACTGTTGCAAGTATGCTTGTAAAAATATAGCTTCTTGTTAAAGACCACATCGGATTTTCATCTTTTTTATAGTAAATTGAAAGAATTCCAACAATACTTGCTAAAAGTCCAAATGCTCTAATAACTAATGGAAATATAATCCCATTAACCCCATAGTATGGATATAAAGCAACTCCAATAATCATTGCACCAATATTTTCAGCTGCAGTGCTTTCGAATAAATCTGCGCCTCTTCCAGCACAATCGCCTACATTATCACCAACTAAATCAGCAATAACTGCAGGATTTCTTGGATCGTCTTCTGGAATTCCAGCTTCAATTTTTCCAACAATATCTGCGCCAACATCAGCAGCTTTAGTATAAATCCCACCGCCAAGTTGTGCGAATAAAGCGACAAAGCTTGCGCCAAATCCATAACCAACTAAAAGAACTGGTACTGCTCTTGGATCAACATTTGCACCATAAAGTGTGTATAAAGTCATAATTCCAATTAATGATAAAGCAACAATTGCAATGCCTGAAACTGCGCCGCCTCTAATAGCAATTAAAAGTGCATCTTTCATGCTTTTTCTTGCGCCATCTGCTGCTCTTATATTGCTTCTAACTGACATCCACATTCCAATGAATCCAGCAAGTGCTGAGCTGAATGCTCCAAATAAAAATGCTGCAGAAGTTTTCCAGCCAAGGTCAAATTTGCCTGTAAAAGAATAAACTCCAAAAATAATTGCTGCCAAAATAAGTGACAGATATGCTATCGTTGTATATTGTCTTTTCATAAATGCATTTGCGCCGATTCTGATAGCTTCAGAAATCTCTTGCATCTTTGCGCTGCCAGTGCTTTGTTTCATAATCCACCAAGCCATCCAGCCAGCAATTATCAATGCAATAACGCTGATAATCCAAACTATTTCTAACAAATTCCCACCCCCGATAAACGGTTTTATTATTTGAAACTTACCTTATTTTTAAATGTATGGGTTCGTAGCATTCTCAATAGCTACAATTTTAGCGTCTATATTACAAATATAATGTGCTATTAAACCATAATTAGGATCATCTAATTCAGTTGCAAGTTTTTTTAATTTATTATAATCTGGTATTATTCCCTTATTAATTTTATCAGCAACCCATTGGTATAACTCTTTTTCATTACTTAAAGAATTGTATAGGATGTCTAATCCTTTTACACGCTTATCTATTTTATCTACAAATTTGTTAATTGTTGAAGGTTTATCTTTTATTTCATCTAAAACTAGATGTCCAGACAATTTTTCTCTTTCAATTGTCCCATTAATATAATTTTGATTCATTGTTGCTATATCTATCTCCATTGTTTCACCTTAAAAATATCTAGACCTCTTTTGAAAATATTTTAATAACTTTTAGCTAACTTTTGCAAATACTAGTTATATTTAAATCATCACAATTTATTTAACTAATCTTAGTTTATAAATAACTAATCATAACTAAAAATTTCATTTTAAATTCTTTTGCAAATTATCAATTGAAAATTATTTTAGAAAAAATTACTTTTGTGTTGGATACTGAAATTTAATCATTGTTCCAGGTTTTCTGTTATCATGGATATCATATTGTGAAACTTGAAAAGTTAAAGATGCATTATCTATTGGTTTTGAAGTATCAATAACTCTAGCAATTTTTCCATCGGCTGTTGTATCAATAACAACTTTACCACCTAAACTTGAAATCAAATGGTAATATAATTGTAAACCAAGCCCACCACCACAATGTTTCTCTTCTTTTGTTGTGTATCCTCTAAAAATTGTGCTAAACGCTTCATTTTCCAATGGCTCTGCCTTTTTATTTTTGAATCCACCAGCATAATCCATTACAACTATTATATCTTCATCACCTATCCCACCAGTTTCTTTAACAGAATTAAAAGCATAAATTTGTGCAGATTGTCCATTAATTTCTTTGGCATTTTTAGCAGCATTATCAATTGCAACAAATGCTTGAGGAGGGATAACTTTATTGGGGTCAGTTATTATATGGACATCACCAGGATTATTTATATGGCCATCTAAATACTCCCCCAATAATTTAATATTTACACCCATTTCTTTAGAATAAGGCATATTTGCTGCTAAAGATCTAATTGATTGAATATATTGTTTATAAGAGTCAACCATAACTGCAAGCGTTGACATTACTGTTTTGTCATTATCTTCAATTGCAATTTTACTGTAAGGTTCAATCACATTTAATATTCTTCCAAGATCATGTCTTGCAAGTCTTGCTGCGATTTGTGTTGTTTTATCTTCATTTTGAAAATCTAAACTGTTTGAAAGTTCAAGTATTCTTCTGTAATAAACATCCATTATTTTTATAAGATTTTTAGATTCTGCACTTTGAAAATAAGTCATAAACGCTTCAAAATTCCCATTAACAGGCAGTTTTAATTCACCTTGATTACTATTTGGAAAAAGAGGTAGAATAAAATCACTCGAATCAATTAATTCATGTTTTATATTATTTATATTGTCCTTTTTAAGACTCTTATCGACAATATCAGAAATTTCACTTTCTTGCGCAACATCAAAGGGCGTTAAAACATTACCGTCTTTAAACATACATTCCACTTACACTAACCCACATTTTACTTAATCAATCCACTAATTAACACTATTTGTTGTTTCTAAAGGTTGTATCTTTATTCCATACTATTATACTATATATATTTTACTGTATTCTAATTTTGTTGGTAAATTTTCATCCAAATTTTTTAAATTTAAATGGACTAATCATTAATATGGTGTCTAACAGAACAATCCAAATTAACCAAGCTAATGGCAACAATAAATAAGCAAGAGATATAATCAACGCATTCATGGTTATTGGCATCCCAATAAAGAATCCTTTATTTTTATCAGATACTACATTAAAATAAGCAACTCTAATTGCACTAGTTAATAAGAAAAATCCAATAATAATTAATGACATTGTATCAATAAATCCATTTTGATAAACTAAAACTGCAAGAGCCAATCCAAATGAAATCATATCGGCAAGTAAATCCAATTGCATTCCTAATTTGTTTTGCTGTTTGAATAGTCTTGCAATAAATCTACTTAACATACTAAATATTACAGCTACAAACAAAAAAATAAGTGTCAATTTGAAATTTAATTTAATGCTTGAAAAAATGCTAAGCATTCCACAAATAAGATTTCCAAGAGTAAAATAATCTGCAAATTTAAGGTCTTTTAACATATGTTTCTCACATTTCTTAGAAATTCTTTTTATCACTTAATAAGTTTTACTAATGTAATAATAATTAGGGTAATGATAACTACTAATAAGTAACTAAACATTTATAAATCCCAACTTATGCCAAGAATCATGTCTGAAGAACAGAAGAATGGTAGTATGGATGATTTAGTTAATAAACTTTATAATAATCAAAATGCTAAACCTTTTGTTAGTACAATTACTGCCCCAATTTATGGAGCAAAAGAATATTTCACTGACCCAATTAATGCATTTAAAAATGCAAAAAATCCAAACAAAGGGAATCTTGGACAGATTGCAACATCTTATGCCGGAAATATCGCTGGAAGTTTAGCAGGGCTTGCAGCAACAAGGGCAACACAAAACATTACTGCTCATCTTACCGGAACTCAATTATCTCCCTTACAAAGTTACAATTTTTTTGATTTTAAAGGATTATTTGGTTATGAATATTTAGGTAGCAGCGCAACTCAAAGTTTAGCTCCATTGGGGTACTTTGCAACATCAACTCTTCCTTACATTCTTCCAGTTATGGGTGGAACCTATCTTATGGCAAAAGGAATAAAAAACAAAAGTCCACTTCAAGTTGGTTTAGGTATTGGTTCAGCAGGCGTTCCATTATTTAGTTTCAAAGATTCTATTTTTGGAATTAAAGCTTTATCATCTTATATTCCAGCATTGTATAAAACAATAGCATCCTCTGCAGTTTTAAGTTATGGGTTTGGTCTAGCAGCTGCTTTTGCAATGTACTATGCAGGTAAAAGATTAATCAAAGGAACTGTTTCAAAAATTTTAACTGGAAAAAAACATAATAACAATCCTAGTACTAATCACAAAGAAGAATCGCACGTTCCAGCAAGTATAAATCCAACACTTGCAGGTGCTCATTAAATTAATAATTTTTTAATTATTTGATCTTTTTATTTAATCTTAATATTATTTTTTATATTCTTTTCAGTTTTTATTTTTTTTATGTTTCTTTCTTTTCCAAATAAATCCAGCTATAAATCCAAAGGCAATCCCTGATAAATGTGCAATTGATCCAACATTTGTTGCATCTGGTGCAAGTGACATCAAAAAATCAACAAACACAAAACATATCGAAGCAAACCACATTCTCATAGGTATATATGCAATCCAAACAACCATTTTTGGACGAATAACAGTTAACATACCAATCACTGCAAAGATGGCACCAGATGCCCCTAAAGAGGAATTGTAAAATGGTAAACAAAACAAATTGGCAAAAATCCCACCAATAAAAAAAACTAGAAGAAATGTTTTACTTCCAATCCTTTTTTCAAGTATCAATCCAAATAGGGAAAGTGAAAAAATATTATAAAGTAAATGTACAATTCCACCATGCACAAAAATCGAAGTTACAATAGTCCATGGTCTTGATAATATAAAAGAACTATTCAATAAGAAAAAATCAGTAAGACTAGGAAATATTTTTTGCAATGCAAAAATAATAATCATTAAAACTGATAATTTTAATGCGAACCAACGAAATTTTTTTGTTTTAGTTTTCAAAGTTTTGCCTTTATTTTTTTATTAATACTTCAATAAATACCAATATAATGCTAAACTAAATAAAATTAATGTAAAACCCTAATAAAAATTACAATATCAATCAGATAATAAAAATATTAGATAATATAAATAAAAAATATAAATAAATTCAAATTAGAATTAAACATCTAAATTTACAACACGCTTGGCATTTTGTTCAATAAATAAGCGTCTTGGTTCAACTTGATCCCCCATAAGTATTGTAAAGATTTGATCAGCTGCAACACTATCCTCTATTGTTACTTGAAGAAGTGTTCTAGTGCTTGGATCCATTGTGGTATTCCAAAGTTGTTCAGGGTTCATCTCTCCTAAACCTTTGTATCTTTGAACTTCATATTCAGTTTCCTTGCCGATAGTAATCTTTTTTAATTCATCATCACTGTAGCAATATTGTGATTCTTTTCCTTTTTTAACTTTGTAAAGTGGAGGCTGTGCTATGTAAATATATCCTTTTTCAATAATTTGTTTCATGTACCTATAAAAAAATGTTAAGAGTAATGTTCTAATATGTGCACCATCAACATCTGCATCAGTCATTATAATTATTTTATGGTACCTTATTTTACTAATGTCAAATTCTTCTCCGATTCCTGCACCAAGAGCAGTAATTAAAGTTACAATTTCATTGCTTGACAATATTTTATGCAATCTTGATTTTTCAACATTGAGAATTTTTCCTCTAAGTGGAAGTATTGCTTGATTTTCTCTGTTTCTTCCTTGTTTAGCACTCCCTCCAGCAGAATCTCCTTCAACAATATAAATTTCACAAGCTTTAGGATCTCTATTTGAACAATCAGAAAGCTTCCCTGGTAAGGAAGATGAATCTAAATAATTTTTTCTTCTTGTAAGTTCTCTTGCTTTTCTAGCAGCTTCTCTTGCTTTTGCAGCGTTTATTGTTTTATCGATAACTATTTTAGCAACAGCTGGCTTTTGTTCTAAAAATGCAGTAAATGCATCATTTATCATAGAATCAACTATTCCTTTTATTTCAGAATTACCAAGTTTTGTTTTAGTTTGGCCTTCAAACTGTGGTTCCATCATTTTTACAGATATAACTGCAGATAATCCTTCTAAAACATCATCTCCCGAAAGTTTAATATCTTTAACCCCATTTTGTTCAGCATAATTATTCATACATCTTGTGAGTGCAGTTTTAAATCCTGTAAGGTGCGTTCCACCTTCGATTGTATGAATATTATTTACAAAAGATAATACATTATCAGTATAACCATTATTATATTGCATTGCAACTTCAACTTTGGTTGAGTTTTTCTCCTTAGAAAAGAATATAACATCATGTAATATGTTCTTATTCATATTCAAATATTTTACAAAATCGACAATCCCACCTAAATAATAATAATTTACTACTTTCTCAGCATCATGTTCATCTGCGATATGAATTTTTAAACCCGGATTCAAAAAAGCAAGATCACGCAATCTTGCAGCAACAGTTTCATAATGAAATTCTATTGTTTCAAATATTGTTGCATCAGGCATGAAAGTTATTTTGGTGCCTGTTCCTTGCGATACACCAATTTCTTTTAAGTCTTCTTTAGGTATGCCTAATTCATAAGTTTGAAAATAAGTTTTATTGTTTCTTTTAACTTCAACTTTTAGCCAAGTGGATAATGCATTCGTAACTGAAATTCCAACACCATGCAAGCCGCCGCTGACTTTATATGCATTTTTATCAAATTTGCCGCCGGCATGCAATTTAGTCATAACAATTTCAACTGCAGATTTTTTAAATTTCGGATGTAAATCAACCGGAATGCCTCTTCCATTATCTTCAACTGTAACAGAATTATCACTATGAATCACAACTGAAATTTCAGTGCAAAAACCAGCTAATGCTTCATCAATAGAATTATCAACTGCTTCATATATCAAATGGTGCAAACCTTTAATCCCAGTTGATCCAATATACATCCCTGGTCTTTTTCTAACAGCTTCAAGCCCTTCTAAAACTTGAATATCATTTGCATCATAAGTTTTATTTTCCATTTTGCCCTTTTTTATTACTTTTTGAAATTATTTCTTTTTTGCTTTTTTACAAAGTTTGTGCTGCTTAAAACATTTTTACAATATTAAACAGCCCCAATGAAATCGCTTTTAGAAGCTCTTTCTCGATAATAAAGGATTTGTGCATGTATATAAAGTTTATGGTGTGTACACTAGCATTTCTCGACGGAAAAACAGAATAAAATCGCTTCTCTTTAAATTTTTAGAATACTAATAAATTCAAAAAATAGAATACAGCTTAAAACTTTAAAGTAATATTTTAGAAGAGCATAAAAAGCATATTATATTCTAACACAACATCTATTAGAAATAAGGATTATCTAAATAAAAAATATTCTTTGAATTTATTCTGCTAATCTTTGTTCGCATCTAATCCAACCTAGCATAAAAGCTTCTTCTTCAGGTGTAATTTCATCATTTTCCATTAATTCTTCAACTTCCTCATCATTGTAAAAATCCCTATTCCTAGGTTTTACAACCTCTCTTATTTCATACATTTTTGCACCTCCTATCATCCAAAAACAAAGAACATGGTCAAACTAGAGTATTTTCCAATTAAAACCATCTATGTTCTAATAAAATTTAAATACTTAAGGTATATATATTCATGCTATATGGTATATATGCCATATATTTTGATAAACATTTTTTAGGGGGTTAAAATCTTTTTACTAAAATAGGTTTACTGTAAAAAAGATAATCAAATTTCAATCAGATATCAATTTTTAATTAGGTATTAAACAATGGAAACTCGTAAACTAATAAGTTTTGGAAAAAATTCATATATTATTTCTCTTCCAAAAGAATGGCTTAAACTAAACAATCTAAAAAAAGGAGATTTAATCTATTTAGATTTTGATAAAACTAATTTAAGACTACTTCCTGCAGAGAAAAAAGAAAAATATGAATCTAAAAAAATAACTTTAGAAACAACCAATAAAACTCTTTTTAGAATAAAAGATGAAATAATTTCTGCTTATCTTATGAGCTACAATCTAATAGAATTAATTGGGGACAATATTCCCGATAATATTACTGACATAAAAAGTATAATAAGAGATTTGTCTGGATTAGAAATAATGGAAATCTCATCAAAAAGAGTAGTTGCACACGATATATTAAATGTTGAAGATGTAAATCTTACTAATATTATTCGTAGAATTGATATGATTGTAAGATCAATGTTAATGGATACTTTTGATGCAATTAATACTCGTAAAGGGGATGATATAATTGCAAGGGACTCAGATGTTAATAGGTTAGTTTTTTTAAGTTTTCGCGTTTTGGCAAAAGCAATAGATGAACCACAATTTGCAAGAAAATTAAATATTTCAATGAAAGATCTTTTTTTATATAAAAGATTATTAACTGGTCTTGAAAGCATTGCTGATCAAGTTAAAAGAATTGCAAGAATTGATAAATCAATACATTTAAATGAAAATACCAAAAAAGATTTTAAAATTATATTTGAAAACATTCAACATCTATATTTGGAACTTATGAAATCTTTTTACACTCAAAATAGAGACTTAGCATTTTTAATAATTAGTGAGTGTAAAATACGAAACGCTGATTGCGATAAATTTTTAGAAAAAAATCCACATATTAATTTTGTACACACTATTTCCTATTTAAAAATATTAAATAGTCAAATCAAACAAATAGGTCAACATTTAACAACTTTAGAAATACCCACCACCAATTAAATTTTAGCGATTAATTATTTAATATTCAACTAATTTTGTTAAAATTTATTGATCTAAACTTATCAAAACTTCTTGGTTTCCTTCAATAACTTCGCCTATGACATAATGCTCAACTTTCATTTCAGAAAGAACATTGGAAGCTTTTGCAGCTTCTTCTCTTGAAACTATAAACACATAACCTATTCCCATATTAAGTGTTCTATACATATCTTTTTCAGGAACATTACCTATACGTTTAATTAATGTAAAAATTGCAGGAACTTCCCAACTTGTTTTATCTATTTTCACTGACATATCTGTTGGAAGAATTCTAGGAATATTTTCAAGTAATCCTCCACCAGTTATATGTGCCATACCTTTTATTTCCACTTCATTTTTAATTAATTGTTCTATTGGTTTTAAATAACTAGGATGCACTGCCATAAGCGCTTGCACTAATGTTTGACCCTCTAATTCATCTGGCTTATCATCTAATTTATAACCACCAATATCAAAAAAAACTTTGTTTGCTAAAGAATATCCATTTGTTTGCAATCCATTTGAAGCAAGGCCAATAATAACATCTCCTTCTTCAATTTTGCTTCCATCAATAATTTTATCCTTGTCAGCTATACCTACAATAAATCCTGCCAAATCAAAATCAGATGCTTTGTATAAACCAGGCATTTCTGCAGTTTCCCCACCTATTAAAGAACAGTTATTTTCTTTGCATGCTTTTGCAAGACCTATTACAATATCTTCAACAACATTTGGTCTCATTTTGCCAAGTGCTATGTAATCTAAAAAATATAAGGGTTTTGCCCCCATAGCTAATATATCATTCACACAATGATTAACCAAATCTTGACCAATAGTATCAAATTTTTTGCTTTTGATTGCTAATTTAATTTTTGTTCCAACACCATCAGTACTTGAAACCAAAACTGGCTTTTTGTAATCATCATGATCAAAATAATATAATGCTCCAAATGTTCCAATATTTGTTAATACATTCTTAGAAAAAGTGCTTTTAACAACTTCCTTTAATTTTTTCTTAGCTATATTGCTTTTATTTATATCAACACCAGAATCTTTGTATGTGACCATATTATTACGAAAATGGAGGTGATTTATATACTTTATTTATTGTTGAATAATACTATGTATAATTCTAATATCAGATTGACTTTTCAATTGAATCTATTTTAGGTTATTTTGCTTGTTTTACCCCAATCGTAGCGAAAATTATATATACTGTTAATAGCTAAATGTTATTATTATTTACATATTTGGCAAAAAGCCCAAATCAGCAAGCGAGGTGGACTCAAATGGTGAGTGGCAGATGTATGAAATGCAGGGTAAATGTTGAAATGCAAGATCCTGTTGAATCAGTAACAAAAAACAATATGAGGATTATGAAAGGCAAATGCCCTAAATGCGGCACAACTGTTTGCCATATGATGGGTAAAGCAATTACTCCTTAAACAAGTAAATCTTTAAACCATCTAATTTTAAACAAAGATTTTAACAAAGACCTTGAACATTAGGTACTTTGTTATGTATTATTTTATACTTTGTTTGATACATTGCTATTAGTTGAATTGTAGATTATATAATCAATTCAGAGTGGAATATATTTAATTAATAAGATAAGGTAGGTGTATGGTTAAATGAGTGTTAAAAAAACAACAAAAAGATTATACCGATCAAAAGATGATAAGGTAATTGCAGGAGTCTGCGGGGGCATTGGTCAATATTTTGAAATTGACCCGGTTATTATTCGGCTCATTTGGGCAATATTTGCTATAGCAGGAGTTGGAATTTTGGCATATATTATTGCATGGATAATAATTCCTAAAGAAAATTAAATAATGTTTAGCTAGTAATTTTGACAATATGCCATTTATAATCATTTATATATAATTTATGCGCCTTTAGTTTTAATACAATTTATATTTTATAGTGATTACCATGAGCTTAACCAAAAGAAAAGTAAATTTATCAAATTCTAGTAGTGGAAAAAATTTTAAAGCCCCTCTTTCAATTGGTGGTCAAGCTGTAATTGAAGGAGTAATGATAAAATCAGATACTCATCTTGCAGTTGCAGTAAGAAAACCCAATAAATCAATTGTAGTTCTAAATGAAAAAGTCAATTCGTTATCTTCCAAATATAAATTTTTAAAATTGCCTTTTTTACGTGGTATGCTAACTTTGTATGAAGTCCTTATAATTGGGATAAAATCACTTAATTATTCTGCAATTCAAGCAATGAATGAAAAAGACGAAAAAGAAAATCCCAAATCAAAAATCAGCACTTCTCAATCAAATTGGGAGATATTCTTCACATTTTTTATTTCATTAGCATTAGCTTTAATAATATTTAAACTATTACCCTTATTATTAACTTACGGACTCGGTAAAATATTTACATTTCTTTCATTTGGAATAGCTTTTAATTTATTAGAAGGTTTAATCAAAATTACGATTTTAGTATTATACATTTTACTAATCTCACAACTAAAAGATGTGAAGACCATCTTCAAATACCATGGTGCAGAGCACAAAGCAATTGCTTGTTATGAAGCAGGGTATAAACTTAATGTAAAAAATGCAAGAAAATTTTCACCAATACATAGAAGATGTGGAACAACTTTTTTATTTTTAGTAATCTTACTTAGTATTTTATTTTATACTTTTATCCCCACAACTCTTAGTCTTTGGAATAAATTTCTTTGGAGAATACTTTTGCTTCCAATAATTGCCGGATTTTCATATGAAATTTTAAAACTAGGTGCAAGAATACAAAATAGTGCAGTAATAAATTTCTTCGTTTTACCGGGTCTTTGGATACAAAAATTAACAACTGCTCAGCCAAATGACAAGCAATTGGAAGTTGCTATTGCTGCAGTTAAAAGTATCACAAAAAATAAATAACCCTTCTGTTTAGTATCTAAACAGCACTTTATTATCCTATTTAACAAATAATTTTAAACTTAACAAATAATTTTAATAAATGGTATAAAAATACAAAGGGTGGAATTTTATGGTTGAAAAAGTTGTCAAATCAAATGTAATTAAAGAAAAAGGGTATCTTTACTTTGTTGATAGAAATGGAAATGTGAGTAGGACAAAAATGGCAAGAGGTGGTGGTAGGAAAGGAAGGCAAAAACAAGAAGTTGTGCTAAAAGTTGGTATAAAAAAGCAAGCAAGCTATCTATATTTTATTGATAAATATGGGGATATTGCAAGAGCAAAAATGATTAGGAAATAATAATTAAAAATAAAATTTGGATATGACACTTGAATATGACACTTGAAAATAACTAATAAAATGCTTAAAAATAATAAATGTGAAATAAACTTAACTTAAAATGGCAGAAGATAACTTTCAGAATTCGGAAACTATCCAAGATTGGAAATCTTTATTGGAGAATCTAGAAGAAGATAATTTGAGTGATGAAGAAAAAGAATTAATTTCTCAGGTCAAATTTAGGTTTTCAATGATAGATTATTTAGAAGATGATCCAATTTTGATAGCACATATGTATTCTAGAATAAACGAAGCTTTTGTTAAAAAAAACTTAAAAGTTCCAATAAAAATTGCAGATTATATCGAAAAGCAATTATTGCAACTAAGACATATTTTAAGTGAAAAAATTTTAGAAAAGAAAAAAGAATATGATTATCTTGAACAAAAGTACGAAAAATCAAAGCCCTTAAAAAAAGAAACTAAAAAATCAATTTGGGACAATGATAATACTGATACTAAAAATTTTGATAATAATAACAGTAATGGTGGTGGTAATGGTAAAGATGGGATAGAAGCATTGAAAATCCATTTGGCAAATACTTTAAATCCAATTACTCTAAATTCTAATAAAATTTTCTCTTCAAAATTAACATCGGGCAGTGAGCAAAACAATAATTATAATACAATCACAAACAACAATCTGGAAAATAATTATATGGACTATGAAGAAGCTCTTGACTTTCTAGAAAAAATTGAGTTGCAAAAAGGCATTAAATTAGGTTTAGATAATATGTCAAAAGCTCTTGCAATGTTTGGTAATCCTCAAGAAAATTACAAAATAATTCATGTTACAGGTACAAATGGTAAAGGTTCAGTTTGTGCAATGATTGATACAATTTTACAATCAGCTAGTTTTAAGGTTGGAAGATACACAAGTCCACATCTTGTTAAATTAAATGAAAGATTTATGATAAATAGTAAAGAGATATCCGATTCAAAATTAGCTGAATTAGTAAATAGAATAGCACCTTTTTTGAATAAAGTGGAATTAACTTATTTTGAAATATTAACTTTGATTGCTTTCTTATATTTTCAAGATGAAAAAGTAGATTTTGTAGTTTTAGAAGTGGGTATGGGTGGTAGATTAGATGCAACAAATGTAAGTAAACCTTTAATTGGTATAATCACCAACATTGACTTTGACCATATGCAACATCTAGGTAATACTATAAAAGAAATCGCATTTGAAAAAGCAGGCATTATCAAAGAAGGAATGTTGATTGTTACAGGTTCAGAAGGTGAAGCATTAGATGTTATAAAAAATACCTGTACAAAAAGAAATGCAAAACTTCTTCCACTATTCAAACACAAAATCTTTGCAGAAGGTATTACAATTGGACCAACAAAAAAAATTCATGTCGGTCTTAAAGGTGAATTCCAGTTAAAAAATGCAGAAATTGCATATACTGCGATAAATGCACTAAAAGCTTACAATATTGAAATTAGTGAAAGGGCAATAAAAATAGGTTTGGCTGATGCAGATTGGCCAGGAAGACTAGATTTTGTTGAAGATAATGTTCTTTTAGACTCAGCCCACAATCCTGCAGGCATCAAGGTACTTGTTAAAGAACTAGAAATATATAAAAAAAGATTTGAAAAAATTATTTTAGTTTTTGGTGCAATGAAAGATAAAGATACACCAGAGATGATTTTAAGATTAATCCCTTTAGCTGAACAAGTTTTTCTAACAAAAGCAAATACTGATAGGGCACAAGATCCGGAAATTTTGGGTAATGAAATTGAAAAATATAAACATAAATATGTCTTAACAAAATCAGTAAGAGATGCAATTGAACAAGCAAGAGCAATTGCAGGACCAAAAGATTTAGTTGTTGTAACTGGAAGCATATATATTGTTGGAGAAGCAATGGCTTATTTTAAAAGTGATAGAAATTTTTGATTGAATTAATTTTTTGTTTTTTCTTGTAATTATTTCAACAATGCTCACCTTTTCATTTTAGAAAGACTTTTATACTTAAGCCGTAATAAAAATTACATAAATATTGGGGGATATATAGTGGATGACGTTGAACAGCTTGAACTTGTACCGATAAACTCCATGTCTGATAATGAAATTAATGCTTTTCTTAAAAGTAATAATCTGTCTATTAAGATAGAAGAAGCTAGACTAGTAGCTAAAAAGTTAAACAGGGAGCCTACACTAACAGAATTACATGTTTTTAATACTGAATGGAGCGAGCACTCTAGTTACAAAAGTAGCAAAGACACACTAAAGATGCTTCCAACACAAGCAAAAAATGTTATTTTGGGTCCAAGCGAAGATTCTGGAATTGTTGAACTTGGAACAATAAATGGTGAAAAATGGGGAGTTGTAATAAGTCATGAAAGTCATAATCATCCAAGTCAAGTTGTTCCATATGAAGGCGCAGCAACAGGAATAGGTGGCAATATAAGGGATGTATTATGTATGGGTGCAAAAGTAATTGCCAATGCTGATCCATTAAGATTTGGAAATCCAAATGGCAAAAATTCACAAAAAGTAAGATATATTACTAATTCAGTTGTAAATGGGATTGCAGATTATGGCAATGCAGTAGGCATTCCAGTTATTGCAGGTGATACTTATTTTTCAGATTCTTTTGATGATAATTGCTTAGTAAATGTTGTTTGTCTTGGAATTATAAAATCTAAAGAGATAATTCATAGCCATGCACCAAAAGATTCTGTTGGCTACGATGTTATAATTGTTGGAAAAGCGACAGATTATTCAGGTTTTGGCGGAGCTGCATTTGCAAGTTTAGTTTTAAATGAAAAAGAAGAAAAACAAAATAAAGGTGCAGTTCAAGTTCCTGACCCCTTCTTAAAAAATGTGCTTTTACATTCTACATATGCAGTTTTTGAAGAAATAAAAAAAAGAAAACTAGAGGTCGGCTTCAAAGATATGGGAGCAGGCGGTATAATGTGCTCAACTTCTGAACTTGGTGCAGCAGCAGGTTTAGGCATAGATATAGACCTTGACAAAGTTCATACATCAATTGATAATTTACCGCCTTATGTAATTGCCTGTGGTGAAACACAAGAACGTTTTACTTGGATTGTGCCACAAGAATTTACACCAATACTTCTCAAAATTTACAATGAGGATTTTGATTTGCCAAATGTTGCAGAAAAAGCTAAAGCAGTAGTTATAGGTAAAGTAATTAAAGAGTCTTATTACATAATGAGGCACAATGGCAAAATAGTTTGCAATGCTCCAATTCAAGAAGTAACAAGCGGAATAAAATATTCTAGAGAATCAAAAGAGCCAAAATCTACATTTAAAGAGCCAAATCTTAAAGAGCCAACATCTTATAAAAATGTTCTTCTAAAAGTACTTGCTCATCCAGATGTTTGCAGTAAAGAAAAAATCTACAAACATTATGATACAAGTGTTTTGGGTAATACAATAATTGCACCAGGACAAGCTGACGCAGGTTTATTATCCCCAGAAGAAGTTAAACCCTATGGAATTGCCCTCTCAACAGATTCAAACCCAAGAATTTCAAGAATAAGCCCTTATTGGGGTGCTGTAAATGCAGTTGCTGAATCAATGAGAAATGTTGCAGCAATTGGTGCAGTTCCTTCAGCTTTAACTGACTGTTTAAATTATGGCAATCCTGAAAAGCCTGAAAGCTTTTGGCAATTTCAAGAAGGAGTAAAAGGTGTTAGCGATGCAGCTAAAAATATTTACAGATTTCAAACTAAAGAACCTGTTGCGGTTGTTTCTGGCAATGTAAGTTTTTATAACGATAGTACAAAAGGTGTACCAGTTGATCCTTCTGCTATAATTTCTTGTGTTGGAATAATGGAAGATTATAGCAAAGCAATTACTACTTCTTTGAAAAAAACAAATTCAATAATTTATCTGGTAGGGGAAAGAAAAAATGAGCTCGGTGGAAGTGCATATTATTCTTTGTTTAATGAAAATGGTTTAGATGTACCAAAAATAAATTTTGAATCCGAAAAAAATATGATACATTCAGTTTTGAATTTAATAGATCAAAGATTACTTTTATCCTGCCATGATATCTCAGATGGAGGTATGGCAGTAACTGCAAGTGAAATGTGCATACTTGGAAATTTAGGAATGGAACTTGATATGTCGTTTACACAATTAAGATATGATAAGGCAATGTTTAGTGAAAATTCTGGATACTTAATTGAGGTCGACTCTAAAAACATACAAAAAGTTGAAAAAATTTTAAAATCTTTAAATTTACAATTTTGGAAAATTGGACACACAAGAAAAGATACTAAACTTTCAATTAAAGCAAAAAATAGAAAAATTTTGGATGTCAAAATTGAAGAGCTTCAATTAAGCTGGTCAAATGCTCTTTCGGAGCTGATGAAATGATAAACAAAAAAACAAAAAAACAAAAAAAGTTTGCAAATTTCAAAGTTTCAAAGAAAATAAAAAAAGATAGTGATGATGTTTTAGATACTACTTTTATTCAACAACCAGACAAACTCAATGCTCCAAAAGTGGCAGTAATTTGGTTTCCGGGTACTAATTGTGAAGATGAAACTGTAAGAGTTTTAAGAACTGTTGGAATTAAAGCAGATGTAGTTAGGTGGAATTGTGATACTTTGAAATTAAGAGATTATGATGGGTATGTTCTAGCTGGTGGATGGAGTTATGAAGATAGGATTAGAGCAGGAGTAATAGCTTCTAGAGATCCAGTTATGGATGTAATAAAATTTGAATCAGACAAGGGTAAACCCGTTTTAGGAATTTGCAATGGGGCGCAAATACTTGTAGAAAAAGGGATGGTACCTTCTACAAAATTAGATATTGAAATGGCATTGGCACCTAACCACAATCCTTTTATTGGTGGTTATTATTGCACTTGGACATATGTTAAAGTTGAAAATACTAAAGGTGCATTTACACAAAATTTCAAAGCAAATGAGATTATAGCTTTACCAGTTGCACATGGCGAAGGAAGATTTACAACAACCGATTTAGAAGTTAAAGAAAAAATACGCAAAGAAGGATTAATAGCATTCAAATATTGTGATAGTAACGGCAAAATCATAGAAAAATTTCCCACTAATCCTAATGGTTCATTTGCAAATATAGCAGCTCTTTACAATCCTCGTGGAAATGTTTTGGCAATAATGCCGCATCCTGAAAGAGCAAGCAGTCTAAAATATATTCCTGGATTTTTTGGAACTCAAAAAGAAGGCGAAAGTGCAGCTTTAGCAAGAAAAATATTTGAATCAATGCGAAATTATATGGTGAAAATGAAAAAAGATTTTTTATTAAAAGAAATTGCATTAAAAAAAGAAACACAGGCAAGGATTGAAGCAATGGCAAAAGCATCAGCTAAGCTTCTAGCAAAGCAAGCAAAATTACCTGGAAATAATAGTAAAAACAATAATCTACAACACAAACATCCCATCAAAGGTGGTAAATAATGCCTGAAATAGAAATGATGGTTTCATTAATCATCCCCGATAAT
Source organism: uncultured Methanosarcinales archaeon (assembly GCA_964604995.1). Taxonomy (GTDB): domain Archaea; phylum Nanobdellota; class Nanobdellia; order Woesearchaeales; family JABMPP01; genus JAGVYD01. Next base: position 23,952 of record CAZSAD010000007.1, read on the forward strand.
ACTGCTCTTACTTCAATAAATGTTTTGCATAAAATGGGCTACCATAAACTTTTACACTTAAAACGTGAAGCATATTATAAATTCACATATGAAGGTGATTCAAAATCATTTTCTGAAAAAATTTCGAATGTTGATATTTTAGTAAATAATAATAAGCACTCTGTCAAATTCAAAAAACAGTCAGAAACATTTGGTGATTCTAAAACTAGAATATTAATAAAAGAAATTGATGATTCTGGTCAGTCAATACTTTCTACTCTAAAAAATAGGTTTGGTTTTAAAAATCTAAAAAAAGTTGAAACAGGAACAATCTGGGCATTAGCTATTGATGATAAACCTGAAAATATAACTTCAATTGCATGGGATATAGCAAGAAAACTTTTCTACAATAAACATTATCAAACAGCTGAAATATTACATAATAAACAATAAATAACTAACTAAATCAAAGAGTATGCATTAAGGGGTTGAATTTTAATGACTGATGTTTTAATCATATTTGGGAGCAATTCTGATAAACAAATTTATGAAAAAATTCAAACAAACATAAAAAACAGTCATTCAATTGTTTGTTCTGCACACCGAAGTCCAGATATCTTAAATGAGGTATTAAAAAATACTCCGGCAAAAATATTTGTAGCTGGAGCAGGTCTTGCTGCGCATTTACCTGGAGTTATTGCATCAAAGACAATAAAACCTGTGATTGGTGTTCCAGTCAATAGTAATTTTCAAGGATTGGATTCATTATTATCAATTGTTCAAATGCCTCCCGGAATACCTGTTATGTGTGTAGGAGTTAACAATTCTTTTGAAGCTGCAAAATATGCAAAGCTTATGCTAAAACAATTTAATGCTGTTACAATAATTGGTGATGTTAGGGATAAAAACAATGAAAAAGTAATTAAGGCAATTGAAGTTCTAAATAAATTTGAAGTACCCTATGAATTTTCACAGGAAGTATCTGAAAAAAATATTAATTTACATTTTGGTGAATTTGCTATGGAAAAAGGTTTGACAATTAATATTCCTTTAATTGATTCATCTAAAATAGAAAACGCAACAAAACTTTTACACCTCATGCAAAATGGATTATGGGTGGGTTTAGGCAGAGGGGAAAATGCAGCAATTGCGGCAGTTGAAATTTTGAATTTAGATGGCACTTACACTCAAAAACTAAATAACTATAGATTAGAAATGAAAAATAAAATTATTGAAGAGATGAAAAAGAATGGTTAAAAAAAATATTAACTCTAAAACTAAATTAAAAAATCCATTAAAAAACCAATTAAAAAATCAATCTGATATCAAATTTGAAGATATGAAAAAATTAGCATTCAATGCAGTTACTGGTGCAGGTTTAATTCTTGAAGATTTTTTTTACAAATCTTATTCAATTAAAATTAAATCTCATGGAGATATTGTAACACAAGCAGATTTAGCATCTGAAAAATACCTAATTGATTCAATAAAAAAGAAATATCCTAATGCAAATATTTATTCTGAAGAAGCAGGTGGAAAAGTACAAGCAAAAAAAGATGAATATCACTGGATAATGGATCCTTTGGATGGTACAAATAATTTTTCTTCAGGAATAGCTTCGTTTTTTATTGTGCTTGGAATTGTAAAAAACAATGAAATCATATTTGTAATAGATTATCAACCCATAACTAAACAAATGTATTGGGCACAAAAAGGCAAAGGAGCTTTTTTAGGCCAAAAAAAAATTCATGTCAGAAAAAATTCAAGATTAACAGATATTGAATGTGCATTTGGTATACTTAAAAAAACAAAAAATGCAAAAGAGCTAATGAAAAGTTATGTTCGTGCATATGATCTTTTTTTCAAATCAAAAAAAACAGGGTGTATTGGGATGAGTATTGCAGCAATTGCATCTGGAAAAATGGATGCTAACATTACTAATTTTATGTCTTTACACGATGGGGTTATTCTTTCATTGTTAGTAGAAGAAGCAGGTGGCAAAGTAACAGATTTGCAAGGAAATAAACTTACTCCTAAATCAGATGCATATTCAGTGTATCTTTATTCAAATGGAGTCGCACACAATAATTTAATAAAATATTTCAAAAAGTTTATCGCATTAAAGAATACTAAAAAAAGTAAAAAGTAAAAAAATTATTAATAAAAAATTATTAATAAGAATTAGATAGGGTGATTAAATGTTAACAACAAAACAGATAAATGTGCAACTAAATAATACATTAAAAGAAACTAATTTTAATTTGCATGGTAAATACATTGGAAAAGTTAGAGATAATTATCAATTGACTGGTAAAACAAAAAAAAGATTGATTGTAACTACAGATAGAATTTCTTGCTTTGATAAAATTGTAGGAACTGTTCCATTCAAAGGTCAAGTGTTAAATCAAATTGCAGCATTCTGGTTTGAACATACTAAACATATAATCAAAAGCCATGTTGTCGATATACCTGATCCAAATATTATGGTTGGTTTAGAGTGTGAACCTTTACCAGTTGAAGTAATAGTTAGAGGGTATATGACTGGTAGTTTATGGAGAGATTATTTTTCAGGTAAAAAAGAATCCTATGGCTTAAATTTTCAGCAAGGTTTAATCAATCAACAACCTTTCGATGAACCCATTTTAACACCTTCTACCAAAGCAGAACATGGTAAGCACGATTTACCAATTTCTCCAAAAGAGATAATAAAACAAAAACTTGTAAGTTTAGATGTTTGGAAGCAAATTGAAGAAGTTTCATTAAAATTATTTGAACATGGAACAGAAATGCTAGAAAAAAATAATCTTATATTAGTTGATACAAAATATGAATTTGGTTTATTAGATGGCAAACTAATTTTAATTGATGAGATTCATACGCCTGATTCATCTAGATTTTGGTATCTTGATACATACAAAGAACTTTTTGATAAAGGTTTAGAACAAAAACAATTAGATAAAGAATATGTAAGACAATGGTTAATCAAAGAAAGAAATTGGATGGGCGATGGTGAAATTCCAATTCTTCCAGATGATGTAAAAATTGAAGCTGCAAGAAGATATATTGAAGTTTATGAACAAGTAACTGGAAAAGATTTCGAATATTACAAAGAAGATATTTTATCTAGAATAACTGAAAACCTCAAGAAAAATAAATATCTTTGATTTTAAATCTAAAATTATTAGGTTTTTTGTTGCCTGGTTAATTTGTAAAATTTAATTGTGTAGTTAGGATTTACTTAAATTTCGCAATGCTTTTAAATCAAAGCCAACTAATACTTTTATATGGACATTTATGACAACATTTCTCCAATTGATTTTAGGTATTATGGTAAAGATAAATATGTTTTTGATAAATTAAAACCTTATCTTTCAGAAAATGCAATGATACAATACATGCTAAAAGTGGAAGTAGCACTAACTGTTACATTAGCTGATAAAAAAATCTGTTCAAAAGAAATCGCGCAAGAAGTAAAAATAGCAGCATCAAAAATTAAGACTGTAGATGTTTATGCTGAAGAAGATAGAATAAAACATAATGTTAGGGCATTAGTTAATCTTATTAGAAAAAATGTAAGTAACAAAGCAAAACCCTATGTCCATTTTACAACAACTAGCCATGATATAATCTGTACAAGCGAAGCATTGCGATATAAGGATGTTGCACAAAAAGTACTTATTCCTGAATTAATTAACTTGCAAAAAACATTAATCAATTTAGCATTAAGGGAAAAAAATACTCTGCAAATAGGTAGAACTCATGGGCAACACGCTGAACCAATAACATTTGGGTTTGCACTTTCTTATTATGTTTCAAGACTTGGAACAAGAATTCAAAGTTTAAAATTTTCAGCCAATAATTTGAGGGGTAAAATTTCAGGAGCTGTTGGAGCGTATAATGCAAGTTCATTATTTTTTAAAAATCCAACTGAATTTGAAAAATCAGTTTTAAAAGAATTAGGATTAAGTTCTGCAGGTCAATCAACACAAATTGTTGAACCTGAATATGTTACCGATTATATACATTCTATTATCTCCACTATGGGAGTTTTGGCAAATCTTGCAGATGATATGCGAAATTTACAAAGAAGCGAAATAGCTGAAATAGGTGAAGCATTTGCAAATGAACAAGTAGGGTCTTCTACAATGCCCCATAAAAGAAACCCAATCAATTTTGAAAACGTTAAATCTATGTGGAAAACATTTATGCCAAGAATGGCAACTGTTTATTCTGACCAAATAAGTGAGCACCAAAGGGATTTGACAAATTCCGCTTCATCAAGATTCAATGTTGAAATAATTGCAGGACTTTTTTTAATGTTAAATAGACTAAATAAAGTTTTAAGCAAATTAATTGTAGACAAGAAAAATTTAACAAGAAATTTTTCATATTCTAGAGATATGATAATAGCTGAACCATTGTATATCTTGCTTGCAGCAAATAATCATCCTGATGCACATGAACATGTAAGAAAATTAACTCTTGAAAGTCAAAGGCAAAAAGTCCCATTAAAAGAAATTATTTTTGCAGATAAGACTCTTACAATTTACTTAAGTAAATTTTCAAAAGAACAAATTGATATTCTAAAAAATCCAGAAAAATATGTTGGCATAGCTTCTAAAAAAGTAGATGAAGTTTGTAGTTACTGGAAAAAAGAATTAAAATTATAATTCTAAAACCCTAACTTAATTATAATAAAAATAAAATATAAAAAATACGCTTTTAAAATACCTCTTTAGTTAATTAGCTTCTTCCAATCCAAATTTTTCAATCCAAACCGGATCTGCCATAAAAGCTTCTCTTTTAATATCATCAATGATGTAGTAGACTTGTTTACTTTTAACACCGTATTTCATCTCAATCACTTCCAAGAAATCTTCACACTCCCTAATGTTTTTAAAAACTCCTTCCATCAAAAAATCAAACCCATTATTTATCTTATACAATGAGTTAACATTTTGATGGGTGAGTAAATATTTTTCAACTGTTTCTCTTTGGTCGCGATTTACTTTCATTATAATTTTACATCTTGCATTATATCCTAGTTTTGAAAAATCTAAAAGTGCAGTATAACCATTTATTATATCTCCTTCTTGTGCTTTTAACCTATCATAAATTGTTGAAACGGGAATTCCAGTTTTTCGGCTCATCTTTGTTAGTGTTTCTCTTGCATCTGCTCTAAGATTACTAATAATCATCATATCTTTTTTATTTACCATTTCAACCACCTTTTTTAGCCAAATTTATTATTTTTAATTTAAGCAAAAAGCTTCAAATTTTATTGAATATGTGTAATTGAATGAATATATATAAATTATTATATAATTATAATAATTATTATAATATTATAATTTTTGCAAATATTTAAATATTTAAATAAATTTAAGGATTAAATGAAAAGAAAAGTATCCTTGATTGGGCCATCAACATTAATGGTTAGTTTGCCTTCAAAATGGGTAGAACAAAATAAAATAAAAAAAGGAGATGAACTAGATATTGAACTACTAGAGCAAGAGTTGATTATTTCTTCCAAACCAAAACAGCCAGATTATAAAAAAATAGACTTAGACGAAAAATCCTTAGGATTTATTACAAAAAATATTCTTGCATATCTTTACCATAAAGGTTATGACGAAATAAGAATTAATTTTAATCATGAAAATGATAAACGGTTTGTTTTGTCAAAAATAAATGAATTAATAGGTTATGAAATTGTATCAGAAACTCAAGATACTATCACAATTAAAAATGTTAGTGAGCCCAAACCTGAAGAGTTTGATAATATTTTAAGAAGAACATTTTTACTACTTTTAGAAATGGCTAAAGGATGTTATGATTCACTTGCAGCTTTAGATACTGATAAATTAGGGGAGGTAGCTTTGCTTGAAAGCGCAAATAATAGATACACTGATTATTGTAAAAGAACAATCAATAAATTTGGGTATAAAGAGCGTGCAAACTCTTCTTTAATCTATATTATTATAAGAGACTTAGAAAAAATTGCAGATATCTACAAATCAATTTGCATGTATTTTTTGAAAAATGGAGCAGATAAACTAGATAAAATTTTATTAGATACACTCAAAAATACCAATTACTTGTTAAAATTATTTTATGAGTTGTATTACAAATTCGATGTCAAAAAAGCTGAAGAATTTAAACTGATTTATGACAAAACCTACAAAATAACTTTTGAAAACTTGATAACCCTAAAATCTAAAATGGATAATTCCTCAAGAATAATTTTTTGTACCTATTTGTTACAATTACAAAATACAATTTATGAACTTTACGGCCCATTTTATACCTTAAAAATTTAAACAAGATATCATTGGGCATATTTTATTGGATTAGAATATTAAAATTTACATTCCATGTTTTTTTAAATAATCCATCATGTCCCCAATATTGTGAACTTCTATTCTGTTACTAGCTTTCATAAAAGATGATAAAAATCCTGCAGTGAATACCACATTATCTTCTCTTGATAAAACGCCTTTTGCATATAACATCTTAGCAATTTTTATAATTGGTTTAGACTCATACTCTTTTCCAACGTACGCCTTAACACCATATACTAATCCTAACTGTTGACAACAAATATTGTTAGGAGTAATTGCAATTATATTTTTATTTAATCTAAATCTACTAAGCATTCTTGCAGTAAAGCCTGACCTTGTTAAACAAACAATTTTATGTGCATTAATCTGTTTTGCAATAACATATGTTGCTTTTGCAATCTCAGTTGAAATTGTACCATTTGCATTCAAATCAACATTGCTTTTTATCATGGGTTCAACTTCTTTTGTTATTTTAGTTATTGTTTCAATAACCTTAATTGGGAATTTACCAATAGCTGTTTCTCCAGAAAGCATTAAAACATCGCTGCCATCTAAAATAGCATTTGCAACATCGCTAGTTTCAGCTCTTGTAGGAGTTGGATTATTTATCATAGTTTCAAGCATTTGTGTCGCAGTAATCACAATTTTTCCTGCTTGATTACATCTTTTAATAAGGTCTTTTTGAATTAAAGGGATTTTTTCAGCTGGAATTTCAACACCTAAATCCCCCCTAGCAATCATAATCCCATCGGATTCTTCTAAAATTTCATTGAAATTTTTGATTCCTTGATGATTTTCAATTTTTGCAATTATTGCAATATTTTTATCACCCAATTTTTTTCTAAGATCTAAAATATCCTTAGCGGTTCTTGTAAATGACAATGCAATAAACGCAATATCATGTTTTAATGCAAATTCAATGACTTCTTTGTCTTTTTCACTTAAAGGAGGGATATTTATTTCAGTATTTGGAATATTAACTCCTTTGTTTTGTTTTATTGTAGCATTTGTAAGTGCCTTTAAAACCAGTTTTTTGTTTTTTTTACTTACAATTATAGTTTCAATAGCACCATTATCAAAATAAACTTTTTGATTAATATTCACTTGGTCATAAAAATTACAACTAAAATAAGGAAATTCAGTTTTAGAAAAACCAATTTGAAATAACTGGTTATATTCAATTTCTATTTCTTTTTGTAACCTTACTCTAATCTCGGGCCCTTTAACATCTAACATTATTGGTATTTTTTTTGAAGCAATCCTCACATTTTTGACAACATTTGCATATTGTTTAATATCACCATGTGCAGTATTTATTCTAACACAATCCATTCCGGCAGAAATCATTTTTTTAAGTGTTGCAACATTAGATGATGTTGGCCCTAGAGTACAAATCACTTTAGTTTTTTTCATTATGTTAGTGATTGATTAGGGGTTTATTAATATTATGGAATTAAAAATTAGAAAAAAATTACAAAATTAGAATGATTCAATCCATACAACTAATTTAAATTACTTAAAAAATTCTTTTCCAGTACTTGCTTCATATGTACTCATTGATTTTTGATGCAATGGTGTATAAATTTGAGTTATTATAAATTTTCCAGAAGTTGTTTTTGTATTTGCATGAATTGTTTGCTCTATAATTTGACAATGCCCCCAATATAACCATTTGTCTCCAATGTTATGGACTAAAAAACATCTACCTGGTGCAGGGTGGAAAATTCGCATATTTGGTTTATTTTTAAATGAAAATATTTTTCCTTTAAACTCTTTAACAGTAAATGGTTTTTTTAGATGTTTTTTCAAGTCTAACTCTCTTGGAAACCCCTGTTTAATTGTAAGTTGTAATGTATCATTTAATTCAATAAAACTTCCCATCTAATTCAGTAAAATTTTGGTGAATATAAAGTTTTCGATGAGTTTATTTTTTGATAAATTTCGAAATTGAAGTTTTTGTAATTTTTTATTTCTTTGGGTATTTTATTTTCAATAGTTTTTTAAAATATTAAATAAACTTAAAATTAAAAGAATATTAAATGACAGTGGGGCTGTGGGGTAGCCTGGTATCCTTCGAGGTTCGGGGCCTCGTGACCCCAGTTCGAATCTGGGCAGCCCCATAACTGGTAGCTCGGTTAACACGCTACCTGTATTAAAGGGATTTCACTTCGTTTAATCCCTTAAACTCGCTTCGAATATTTTGGTCGGTTAACTTTAGTTAACCGGCTTTCGTGCGAGCTTTAGATCAGTTCCTGGGTACCCCTCTAATTTTTAATAATAGTTTTGTTTATTTATAGTTTTAATTAATCAAACAAATTAGCTTTGCAAAGTGTTATTAATCATCAGTTTTTTTATTATGCTTTGCCTGGACTCACACTTGCATGAGACAATGATTGCAAGACGTTTATCTGGGCACTCAGGCCCGTCGCAAGGCGGGCTACTAATTATAAATTATAAATCAGTTTAATTAAATTATTTTAAATTAATTTCAAAACACTATTTTATATTTCAACTGTTATATTTTTTACATTTTCGTAAAATTTAAAAATATCAACAGATAAATATTTTAATTATATTATTTTATTGACGATAAAATAATTTGATAAAAAAGTGGAACTATGTGGAAAAAAATTGCTGAAACAAATGATTTGATAAGTGTAGAAAAAGATACACCCTACAATTATAAGGTTAGAATTGAAGCAAGATTAAATAAAGGTTACTGGCAGATTTTTAAAACTTATTTTACAGATAAAGAAGTTGCTTTTAGTGAAGAATACACAACAGAAACTAAACCAGATGCTTTAAATATAATTATTGCTCTTAAAAAAGAAAAAGATTTAACTATTCCTGAACTTAAAATTGTTAAAAAATTACTTGATAGTCCACTTAAAATAAAAGTTGAAAGGGCATTTAAAGAATATGAAGTTGAAAAATGGCAATTTTCCGTTAATGACGATAGTTTTATGAATTTTGCAACAGTAAGATATTGTGAATATGTAGCAATTGATATTGTAATGCATGAAAAATATAGATTTATTGAAAGAAAAATTCTTGAAGAGTTAATTAATGTTTTAGGATTAAAAGAATTTGGACTTGAAATTTTTAAAAATGTATATTTTTTTAACAAGCGAACTTTTTATAAATCCAAGCCGAAAAGAAAAGGTGTAGTTATCAGCAAAATTGAAGTGGATTTTGGCGGCCTTGGTGAATAGCGATAATTTTTTCTAATGCACCAATTTATATTTTTTATTTTTGTTTTATATAATTTTGTGCGATTTTAATTTTAAAATTTTCATTTTTTGGTGCAAATTTATAAAACCTTAAAATTTCCATTTATATACTAAAAAATACTACAAAACTAGTCAAAAATAAGTAAAGGTAATAAAAATGATTGATTCCAAGCAAAGATTTGAACTTAAAAAATTCATTAGGCAATTAGAAAAATACAAAGGTAGACACACTGAACTTGTATCAGTTTACATTCCAGAAGGTTATGAATTAGTTAAAATCATCCAACAATTATCTCAAGAACAAGGAACGGCTTCTAATATCAAATCTACTGCAACTAGGAAAAATGTCACAGATGCACTAGAAAAAATGGTGCAACATCTAAGAATGTTTCCACAAACACCCCCACATGGACTTGTTGCATTTGCAGGCAATGTAGCTGAAAGAGAAGGTCAAAGTGATGTCAAAGCGTGGAGCATCGAGCCGCCAATACCTGTTAAAACAAAGCTTTACCGTTGCGATAAAGAGTTCCAATTAGATATTTTAAAAGAAATGTTAGATATAAAAGAAAGTTATGGCTTAATTGTTATGGACAGAAGAGAAGGCAATATTGCCATTTTAAGAGGCAAAACAATTGTGCCTCTTGTCAGTTTAAAATCAAGAGTTCCTGGTAAAACAAGAGCAGGCGGACAATCCGCTCAAAGATTTGAAGGTTTAAGAGACCTTGCAGCATTGGAATTTTACAAAAAAATAGCAGAACATGCAAAACAAGAATTTTTAATGAAAGAGGGTCTAAAAGGAATTTTACTTGGAGGTCCAGGTCCAACAAAATATGATTTTTTAGAACTATCCCAATTAACAAATGACCTTAAAAAGAAAGTTATTGCAATTAAAGATCTATCTTATACTGATGAATTTGGGCTTCAAGAATTAGTGGATAAAAGTCAAGATATTCTAGCAAATGAGGAAATCGCAGAAGAGAAATCTGCAATGAATCGATTCTTTGAAACATTAATGAAACAACCAAAAAAAGCAGCATATGGTAAAGATCAAGTAAGAAAAATGCTTGAAATGGGTGCTGTTGATACGCTTTTGTTAAGTGAAGCAATTGATGATGAAACAATTAGCAGTCTTGAAGATTTAGCAGTAATGTTTAATTCCGAAGTTAAAATAATCTCAACTGAAACAAGAGAAGGTGTTCAGTTAAAAGAAATGGGAAAATTTGCAGCAGTATTACGCTTTGAATACGAAGGATAGAAAGATAATTTCGAATATAACATTAAGTTAGATATAAATTAAAATTTAAATCAAAGGTAATTTGATTTATGGACAATAAACAAAATACTGGGCAACAAAAACAACTTAGTAATTATGAATCTAATTACGAATCTAAAATGCCCCCTTTCGAAGAGAAAAATTTTGAAGAGAATAAAATTGAAAATTCTATTCCCCCATTTTTATCATTACCGAAAATTTTAACAGATGAAGAACTTGTAAAAAATGCATATTCTGAGCTTTTTGAAAATAAACCATTTAATTATAGGATTAAAGTTTCTTACAATAACAAATTTAGTGATTACAATGCGAACATCAAATACAGTCATTTTCACAAATATTTAGATTTGAGGCTTAGCAAAAAATGGATAGGAGTTAGCCATGAAATAAGAATCGGTTTAATTCAAAGCCTTATGCAAAAAATATTTAAGACGAAAAAAGATACAGATAATATTGATTTATACAATAAATTTCTAAAAAATGTCCACATTTCTGCACCGAAAACTAAAACTGACACTATTTTAGAAGAATCATTTAAAAGAGTAAATGAAAAATATTTTTATGGTTTAATTGAACAACCTAATTTAAAATGGAGTAATGGAAGTAGAGTACTTGGCAAATATGAATATGGTTCAGATACAATAAATATAAGCAATATTTTAGAGCAAGACTTTGAACTTGTTGATTATGTAATGTACCATGAAATTTTGCATAAAAAACACAAATTCGAATCAAAACATGGGCGAACAAAACATCACACCACACAATTTAGGCAAGCAGAGAAAAGTTATCCTGATTCAGAAATGCTTGAAAAACGATTAAATAGATTTTCAAATAAAAATAGATTAATAAATAAAATAACTGGCACAAGAAAAAGAAGCTGGAAATTTTGGTAAAATGATATGCATTTATGATGTAACATTTTAAGAAGTGATTATTACAAATTGTTTAATGAATTGTTATTACAATAACACAAGATTTATATACCCCTTACTAGTAACAACAATAATACCTAATAACATCAATATAAAAGGTGTAAAATATGAGTTTAAGCGAAAATGGTGAAGTAAAACCTGATTATGCAGTAATTGCTGCATCAGTAGATGAAAAAATTAATGAATTTATTGATAAATCTAAAATTAAAGCAACACCTAGTAAAGTTCGCATAATTAAAATTGAATTAGATATAGGTAATCCTGGTTCTTATGCAAGTATTGACGCAGTTGGTGAATATCCAATATCCCATTTTTCTAATGCATGTGAAATGGTAGATGAATTGCAACAAAATAATTTGGAATTTATATCTGGTTTTGATGAAACTGAAGGATTAGTTAAATCATTTGAAGTTAGAGATGAAAACGGAAATTATTTACATGGAATAAAAAATAATATCTTACCTAAAGAATTTTATCAAAATTTAGGATTGATTTCAAAACAATAACTTAGTTCAACTAACTTATTTTCCTATTCTTACTTAATTTTTTACAATTGAACGTAAGCTTTATATACCGCTCAAAAATCCCTTAACTAAAGAATTGTTATAAAATAACATAAAATAGCATAATAATTAAAAAGCTAGTAAAAAGGTGGACTTAGAATGACAGGCGGAACTAAACTAGTTGGCTTAAATGAATTACAGAAAGGCAATTATATTGTTATAGAAGGAGCAGCATGCAAAGTTGTTGATATCCAAGTCTCAAGACCAGGAAAACATGGTCACGCTAAAATTAGACTTACAGGCGTTGGAATATTCGACGATAAAAAAAGAGTTATTGTAGCTCCAGGACATGATAATGTTGAAGTGCCAGTTGTAGAAAAAAAGAATGCTCAAATATTATCCATTCATAGCGATGTCGCAAATGTTATGGATATGGATACATACGAAACATTTGATATGAAAATCCCAGATGAATTAACAACTAGTGCAGTTGAAGGAATTCAAATTGTGTATTGGGTAGTTTTAGATAATAGAGTTATGAAACAAGTAAAGGCAGAGTGATAATAATGGTTAAATTTCCAGAAGCAGATGTTAGAATATACCGCAATGTATTCGTTTGTAGAAGATGTAAAATTAAATTAAGATCTCCGAACATGAAAGTCATTGCAGGTAAAGTAAAATGCCGAAAGTGTGGCGGAAAAGCATTAAGGCCTGTTAGAAAAAAATAATTTATTTATTTTTGGTTTTTAATATTTTTAACATTTATTTTTCTGACATTTCCAAAACATATTTTAAACATTCTTTTTGTAGATTTAAAAAGATAACTTAAACAGATAAATTATACTAGTTTATACTAGTAAAGGTAATATATATTATTTAATAATAACACAACATTTTAATATCAATTGGATTTCTGTGTAGATATGGACTTCCAAAACATACTTGCAATTATCTTTTTAGTATTAATGTGCATTTTTTTGTATTTTAAAAGAAAAAAACTAGAAGTCCAAAAAATATTGTTTCCAATTTTCTATTTTATACTATACAAAACAAAATTAGGCATAAAATTCATGGATAAAATGTCCAAGAAATGGCCTAAAACAATAAAATATGTTTCAATTTTTGGCATTTATTTGGGTTTTATAGGCATGGCAGCAATTTGCTTTGAACTATGCCGTGGACTTATAATTTCATTAATTAAACCGCAAACAGCTGCATCTGTTGCTCTTGTTTTGCCTTTTGAAACTGGTTTAAAAGGTACTGTTTCAGTTCCCTTTATTTATTGGATACTTTCAATCTTTATTATCGCAGTTGTTCATGAATTTGCACATGGTGTTGTTGCAAGAAATTCAAATATTAAAGTAAAATCAAGTGGTTTTGCATTCATGTCAATTTTGCTTCCAATAATACCTGCAGCATTTGTTGAACCTGATGAAAAACAAATGTCTAAAAAAAGTGTTAAAGAACAACTAGCTGTTTTAGCAGCAGGGCCATTTGCCAATATTGTTTTATCAATTATATGTTTACTTATTGTAAGTTTTGCATTTTCACCATTAACTGAAAAATTAGTTGTTTTTGATGGTGTAAAAATTGTTGAAGTTGTAAAAGATCAGAATAATATAAGTTTAATGTTTCCAGCACAAAAAGCAGGAATTGAAAAAGATGAGATTATTAGATTTATTGATAATCAGGAAATAACAACTATTACTAATTTTACAAATTCAATGGCTCAAAAAAAGCCAGGACAGGTAATACAAGTAGTTACTAATAAAAGTGATTATATGATAACTCTTAGTTCAAATCCCACAAATGCAACAAAAGCATATATCGGAGTTTCTGCTGAGCAATCATACCATGCAAAAGAGCCTTACAAGAAAAGCTATCCTTTCTTATTGCCAACAATGTTATGGTTATCTGGCTTATTTACCTGGCTTTTCATATTAAATATTGGTATTGGGCTATTTAATTTAGTGCCAATTGGTCCAGTTGATGGTGGAAGAATGACAAATGTCCTTCTCTTGAATAAATTCGGAAAGAAAAAAGGCCAAAAAATTTGGAATTGGATAAGCTTGTTTTTCCTAGCAGTTATTTTAGCAACAATCTTACTTGCATTCCTAAAATAAATTAAAAAAACATTTTCAAGATTTATTAAAAATTTTATTAATGAGTTTTAAAATGATTTCTAGTAGGTTTAAATATACTTTTGTTACACTACTTATCAGTACACAAAATGCTAAACTTTAAATATTAAGAATAAATCGCAAGACCACGATAAATTTTAGGGGGTTGAAAAAATGGATAGCTCAGAAAAGAAACTTCTTGTTTTGAACTTAATTCTAACGATAGTATTAGTATTAGTTGCAGTATACTATGCAGTTCAGGTAAAATCGCCTGTCCAAGTACAAATTGGTGGTACTGATGACATTTACAAGCCATTACAATCAAAACTTGCAATGCATAGTGAGTTAAATGATTATAAAAATTTGTCACCAACAATAACAAGGATTTCTGCATTAGATTTATTATTTGCAAAACAAAACAATTTAACATTCTATGAGAATGCTAAAGAAGGAGATTTACTTTTGAATTATCCAGGAATGAGTGTTTTATACAACCTTAAACAAGATAAAATCATTAATTATTTTGAACAAGCAAAAGCGCCAGCTGATTTATTGACTAAGCTTGATGCTCACCCTGAAACAGCTGATAGAGTAAATGCACAGGTTCCAACAGTTACAAAATTAGATGACCAAATATTAAACGCAGCACTTGCAAACAATCAACAATTCTTTGCACCTGCAAGAAGTGGAGATTATTTACTTGAGTGGGATGATCTAGTGGTATTATATGATTACAACAATGATAAAGTAATCAATTTCTTCAAAAGATTGAGTTTACCACAAGACTTTGGTCAAAAGTTAATGGCACATAATGAAGTTTCTAGCTATGCAAATCAAAACCTATCAAGTGTAAATATCTTGGATGCAACATTAATAGAACAAGGAAAAACTGCAAATCCGCAGTTGTTTAACAATGCTAAAGCTGGAGATTATTTATTACAATGGCCAGATTTATTTGTAGTCTATGATTATAAAAATGATAAAATCGTGAGCACATTTACACCAGCAAAAGCACCAGCAGATTTCTTGCAAAAATTACTAGTTCATCCAGAACTTAAAGAATTTGCAACTGAAACTCCAAGAGTTAGCATAATAACTCAAGATGCGCTTCCTCAGTTAAAAGAACAGTTCTCAAATATTTATCAGAACGCTAAAGCTGGAGATTATGTTGTAAGATTTGATAGTTTGTTGGTTATATACAATTATGACACAGATAAACTTGTTGATATGTTTAATTTACAACAACCAACAACCCCTTAATTAATTAATTTTTTTAATTTTTTAATTTATTATTAATTTGATAAAATTAAGCAAAGTAATTATATCAAAATTGGGAGTGATTAACAGTGAATTCAAAAAACAGTGATTCTAAGTTACATAAACAAGAATTTAAACAAGCTCTTGCAGCGGATCTTCTTACAATTTACCAAGGTCTTTTACCTTTAAAAGATAGTACCTCAAGAGCAGATAGAAAATTATTTGTAGAAACTGAAGTTGCACTAAACAGTTTAGCTCTTTATTATCAACTTGAAAATCTGCCAATGATTAGTTATTCACAAAAAAAAGTAGATGTTGTTAAAAATAATAGTAAAAATCACAAATTAACAACACCAGATATGGCCATGGTATATCACACTGTTCAAAATTTAAGGGAAGAGCTTGGCATATGTCAATCTGGTGAACCAGGTTCAAATTATCAAACTATAAAATCAAATATAGAAACAATCATAGAACAAAAAGATGTCGGTACTAAGTTTTTTGATTTGAATAATAATCCAAAAACAAATAAAGGATACAATCCAAATACTATTTATTGGAGTAATCCTCAATCATTAGAGCAAATAGTGCCTCAGATAGAAAAATGGACCATAAAAACAGTAAATTGTAGTTATATATTTTAATTTTATTTTTCTTTTCGTTGTTTTCTATTTATATAATTATTAATTACAATTACCATTACAATTACATTGACCATGTTTCCAATAAACATTGTAAACAATGCCATTTGTTTATCAAGTCCCATTGGGCAAATATCCCCATAACCAACTGTAAAATATGTAACAGCTGAGAAATAAAGATATGAATCTGATCTTGCTGGATCTGTTTTTATTAAAGTTTTATCAAATGTGTCTTGACATTGACCATATTTCAAATAACCCATTTCAAGTTGATGTTCTATTATGCTAAAACCAAATGATAATAAAAGTAATACACCAATAACAAATAAAATGTAACTATAAGCTAAACTCCAAATTGTTCTTGCATTAAGTAATTTATGAAAACTATTTTTTACTAATTTAATTATTAACAAGATAATATATACAAACAAGGACATAATTCCTGTAATAAAAATACTTGCAGGAATACTTGCAACAGTTTCTGGAAAAACATTGTTTAAAATAGTAAGTCCAATAAGCACAAATAGAATAGTTATAAATTTTAATAAGGGTTTATCAAGTAAAAAATTTAATGTTTTTATTAATCCTTCTTTTACCCACTCTTTAAATTTAACCATAAATAAGATATAGTGAACAACTTTTATTTAAATATTTGTCAAATAATAATTTAAGTCCAATAAATAATTTTTTCTAAACTTTGTTTATATTCTGTGCCTAATTTAATGAGGGATCTAATAACTGCATTTTTCAATAAATCATTTTACTCCAAAAAATATTTAAACTAATAAATAAATGAAAAACAGATTTTTGTGGAACGTAAGGATAAAATATTCAAAGATAACATTCTTTTAACGAAGCTCCCCAATGGGGATTATAAAATTATGCAATATGTTAAAATAGATACACCTTCTAAAAAATAAATTCCAACCCTCCATAATTTAGAATCTACAATTCAAATAAATTTATGGTCATTAAGATATTCAATAAATTTTTCAACTGATTCTAGTGCATGCTTCAAATCTTCAAATGAAATATTTTTTTCGCCAACAAAATTTTGCTGCATTTTTAAAACAAGTTCTAATTCGTGTTTATTTGGATAATCTTGTTTTTGTAGTAAATCATTAACATTCGATTGTGTATCGTTTTCTTTTAGCCTTAAAGCATGTTCCAATGCATCATGAATAATGGGTAAGATAGAATTAGCTGCTTTTTTTGAATCCGAAATAAATTTTTGAGGATTAAATTTTATTGTTTTGTCATTATTCATAACCCCATTAACTTCAATGTGCTCTTTGATTTGAATTTCATTTTTATTTTCATCGAATAAAATATCTATTTCTTCATGTTTAGTTATCCCTTCATGTTTAATATCCTCTTCAACTATCTCTTTTGAAATCTCTTTAGAAACTGAATCGTTTATTTGCTCAGGTGCAAATTTTATTAATGGTTTAACATTTAAAATGTAAAATTTATTGTAATATGCCCACTCAATTTCTTGAGGTGCTCCAAAAAAATTCTCAATTTGTTTACCAAATATTGCAAGTTCAGAAATTTCACTGTCAACTAAAGGATTCCTATTTGGAAGTTCAGTTATATCTTCTTCAATATATTTTGCATCATCTTCATCAAAAACAAATCTTTGGTCTTGTTGCCTTAACTGTTTACTTTTTATTTGCAAAGTATCAGTATCAATAACATATTCACTAGTTACAGCTAATTTACCATCTGGACTTTTTATTAGTCCTAAGCACGCTTTTATAGAAGCCAAATTTGAATCTGTTTCCAAAGTAGTTACAAGAATTCCTGATTTTCTAATAGGAAGCATTCTTTGTACAATAACTGACATTGAACAAAATAACTGATTGATATTCTTCTTTGCTCTATATTCAACTGCATTTGCAGTAAAAAGTGATGCCCAGCTTGCTTGCACTGCACGAATTAATAATTTATCCCCTTTAATATTTAAAAAACTCAGATGCAAATCTTCAGAATCCCTATCAAAATTATAACCTGGAACAGGATCATTTCTTATAGCAACTAAAATATCTCTAGCTTTAGTATTTAAAAAATCTTTAACTCGACTTTGGTTCATATCTAAACTTTTGTATGCTTCAATAATTTCATTTTTTAACTCAATAGGTAGTTCAGTCATAACTATCAATCGCTGAACCTCATTTGCCCTAGCTTGTACTTCGTGACGATCATTTACGTCAATATTTTGCATTAAAATACGAATATTATCTTTAATTTGTGTTTTTTCTAAGAATAAATTGTAAACTTTAGCAGGAATGATAAATCCATGAGGTATTGGAAAACCATTACTGTATAAAAGAGCAATTCTTTTACTTTTATCGCCCAAAAATGGGTTTATTGTTTTGTCAATATGCTTAAACCACAATATATTGTCTTCCATAGGAAGGTTATAGATTAAGTAGTTTATAGATTTTTCTAAAAACATTTAGGCATAACGTTTGGTCCACGATAAAGAGGGATAAAGAACCTCCCGTCATGCCAAATGAATAGGAAATAGGATTTATGCTGCTTCAGATTGTGATTCCCCCCCAGAATCTTCCCCATCATTATTACTATCATTATTACTATTATTATTTTCAATTACTTCTTCGCTTGCAATATTTTCAAGCTGAGAAGTATTTTCAGATGTTTCTTGATCTAAAAATTGAATTAAAGAAGAATCATCAACTAAATAGATGATAGATTCCCTCAAATTTTCCATGCTTACAATGTCTCTTAAATTTTTAATTATGATATATCCATCTTTGGAGTGATTATCAGGAATATTTGTTTGTTCATTTCTTATAATGTTATAAACTTTTTTGAGTTTAACTTTTTGGGCTGCAACTTTTGCATTTTCTGGTTCATCATCAATGTAAATTGTTCTTTGTCTTGGAAAATTCATTTTTACAAGTATTTTCTCAAAACTTTTTGGATCTTTTTTGCTGCCAATATCAAATGAGCTAAAATATCCTGAAATATAATCATCTAATGTTTTACCATCATACATTTTTAATGATTCAAAAAGAGGTTTTAATGATTTTTTCAAACCCATACTATAAACAACTACTTTATGGCCCTTCTCAACAAGTTCTTTTATGGCCATAGCTGCATCATAATGTATATCAAAAAAGAATTTTCCTTTTTTTGTAGCATATGCTCCAACTTCATCTTGAATTTTAAGATATTTATCATCAGATGGATTAGTTTGTTGCAATTTTATTCCATCGTTTATTTTCTTTTCAGCAATATTTTTTGACAGGCCTAAATTTTGATAATATTCTGTCCCATACACTACAAAAGCTTTGCTAAAGTCTTTTCTGAATGAATCGCTTTTTACTAAAGTTCCACTTACATCAAAGATATACAAATTATTCTTTTTTTCAGTTGTTTGACTAATCTTCGACATGACATTAACTCCTTAGCTCATAGCAACAAGAGCCATTGCATTTGACCAGCCTAAAGGTGAATTTTCATTATGGGTATTGGTATTACCGTAATATAATTCTGGCAATTCACCTTGCCTATTCATTGAATTTTTTGTTAGATTTGTGTAATATTTGAATTTAGATACATTTCCTAAATCCTTGTAAATTTTTGCAAGCCAAGGAAATCCCATTGTCCACTCTGCTTCCAAACCATTGCTATAGTAAGGATCACCAAAATATCTGATTACTCCTTTTTCTTTAACCAAATACTTTTCGATATTTGTAAGAATTGCAATTCTTTGTGCAGATGTAACAATATTGTAAGGATAAATCAAGGAAAGCAATGCAAGATCCGTATGTTTAGTTGCTGATTCATTTGGTAATAGATCTGCAAGTATTTGTAATCCATTATCAACTAAGTATTGTGGAACTTCAACATACTTAGAAATGGCTTTTAATCCAGCTACGCATGCACCAACAGATGAAGCATGAACTTCTTCATAATTTTCCCATATTCCATGGTCTTTATCATGCCAATATTCAATTGATCCTAAATAGTAAACTAACTTTTGTAAAATTCTTAAATCATTTTTGTCCCTAATAATCCTAATTTCTTGATTTAATAAATCAGCAACTTTAAACAAAAATGCACCAACTGCATCATTTTGTTTGTTTCCCCATTCCTCATGAAATTCAGTGTAATTAAAAGGATCATATCTTGCATGAATGTATTGATACGCATGAGTGGGTTTATGATTTATTGCATAGTCAATTTTGTATTCATGTTTTAAAAGAATATCAAATAATGCAGCATATGTTTTCTTTAAAGATCCAATATCTTGGATATGTTCAAATGCTAAAGACTCATAGATATTATCTCTAAGCCATGCTTTATTGTATCCTGTACTAACAGTTATTTTAGAAGCTGCAAATAGGCCTGTTGGATATTGCAGTGCTTTTAATTGTTTTATTAGATTTTTTTTAAGCATTGCTTTGATTACCATTTTATCCCCCCAAATGAATATGTTATTACTAAACAGTAATACATAAGAACTAATATATAAATCTTTCGCTACTATCAAGTGATTATATATAATTCATGTATGAAAACAATTATTTATTTGAGAAATCAAACCTTAGGAATAGTGATAAAAATCACTAAAAATTTAATTACCAAACTTATTTTTATTTGCTTTCATTATTTTAACTAAATGTAACATAACAGGAACTTCAGTTAAAACACCAACAACTGTTGCAAGTGTTGCTCCTGAATTCATGCCAAATAATATAAGTGCTACAGCAACAGAAAGTTCAAAAAAATTGCTTGCTCCAATAAATGCTGAAGGAGCCGCCTCATTGTAAGGTATGTTCAGTTTTTTTGCGCCAAAATATCCAATATAAAATATTAAATAAGTTTGCAATATTAGTGGAATTGCTATTAACAATATATGTAAAGGATAATGTATTATTTTATCTCCTTGAAAAATGAATAATAATACCAAAGTTACAAGTAATCCAGCTGGAGTTATCCATTCAATTTTCTTAATAAATTTTGTATTAAACCATTCTTCTCCTTTTTTCTTGATTAAAATATAACGAGTTAATCCTGCAAATAACAATGGAATTGCAACATAGAATAATACTGAAAAAAATATTGTATCGAATGGTACTGGAAAGTTTGTTGTAACTCCAAGTAAAAATTTTCCTAGTGGTGCGAATAAAACAAGTATGACTAAATCATTGATTGCTACTTGAATTAAAGCATAATTAATATTTGATTTTGCAAGATATGTCCAAACTAAAACCATTGCAGTGCATGGTGCAAGTCCCAAAAGTATCATCCCTGCAATATATTCTGTTTGAAGATTTAAGGGGATTAGATTTGAAAAGAAAACTCTCATGAATAACCAAGCAATAAATGCCATTGTAAATGGTTTAATAGCCCAATTTACAACAAGTGTCAACCATAATGGCTTTTGATTATTCTTTACTTTTGCTATTTCCTTAAAACTAATTTTAAGCATAATTGGATACATCATAATCAAAAGAACTATCGCAACAGGAATAGAGACATTAGCTATTTCAAAGCTATTCAAAACACTTGGAAGAATAGGAAAAAAGTATCCAATCACAGTTCCAAGAATAATACAAATTGCAACCCAAAGCGATAAATATTTACTAAAAAAATCCAATTCTCTTTTTTCTTTTTCCATTTTATATAAGTTATTTTATGCTGTATGGATAATAAGATCAGCTATGCTTAAAGTATATAAATAAATGGATTTTATCCATTGAAATTATTTCCATTATATTTTTTAGATTGTTTATGCATTAATTCATTAAATTCTGCAAATAACTCTTTTTTCATGAATCTTTTTTCTATTGCTTCATTAGGTAACTTAAACAATGAGGGAACCATGACTAAAAAATTAGGGTCATCTTTGAGATATTTCTCTGCTGCGATATATCCTAAAAAATGTGCACTGAAATGTGAGGTATCTTGAATTTTATTTATTTCATTCGAAGAAATACTAAACTTTACAGGTAAAATCCCCATGTTTTGGATCATATCTAAAGAAACATACATACTTTTAAGGTAAGTTTTTGCATTGTCTAAATCAGTTTCTGTTAAGTCACTAGTTTTGTTTTGTTTTTGTAATCTTAAGGAGTTCAAATTTTTCAAAAAATAAATATGATTATCTTTAAATAGTTCAATAGAGGTATTAAAATTGGAAATTGGTCTTCTTTTAGAAGAATTGTTTGCTAAAAGATTATACTTTTCAACAAAATCTGTATTGGGTAATGAGGTATATTTTTCAAGAGAATCTTTGATTAGTTTTAATAAATTATTAAAATTTCCAGTTTGTTTCAATTCATTTAACAAAATTGAAGATTGATTAGTAAGAGTTGATAAAACAGAATGGTATTTTTGCATATTATTTACCACATCTTCAAAAAAATTAGCATATAGATCGTAAACTGCTTGATTTTTAATATATTTACCATATTCACTTTCAAAAAATTGAGGATTTGAAAATTCCCTTGGTTTATAATTTTGAAACAAATATTCAAATTCAGTACCTTTTGTTAGTTCCTTTCCAATTTCTTCACCTAATCTTCCAAAAAACTCTTGTACTCGATTATCTAACTCTTTACCATCGGAGGGCATTATATTTTCCCTAAATAAATGTGATATTTCTTCAAAATAAGCCACCCCCTCTCCAAAATTGGAAGAATCAATTAAGAGGGTATTTTTAGAGAGGTTATATGCTGAAGTACGAGAATTACTTGTTTCTAATTGAGGTTTATTTTTGATTTCAACTCCAAGATAATTTTCAAATGTATTGATGCAATAATTTAATTCAAATATCACTTGTTTAGGTAATTGTTCCATTTTAATAATAAATAACTAATAAATAAGAACATATAAATCTTTACTTTTTAATAGTAGTAACAATATTTTATTCCAATAAAGAGCGAGAAAGTCCATTTTTTACAAACATTCTTTGCACTCGTTTTTTTTGTTTGTCATCAATGTAAAACCCAGTATTTACTGCATTTGCAGTCAGTTTTTGCATCTCTTCTTCCCCCCACCCATATTTAGTAAGTGTTTTATCAAACCCTTCAGTAAGTGATTGATGCATTAAATTACGGTCATCGGAACACAAAGAAATTTTTATTCTGTTTTCAAAAAGAATATCTGTCCCATCATCTTCAGTGCCACGAATGATGGTATCTTCCCACGGATTGCGTTCAATCCTAATACCTTTTCCCCTTACAGCATCCATAAGTTTTTGGTCCATGTAAAGCAGTAGAGCATGCCCTAATCCATCAGCTCTTAAATCATAAATACTTGTCCCTATATTTTTTATCTTTTGAAAAATAGTTTTTCCCATTTCCCCTGCATGAGGGTCACGTTTTATTTTTGAATAAATAGTGGACATAAAAACACTCTTATAAATTTCAGGTGGAAAATCACGTTCATTACACGCAAGGTCAATTGCCGTTACTCCTTCTTCTTGAAATTTAATTGCAAGGCATGCAATCTCAAATGCACTTTTCAAACTGTAACGTATATGACTTTCTCTTGGTATGCTTAATGTAAGATTCACTACAATTCCTGTTTCATTCATCCCTTTTTTTATCCCTTTTAGTGCACTTTTTACTGTTTCTTGAAGTTCCATTGGCTTGCCTGGATTTTTCTCATAAACTTCAGGTTTGTAAAAATATGCAGGGTAAATTGAATGGTAACCTGGAGCAAAGCGAAGCTCTGCATAAAGGATATTTTCTTTTTTTAAGTCCAATACTTGCTGATAAGCAATTTCTTCTAAACCTTCAGGAGTTCTCATTGCAGCAATTGACCATGCAAACATTTTGAATACTTCATCAAGAGAGCGGCTTTTTCCTTCTTTGTCCTTAAAAGAATACATCCTGCTTAGTTCTTCAACACTAGATGCAGGAAAATTTACTCTGTCTTTAAAATTAATTAGAATTTTTGGATTTACATCATCCATGTGTCGATGCAAATCTGCTTTTGGAAAAGCTTGTAAATCAGAATATTGAGAGGTCATGTTTGTTCCTTCCACCTCTCAAATAAATGAAAATCTCCGGATTTATATAACCTACTAAATTCAAGATATCATTGATATATCCATAGATGAGATATCAATAGATTTATTTTTTATTCAATTCAAGAACAGTGATATTATACTCATCAACTTTAGTAAAATATTTAGTAGAGGAGATAAAATAATTAGCATCGATAAAATTTTTTATTTGGCCATAATCTTTATTATACTGCTCACTAGAAAAAATAATAACCATATTACTGCTACTAAAATTTTTAAATTCTTCATAAGTATGCACTGGATAAATGCCATTGTTTTTAGCACATTCTTCATAAGTTGGCATACTCAAACATGTTCTATTCACATAGTAAAGTAGAGGTAAAGCTTCAAAACTATCAAAAACAATTATTTTTTTAGTAGTTGTTTTAGTAGTTGTATTTGTTGAATTAAAAAAATTTATTGCCTGGTCATTTGATGGATTATTAGCTAAATTTATAGAATAATTGCTTGCATCTTTCCAATTGTTTTTTAAAACATGATTATTCATCTGAATTGTTTCCCATATTGAAAATGAGAGCAATAAAATAATAAAAACTGCTGCGTGTTCTTTTTTTATTTTTGAAATATGAAATGAAATTATGATGTAATAAGGAAATGAAAGCATAAAAATATATTTTGCTGTAAAAATTGGATGTAATAAAAAAGACAGAATTATTGAAAATACAATTGGTAAAATTAACCAAGCATACAAAATGTTAATTGAGGGATTTTTATATTCTTTTTTAAATCGAATGATTTCGCCTATGAAAAAATATAATCCTAAAATCATTAACAATGTTCCAGCTAATGAAAAATACCCCCCAGATAAAAATGCATAAGGTAAAGTCGATACATCCACTATACTTTTTAGTGTAATCCACCTATAGGCCGAATCATTAATAATTTTTGGCAATTTTAATATCCAAGGCAACCACAATAAAATAATTAAAAATTGTAATAATATCCAATCTAAAACAAGCTTCAAAAATTGTTTTTTGTTTTTTCTTAATTTATTTAATAGAGGTATTAGATTTATATAAAAATAGTGTATATTTTGAGTTAGAAAAATAAACATTGCAAAGCCATGACTATACAACATTAATGCAGTTGCAATGATATACCCTAATTTGTCCAATCCAATTGTTAGGGATTGTTCTTTATTAGACATCTTGTTAAGTATTTTTATGTAAAAATACATTGAACATAAACTCAAAAACCAGAATAAAATGTAAGGTCTTGCCTCTTGTGAAAAATAAATCTGCAAAGGCATAAATGTTGTTAGTAATGCTGTTAAAAGTGCTGCTTTTTGTCCAACTAATAGTTTTGCAACATTATAAGATATAATAATGCATAAAAGCCCAAATATTAAAGATAATGACCTAATCGCAGTTTCACTATCGCCAAAAAAATTCATCCAAAAGTGCAATAAAAGATTGTATAAAGGGGGCGTTGGATCATTTATATTTAATATCCCCACAACACTTTGTTTAGCAAAATAAACTGAAAATCCTTCATCAAGCCAAATACTTTGTGTATTTATACTGTAAAACCTTAATCCTACACCAATTATTAATAAAATTGTAAGTAATAAAATAACTTGCTTTTTTGAAAATGTTTTTTTGAAATTAAACATCATTGAATACCCCAATACTTTTTTCATAGAAACTTACGTTTTATTACCCAAAGTATTGACAATTACAAAGTATTAAAGTTATATTAAGGTATGTTTTAAAAAAATGTAATAACTAAATAGTGGTAAATAATAGGAATCTTTATAAACAAAAAA
The DNA here is from genome assembly GCA_964604995.1 of uncultured Methanosarcinales archaeon. Classification (GTDB taxonomy): domain Archaea; phylum Nanobdellota; class Nanobdellia; order Woesearchaeales; family JABMPP01; genus JAGVYD01. The sequence continues at coordinate 50,064 of CAZSAD010000007.1, forward strand.
CAATTCATTTTAGTTATGATAACAGCTGAAAATCTAGAAAAGATAATAGAAGAATTGTTGCCAGGTAATAATATTCCTAATTTTTCAAAAAAATGGATTCTTAAGAACCAAAATACAACTGAAGATTCAATAAGAATGATTTATACTTTTTTAAAGAGTAAAGGAGTAAATAATAAAAAAATAGCATCTCAAGCACAGTTATTGGGAGGGAAACTTGAGATTATAAACGCAAATTATCAAAAATTGAAAGTGTTGGGAGTGGAAGATAAAAAAATAGCGACATATGTTCAATTGCTTGGGAAAGATCCAACTACCATAGAAACAAATTATCAAAAATTAAAAGTATTGGGATTAACTAATAAAAAAATAACACAATGTATAGATTTACTAGGATATAAACCTAAAACTATTGAATCAAAGTATCAGAAATTAAAAGCACGGGGTTTGAAAGATGAAAATATAGCAGTATGGGCATATTTACTTGGAAGAGATCAAAATGTTATAGAAACAAATTATCAAAAATTAAAAGTATTGGGATTAAGTGATGAAAATATAGTATCTCACTCAAGTTTACTCAAAAGAGATCAAAACAGTATTCAAAAAAATTATGATAATCTATTTAGATTGTTAAAACAAGATGGTTTAGATGATTATAAATGTAATGAATTTATTTTAGCTAATGCACAATTATTAGGAAATTCGAAAGATACCATAAAATCAAATTTCCAATTCTTAAATGATAAGGGAATTGATTATTACCATAATGCTATTTTGTTTAACACAACAACACAGCTCAAGAGAAAGAAAATGGCTTGGATATTAAGGGAATTATTTGATTATAGAAATCTTTTGGAAGAACAAAAGAAAGATGTCATCCATAAAGTATATTCTTTAATAAAAGATAAACCTAAAATGTTAAAGGAATCAATTAGTTCTATGGAAAAAAGTAAAGATAAATTAATGGAAATTGCTAAGCAGTATAAGTAAATTTGACATTATGTTTTTGATTATTAATAGGTAATTAATTGATATGTAATTAGATTGTTCAAAAAAAATTATAATGGACGCGGCGAGAGTCGCACTCGCGGCCTCACCGTTGC
>CAZSAD010000007.1:51173-56717 GCA_964604995.1 uncultured Methanosarcinales archaeon
TACTGAGCTACGCGCCCATAAAATATCAAATTAAATTTAAATGATTTTAATTTTTTTATTATCTAAAATAAACCCATTGGGCTTTATGCCCAATTTGTTTCTATGCAATCTTTCTTAAAGATTGCCTACCTGCCCATAAAACACCAATACTATAAGTAAGAGTTTAATTCTTTATTTAAATCTCACTGAATAATTAATTATTTGGAATAAAAGTATTATCAAATTAAAGAATAGAATATAAAAAATTATTAAACTAATTTCATAAAATTTATCTGGCTCTGTCCAAAATTGTAGGATACATTGAATAGAATTTACCTTCTCGAACAATATTAAATAAATCTTTTTCAATGTCGTTATAAATAAATTCCACCTTAACACCTAATTCAACTAAGTGTTTTATGCCTTTACCATTAGTATTTTGATTTTTATCAATTAATCCAATTATTACTCTTTCGACACCAGCATTCGGGATTAATGTTGAACAGGGAGGGTATTCTTCATGCAATTCGAGATTACCTCTTTTAAAACAAGGTTCTAAAGTAACATACAGATCTGATCCTTTAGCATTTTTTCCAGCATTGTACAATGCCATTTGTTCCGCATGAATTATTCTTGTTTTACCTTCTTTAGTTGGACATATTACTTCCCTATGCCCTTGCGATATTATTTCATTATTTTGCACAATCACAGCACCACATTGGGCTCCGTCATCGTGAGGTTTATATGATTTTTTTGCTTCCTTAATTGCTTCTTTCATAAATTTTTGTTTTGTAGAAAAATCTAAATCATAAGAAAATAACCCCCATAAATCTTTAGGAATATTACTCCAATCATATTTGTGAATAGCCATAAAGAACTATAAATCCCATTTAGTTTATAAATCTATCTCTTTTTTGCTACTATATAGTGATTAATTTTTATTAAATTTATTTTAACAAACTCAACTAAGAAAAACACCTTAAACTAAGGTTTATATATCTTTAAATTTCCCTAAACTGGTTAAGGTGTTTAAAATTATAAATAATGAATATGGGTTAAATTATTTATGTTTAGGAAATGTTAATGATGTTACTGATGAGATTTATAGTCAAATATCAAAGAGTATTGATGAAAATAAAACTTCCCTTCAACCTGCTAAAATGTTTGATGTTTTCTTAAAGAAAGGTTATTGCCCCAATATGGTTGCTGAAGCATTTGCCAATGTAGCAATCATACATAGTGAAGAGTTAAAAGAAGTGCCCTATTGGAAAGCTCTGGTAAACCTTTATTCTGGAGTAGAAAGAAAAATATATCCCAAAAATTAAGGTAGAGTTATTAAAAACATAGAATTTCTTAAAAAGTTATTTTAGAAATATTATTTTTAATTTATTTTTTTATTCTTCTTTTTTATCAGGGTTTAAATTTTGCACTTTCAATTTTTCAAAATAATCTCTAACCCGTATATCATTTGTAGAATGTGCATTTGGGCCCAATTCATAATAAGTCTTCTCAGCTTCTGTTCCCCAACTATAATCTCCTTTTTCTGCTGTTACAACATTAACTTGAAACTCCCCTAGTTCAACTCCTTTTCTAAGATTGTAATAAACAGCACGAAGAGTGGCTTTAGGAAATATAGAATCATAAACTTTATAGATTTCATAACCATAAGCTTTTTTCATAACTACCAGTATTTCAACTAGTGCTTGCCTTATATCCGATCTAATTGGTCTGCCTCGTGGCATGGGGCATTTATAGGCGAACTGATATAAATATGTTTCTATAAATTTCAATAGTGAAAAGAATTAAGATGAAGAAGTTAAAATTTTAAAACACCACATTAAATAATTAATCAAATCATCAAAACAATCTATAGGTTTATATATTCAAAGAATTTATTCTAGTTTATGAATCTCAAAGAACGTATTTTAATGATTGCAATTGCTATTATTTTCGTTTTCTTCGTACATTATGGTATTCAAACTTTTTACGCAGAGCCAAAATATGAACAGTTCTGCAACAATAGTTATTATGCAAATAAACCATACATTGCAATGCCTGAACCAGCTAATTATTCAATTTGTAAAGCTGCAATTGATGCAGTAAAAGATAAAGAATTACAATGTGGCAAAGATGGTGGCATGATGCAATATGAACAAGATGATAGAGGATGCCAAATACCAACAACATGTGATTATTGTAATAAATATTATAATGATGCTATGCAAAAATACAACAAACAAGTTTTCATTTTTGCAGGTATACTGGGACTTATTGCAGTTTTAGTTGGTGCAATAGTTATATCCTTAGAAAGTGTAGGCTCAGGAATAATGGCGGGTGGAGTAATCACAATTATTTATGGCACATTAAGATATTGGGGTGATTTGCCTGATGTTGGAAGATTTTTAATACTAGGTTTAGTACTAATTATTTTGGTTTGGATTGGGTACAAACAATTAAATCCCTCCTTACAAACTAAAAAAAATAAACCAAATAAAAATAAGAAAAAATAATTAGGAATATTCTATGAAACAAATTTTTTATCTCTCCGGAGAGCACATTGAAATAGCAAGAGAAGAAGTTTTAGCATTAACTAATCCAAAGGAATTTCATCAGTATGAAAGAATTTTAATTCTGGATTCGAATAGCATAAATCTTAGTGATAGACTAGCTTATACTCACACAATTTATGATTATTTATTTGAAATTAACATCAAAGATTTGGATAAAACAGTAGAAAAATACAATTGGCAAAAAATCTACAAAAAAGATTTTTGCGTAAGAATAGTTAATGTTACAAATTTGCCAAATAAAATTAGTGAAAAAAGTTTGGCAATTAAAATATGGAAAACTCTAAAAAAACCAAAAGTGAATTTAACTAATTCAAAAACAGAAATAACTTTTTTCTTTATTGGCAATTTAGTTTTTTGCGCAAGATTATCAAGTAGAATTGTAAAAGATTTTCAAGAAAGAAGACCACATTTAAGACCTATTTTGCATCCAACATCAATGCACCCAAAACTTGCAAGAGCTTGCATTAATTTAACTGGGATTTTAGATAAAAACTCCAAAATAGCAGATTTGCTTTGCGGTTCAGGAGGAATTTTAATAGAAATGGGCCTTATGGGTTTTAAACCAATAGGAATTGACAATGATCAAAATATGATCTGGCGCTCTAAAGTTAACTTAGATTATTTTCGAATAAAAGATTATGATTTAAAATGTTCTGACGCGACAAAATATTCAAAAAAAATAGAATTTGTAGTCTCGGATTTTCCATATGGTAAAAATACAAAAAAACAGCAGAAAAAAGATTTGGAAAGATTTTATTTAGCATTTTTATTAAATTTAAGAAAAATTCTAACAAAAAAAGCAGTAGTGATATTTCCCAGTTTCTCTTCTTACAAATCCATATTAAAAAAATCAAATTTTAAATTAGAAAAAGAATTTGTTGTATATATTCATGCATCTCTTAGCAGGAAAATATGTGTAATCTCTTGATTACATTTAAGATATTTTTAAGATAAAAGCACTAAATTAGAAAAGACTTTAAAAAGGTTTGATTTCTCAAAAGAATATGGTAAATAAAATAAAGAAAAAAGCATCGACAAAAACATATTTAGGGATTTTGCTTGCACTAAGCATTTTATCTTTAATTGTATCATTTCTAGTTCATCTTCAAAAAACAACCAATCCGCAGGCATTAGAAACTATTTGCACTGCAACATCTGGCGCAAATAGCTGTTATACTGTCCAGAATTCAATATATGGCTCAATATTTGGGATTAGTAATGCAATCTTAGGCATGATAGGATTTGGAATTTTAGCTGGTTTAATCACATTGCAGTTATATTTCCCTAAAAAGACAATTTTTTATACAATCTTAACTGGTATATTTATTGCAGGTATAAGTGCAATATCTTTACTTTACATTCAGGCATTTGTACTAAAAGTATACTGTATTTACTGTCTTGTAATCGACCTTTTATCTTTAGTTATGGTAGGAATTTGTTTTATAGTTCTTTCTTTAAAACATTAAATTAAACATAAGCTTATAATACCCTAAGCTTACTCATATTTGTAGAATATAGCACGTATGTTCTATGGAAAAAATATATAAAACAAGCGAGGTTAAAATGGCAGAATTTAGAAGGGATCACAAACCAAGATCCAGTGGAAGAGATGCAAAAAGGTCATCGGGTAGATTTGGCGGCAGCGAATCAGGAAGATTTGGCGATAGGTATTCAAGAAGATCTTCAGATAGAGAAGAAGGTGGATTTGGCGGCAGAGGCGAGAGGCGAAGTAGAGATTCTCCAGTAGAAATGCATGAAGTTATCTGCGATAAATGCGGTGAAAAATGCGAAGTCCCATTCAAACCAACAAGTTCCAAGCCAGTTTACTGTTCTGATTGTTTTAGAAAAAATAAAGATTCTGATTCCAGAAGCAGTGGACCAAGCAGGGGAAATGATGATATTTCAGCTGAACTAGCTAAAATAAATAAAAAGCTAGACCAAATAATTGCAGCTTTGGAATTAGAAGAATAAATTTATTTTTAATTTTATTTTCTTGTTTTTCTTTATTGATACTATTCTTAACTAAATGGAGTTATTTAAATATAATTCTCATCAAATTTAGGTAGTGACAAATTAAAAAAAGCTTCAGTTACTTTTGAACAAGTAAACTAAAAAAGTCATTTATGTACTTGACATCATTTGATTTTAATTTTGCATATTTTTCTCCGAGTTGATGCGCCTTACTTTGACCATGGTTAACGAAATCTCCCGTACTGATGCTTTCAAATTCTGATTTGAATAAATAATGTCCAAATTCATGACCTAATGCTTCAAAAAATATATCCCAGCTGCCATTTTTTGCTGGAGAATATTCGTTAGGTAAATTTCGTGATACTAAAATACTTAAAATTGCATCTCCAATTAAAATATTTTTATCTATCCACATACTGTTAGAATCCTTGCAATAAGCACTGTTTACTGAAACATTGTTTAAAAGACATTGTCTTTTAAATGATTCTCCTCTTTTAAGTTCTGCTTCAGTTCCGGATATGTACCCAGATTTAAATTTATCATTTGGTAAATATAATATCGATTTATTAGATAGCTCTTGTGCTTTCTTTTGTTTTAATAAGAATAATTGATCTTCTGAATAAATTGAAGTGCCATTACCATACATTAGAAATGGCAGTTCATCATAAAATGGATCACAACTATCCCCAATATCAGCTTTAATATTTTCCATTAAGGTGTAACTATTTATAAATATTTCACGAAGAACATTTTCTGAAGTAGTTGTTATTTTAAAATAGTCCAATGTGTCTTGTATTCTTTTTATAAATCCTTCCGTCCAAAATGCTTTGCTAGCTTCAAATTTTTGATTTAATGTTAAATCCATAGCTACTAATATTTTAGCTGGGTTTATAAGTTTTTCGTTTTATTACTACTATCAAGAGACAATAATACTAAAATATATTCAAACCGAAAAAAGATAGTTGCTTATTCTTTTCAAGAATTTTAGCATAATGTTTTAATTTCTTTCTTATTAAATTTTTAT